>NZ_CP079724.1:1645000-1920884 GCF_019334565.1 Streptococcus oralis | reverse complement strand
ATCTTCAGATACAGCTAGTGCAGCAGATACCGCCCAAACATTCCCATCACCTTGAATAAAGTTATCAAAGGTATATTTTTCTTTTAATCCTGTTTCAGAATAGGGAATCGTTGGTAGTACAGATGTGTAATCGTAAGTAGAGACACTATTCGTATCATTTACTTGAGGAGATTCTGTACTCTGAGGTTTAGTGAAAATATAGTGAGGTTTGATTTCAGAATCATAAATTTCAAAACCAGCAGCAATGATAATATCTTTTAATTGCTTTTCCCACACCATTTCCATCTCTGATCTCGGTAGAAATATAGTAGCTGTGTTTTCTTCTACTTTGATGAGTTCAGCAGGTGTAGCATAGAAATCATACATAGATCGAGTCAATCTTTCTTGAGCAAATTCTAAAATACGATTCCAAAATTGCTTTTCTTTCAACTATTTTTTCCTCCTTTACTATGATTTTAGTAGTTTAGTGCTAGACTTATTTTACCATAGATAGTAGGATTTTTCCACAGATTGGGGAAAAGAATCCACAATGTTAGCAGTATTTATCCACAGGTTGGGGATAAATAGAAGAATCCTTGATTTAGTAGGCTTTTTGATAAAAAAAATTAGTGGATAAATTTGTGGGTTGAGAAAATAAAAGAACAGCCTTATTTCAGGCTGTTAATAATTCTATCGTATTCTTCTTGACTTGAAAAGGAGATAATAATCTTTCCAGTATCTTTTTTTGAAAGTTTAATTTCTACACTTAAACCGAGTATTTTTTTTAATTTATCTTCTTCATCTTTGATGAAAGAATCACTTTTTTTCTGCTTCTTGTGTTTTTTCTCTGTAAGAAGTGCTTCTAACTTTCTCACAGAAATATCTTCATTTTTGATTAGTTGGAAGAAATAGTCTTGCTGCTCTTTGTCTAAACCAACTAGTGAACGTGCATGCGCTTGAGAAATTTTTCCATTTTCTACTTCAGTTAAGATATATTCTGGTAGGGAAAGTAAACGAATAAAATTAGTGATATAAGGACGAGATTTCCCCATTTTATCTGCTATTTCAGTGTGAGTAAATCCTTTTTCTACTAAAGATTCATAGGCGCGTGCTTCTTCAACAGGATTTAAATTTTCTCTCTGCAAATTCTCAATGATTGACTGGATCATCATTTCCTGATCTGAGAGGTGCTTTACAACGGCTGGAATAGAGGTCAGACCAGCCAAGAGAGAAGCCCGATATCGTCTCTCTCCTGCAAGGATTTCATAACCAATTACAGGAGATTGACGAACAATGATTGGCTGGATGAGCCCATTTTCTTTGATTGACTGAGCTAATTCCTTTAGTTTTTCTGTATCAAATTCTTTTCGAGGTTGGTAAGGATTCTTTTGTATTTCAGAGATAGAAATCATTTCAAATTTTTCCATGATTCTACACTAACATATCTTTTACTTTCTGTAAAGTTTTCTTTACACTGATGTCAATTAAGACTCTAAATCACTAGAATTCTTATCTAGTTTAATTGAGGTTGTTTCCTCCTTACCGTTACGGTAGTAGGTTACTTTGATAGTATCTCCAATAGCATGATTGTAAAGAGCATGTTGTAGGTCTGTTGATGAGGCAATCTCTTTGTCGTCAACTTTGGTAATGACATCGTATTTTTGAAGGTGTCCATTTGCTGGCATATTGTTTTGAACAGATCGAACAACTACACCTGAAGTGAGGCCACTTGGAATGTTAAGTTTTCTAAGATCACTAGCTCCAACATTTGACAGATTGACCATTTGAATTCCAAGAGCTGGACGAGTCACTTTACCATTACTTTCAAGCTGTTTAATGATATTTTGTGCATCGTTTGAAGGAATTGCAAAACCAAGACCTTCTACAGATGTTCCACCATTACTTGCAATTTTACTTGATGTAATACCAATTACTTGTCCTTGAATATTTACAAGTGGACCACCAGAGTTACCAGGGTTAATGGCTGTATCTGTTTGAATGGCTTTTGTTGAAATAGCTTGACCATCTTCAGATTTTAGAGAAACATTTCGATTAAGACTTGAAATAATCCCCTGTGTAACTGTATTAGCATATTCTGAACCTAAAGGACTACCGATAGCAATCGCTGTTTCTCCAACACTAAGTTGACTTGAATCTCCAAATTCTGCCACTGTTGTAACTTTTTCTGAAGAAATTTTAACGACAGCAATATCAGAGAAAGTATCAGATCCGACAATTTCACCAGGAACCTTGGTACCATCTGCCAAGCGAATATCAACTTTTGAAGCTCCATTGATAACGTGAGTATTAGTTACAAGATAGGCATCTTTATCATCTTTTTTATAGATAACACCTGATCCCTCACTCGCGATTTGTTGATTGTCTGAATCAGAATTAGTTTCATCACCATTAAATACACTGCTTTGTCTACTGCTAGAAGAATAAGTAATGATTGAGACAACAGCATCCTTAACTTTATTTACTGCTTGAGTGGTTGAATTTTCATTCTTATAGGATGTTTGAGTGACAGTGCCAGAATTATTATTTGTAGCTTGATTTCCTTGTTTTTGATAAAGTTGTAATGTTACGAAACTTCCTAAGGCACCACTTAAAAATCCGATTAGAATGATTACAAGAACTTTAACTACCTTTTTGTAAAATTTTTGTAAGTGTTTCATAAACGCCTCCGTTTGTTATTTATTTACTCAGATTATAAACCTATTAACTTAATCCAAACTTAAAAGCTTAAAGTTTTACACAAGTTGTGGATAACTCGCTTTATTCTGTGAATTCACTTGTAATTTTGAATGATTTTTTTGTGTATAAGATGTGAAATGAAGTGTGGATATGATAGAATAGAAGAATGAAAATAAAAATTGTAACAGTAGGAAAATTAAAAGAAAAATACCTTAAAGATGGAATTGCTGAATATACCAAACGAATTTCACGTTTCGCCAAATTAGAAATGATTGAGCTCACTGATGAGAAGACACCTGACAAAGCCAGTGAATTAGAAAATCAAAAAATCTTGGAAACAGAAGGTGAAAGAATTCTTTCTAAGGTTGGAGAAAGGGACTTTGTCGTTGTATTAGCCATTGAAGGAAAAACACTCTCCTCAGAGGAATTTAGTAAGCAACTAGAGCAAGCTTCTATCAAAGGATACTCAACGCTTACTTTTATCATTGGAGGAAGTTTGGGTCTAGCTCCTGTTGTAAAAAATAGGGCCAATCTTTCTGTCAGTTTTGGACGTCTGACATTACCACATCAATTAATGAGATTGGTTTTAGTTGAACAAATTTACCGTGCTTTTACAATTCAGCAAGGTTCTCCTTACCACAAATAGAAGATTGACTTAGCTCTTGTTTTTTGATAGAATGGTCATGTTAGGTCTCATAGCTCAGCTGGATAGAGCATTCGCCTTCTAAGCGAACGGTCGCAGGTTCGAATCCTGCTGGGATCAATTTTAGATGCAAAGCTGGGGTAAATCCCAGCTTTTTTCTTAAAAAAGTGCGTTTCAGGTGCAAAAATGTACAGTTGGGAAGAATTTTTTCTTACATGTTCTTCATTTTGTATAATAGATGTGTAAGTTAACTTACAAGAAAAAATAATACAGGAGATTTCATTATGAAAAATACAGAAAAGTTGGAACAATTTAAAGAAGTAACAGAGACAGAATTGCAGGAGATTCGAGGTGGAGATTGGAGAATTTCAGAAACAATTCGTAATCTTATTTTTCCAAGAAGAAAGTAATAAAATAAAGGTAGAGAGTAATGGATTTATTTGGATTAGGGATAGCTATTTTTTATTTTCTCATCATTAGTAAAAGTTATGAATGGATTTGTAAAATCAATAGAAAAGAACAAATTGTTTTTTTCTGTTACACATGTATCTCAGTTTTTATACTTGAAGAAATTATTACACTAGTATATTCTAATAGTTTTGCTTTGTCTAAATTTTTATTTCCTTTGGTTGTGTACCTTTATTTAAGAAAGTTAAAGAAGTCTGAAAAATACAAAGCTATTTTTATCAGTTTACTATTGTCTTTATTATATCACAGTACTCATACTTTTATATCCGTAACCTTATCTTCTATAACAGGAGATGAAGTAGTATTACACTATAAAAGTACATTTCTTTTAGTAGTATTGTTGATGACTTATTTATCTATTCTAATAATAATTCGTTATTTTCATCTGGAAATTAAATATTTTGATAAAGATTATCTGTACCCTTTTTTAAAAAAAGTAATAGTTGCTTTCTTTGGTTTGCATATCTTATTATTTATTTCAGATATAGTAAGTACAACTCATCATTTAAATAGCTTCGGAAGTATTTTATCAACCATTGTTTTTATTTGCTTGTTATTGATTTTCTTTGCAATGAATTCTCACAAGGTTCAAATTGAAAAAGAGATTGCTCTAAAACAAAAGAAATTTGAACAAAAACATTTACAGACTTATACTGATGAAATTGTGGAGTTGTATAATGAAATTCGAGGTTTTCGTCATGACTATGCCGGGATGCTTGTCAGCATGCAAATGGCGATTGATAGTGGAGATTTACAAGAAATTAACAGGGTTTACAATGAAGTCTTAGTAAAAGCAAATCAGAAATTGAGGTCAGAAAAATATACTTACTTTGATTTAAATAATATAGAAGATTCTGCTTTACGAAGTTTAATTGCTCAATCTATTGTCTATGCACGAAAAAATGATGTAGAGTTTACATTGGAAGTAAAGGATATCATTACTAGACTGTCAATAGATTTACTTGATCTTGTTCGTATCATGAGCATTTTATTAAATAATGCCGTTGAAGGTGCTGCAGATAGTTACTTGAAACAAATGGAAGTTGCAGTCATTAAAATGGATTTTGAAACAGTTATAGTTATCCAGAATTCATGCAAAATCACTATGACGCCTTCAGAGGATCTATTTGCCTTAGGTTTCTCTACCAAGGGAAGAAATAGAGGTTTAGGACTCAATAATGTCAAAGAGATTTTAGATAAGTATGACAACATTATCTTAGAAACTGAGATGGAAGACAACACATTTAGACAAATTATTAGATTTAAGAGGGAATTCGAATGAAAGTATTGATTTTAGAAGATGTTATTGAACATCAAGTGAGACTAGAGAGAATATTAAATGAAATCTCTGAAGAATCGAATATTCCTATTTCATATAAGACAACAGGAAAAGTTCGTGAGTTTAAGGAATATATCGAAAATGATGAAATAAACCAGCTTTATTTCCTAGATATCGATATTCATGGAATCGAGAAAAAAGGCTTTGAAGTGGCTCAGTTTATCCGTCATCACAATCCTTATGCTATTATTGTCTTTATTACCAGTCGATCTGAATTTGCTACTTTAACGTACAAATACCAGGTATCAGCCCTAGATTTTGTTGATAAAGATATCAATGATGAGTTGTTCAAAAAACGCATCGAGCAGAGTATTTTTTACACTAAGAGCATGCTGCTTGAAAACGAAGATGTTGTAGACTATTTTGATTACAACTATAAAGGAAATGATTTGAAAATTCCTTACCATGACATTTTGTATATCGAAACCACAGGAGTTTCTCATAAACTTCGGATTATTGGTAAGAATTTTGCAAAAGAATTCTATGGAACTATGACAGATATTCAGGAAAAGGACAAACATACCCAGCGATTTTATTGCTCCCATAAATCTTTCCTTGTCAATGTGGGAAATGTGAGAGAAATTGATCGAAAGAATTTAGAAGTTGTCTTTTATGAAGATCATCGTTGCCCGATTACTCGTTTAAAAGTCCGCAAACTAAAAGATATTCTAGAGAAAAAATCTAAAAAGTGATTGACAATTAGTAAGAAATTGATATAATGGTTATATCTGCTACAGATAGATGGTCCGTTGGTCAAGGGGTTAAGACACCGCCTTTTCACGGCGGTAACACGGGTTCGAATCCCGTACGGACTATTTTATCCGCCATAGCTCAGTTGGTAGTAGCGCATGACTGTTAATCATGATGTCGTAGGTTCGAGTCCTACTGGCGGAGTCAGATAAAAAGAACACCAATGGTGTTCTTTTTTAGTTGACATCACCTAACATTTTCATAAGGAAGTCTGTCATTTCTTGCGGACTTTCTTTTTTTCCGTGAGCGATCCAAGTCTGGCAAACACCAAATAAGGCATTTGTTAGATAAATGCTGCTGTATTCTAGTTCAATTGGATTTAGTTGTAGTTTCATAAAACGTTTCTGAAGGTCTGTGCTAAGCATAATGTGAAGCTTATTTCTCAAGAAATTTTGGATTTCTTTTGTTCCATTTTCAGACAAGAGTGCAGCTAATAGTGGTTCAGACTCTAAATATTCAAATACTTCTAAAATAGCATCTCTTTTATGATGAGCATGTTTTTGGAAAATATACTCAAAGGTATGGAATAGCTTACTTTGGTAGAGTTCAATCATATCATACTTATCCTTGTAGTGAGTGTAAAAGCTGGAACGACTAATTCCGGCTTTTTCTGCTAACTTGACAGTAGAAATTTGATCAAAGGGTTGATCTATCAATAATTGAACCATAGCATTTTCGATAATTCGTTTTGTTTTTAACCGTTTGTTACTTTCTTTCATAATTTCTCCTTGTACACAAAAATAGACTATGTATCTAAAAAAGAATTTTTAATCTTGTAATTTGGATTTTTTGATGTATAATCTATTATATCAAAATTTTAGACAATATGTGTAAAAAAGGAGGAAACATGTTTAAAGAATGGAAAGCAATATTTAAAAAACCGACCTTTATCATTGTAATGATAGGGATTTCTCTCATTCCAGCTTTATATAATATCATTTTTTTATCATCTATGTGGGATCCATATGGTCAAGTATCGGAGTTACCTGTGGCAGTTGTCAATAAAGATAAGGAAGCTTCTTATAATGGACAGACAATGACAATTGGTGAAGACATGGTGTCTAATTTAAAAGAAAATAAGGCTTTAGATTTTCATTTTGTTAATGAAGTAGAAGGAAAAAAAGGCCTAGAAGATGGTGACTACTACATGGTAGTGACTTTACCAAGTGACTTGTCTGAAAAAGCTACTTCTATCCTAACAAATCATCCTGAACAAATGCAGATTGACTATCAGACGTCAAGTGGACATAGCTTTATTGCAAGTAAGATGAGTGATTCTGCAATGACACAATTAAAACAAACCGTCTCTACGAATGTAACTGAAACATACACTAAGGCTTTATTTCAAAAAATGAATGATTTGAAGTCTGGAATAAATAAAGCAGCCGATGGAAGTGAACAATTGGCTAATGGAGCCGATCAGTTGGTGACGGGAAGTCAAACATTGACGACAAATCTTAATACTCTAGCTAATTCAACTGTAACTTTTTCAAATGGAGCGGATCAATTTACAAAAGGCTTATCTAGCTATGTGTCTGCTATAGAGCAATTACATATTGGTTTAGGAACTTTTAATAGTGGTTTACAAAGTTATACAAATGCTGTCTCACAAGTTGACACTGGACTTGGTCAATTAGCTTCAAAAACTCCTGAGTTGGTGACAGGTGTAAATCAGCTAAATACAGGTATAAAGTCCTATACAGGTGGCGTTTCACAACTGGATACAGGTCTCAATCAATTTTCAGTTGGTGTAAATGCTTATACAAGTAGTGTGAAAGAACTTTCTAACGGAACAAGTCAATTATCCAATCAATCAGATACACTAAGAGATGGAATGGAGCAATTAAATACTGGTATTAAAGAAATTTCAAGCCAATTAGAGTCCTCATCTCAACAAAGTGAAGAAATAGCGCAATTGGCAACAAGCTTAGGAGAACTAAATAAAACACTACAAGCTCTTACAATATCAGATAATACTCAACTGAAGAGTACATTGTCAGAAACTTTGCCAAATCTAACAACTCTTGCTCAGGATATTGTGACTAAAAGTCAGACAGAACAAGAGAAAACTATTGCCAACCTTCAATCAACAGCTACTTATCAATCTCTTACAGAGGAACAAAAGAAAGAATTGACAGAAGCTATTTCTAAAAATTCTAATTCTACTATTGAGTCAGCAAAAACAATTTTAACAACAGTAGGGGGATTAAAAGAAAGTATAGAGAATTCAGAACAACAAGTATCTAATCTATCTGATGTACAGACGAAGGCAAATCAACTCTTACCTGCAGCATCTAGCTCCTTGACAACCTTGTCAAATGGATTTACAACATTACAAACTTCTGTAAATAATCAGTTAGTTCCTGGAAGTCAGTCAATTGAAAAAGGTGTTGTAAACTATACTAAAGGATTGGATACTATTTCTATAGGTGCTAATCAACTAAGTGAAAAGAATGCAAGTTTAACAACTAGTCTGGATCAATTAGTTTCTGGATCAAGTAAGTTGACAGAAAATACATCAACCTTGACAGCTGGAGTAGATGCGTTAGCTGGAAAAGCTCCAGAATTAGTATTAGGTATAGAAAGTTTGTCATCTGGTTCTGTTCAATTGAATAATAAGAGTCCAGAGCTGATAGCAGGTATTACTAAATTACAATTTGGCTCTGGTCAATTAACAGATAAATCAACACAGTTACTTTCTGCAGCATCTCAACTAGGAAGTGGCGCTATGAAGATTGCAGATGGTGCTGGAAAACTAGCAGATGGTGGAACAACCTTAACCTCTAGTCTTGAAGATTTACAGACAGGAGTTGATTCATTAGGACAAGGATTAGGCAATGCTAATAATCAACTCAAATCAGCTTCGACAGAATCTAAAAATGCAGAAACATTATCTGAACCTCTAGTTCTCTCAAAAACAGACAATGACCAAGTCCCTGTAAATGGGATTGCTATGGCTCCTTATATGATATCAGTTGCTCTTTTTGTTGCTGCTATATCTACCAATATGATTTTTGCGAAGTTGCCTTCTGGACGTCATCCAGAGAGTCGTTGGGCTTGGTTGAAGTCTCGCTCTGAAATAAATGGGATTATAGCTGTCTTAGCAGGTGTTTTAGTTTATGGAGGTGTCCATCTTATTGGATTGACTGCGAACCATGAGATGAGGACCTTGATTCTAATTCTAATCACAAGTTTAGCTTTCATGTCTATGGTGACAGCTTTAACAACTTGGAATAGCCGTATAGGAGCTTTCTTCTCTCTTATTTTACTTTTATTACAGTTAGCATCAAGTGCAGGGACCTATCCCCTTGCTTTGACAAATGATTTCTTCAAAGGTGTCAATCCTTGGTTACCAATGAGTTATTCTGTATCAGGCTTACGACAAACAATCTCTATGACAGGAAATATTCATCATCAAGTTATTTTCCTTATTATAACTCTAGCTTTCTTTACTGCTTTAGGTATGCTAGCTTATCAACCTAAGAAAATGGAAGAAGATTAAAAAGATTGGCCAAGAAATTGGTCAATCTTTTTCTGTCTTAGATAAATTTCGTCTGTGATTATAGGTCCCAAAAAGAAGAAGGGCAGTTAGTGAGCAGGCTGCTCCAATAACAAAACCATTGGGGATAAAGGAAAGTGTAATGGTGCCTTTTCCCTTTGGAACATCAACTTTCATAAAACCAGTCTGAGCCTGCTTGATTTCAAGTTTTTTCCCATCTTGGTATGCAGACCAACCTTTGTCATAAGGAATAGTGAAGAAAATAGAGGTATCTTCTTTGACTTCATATGTAGCAAAGACTTTATTTTTAGAGGTAGATACTTCTACAGGTTGTTCTTTAATCTTTTGAATTGCCTCAGTAAGAGCCTGAGTATCTAAACGATAGAAGGTTGGAGATTCAAAGGACACCTGAGAATTTCCAGGGAAACTAACACTGATATTGAAAGTTTTTTGTTCTTCAGTATAACCCAAATTAAAGAAATTAAATGCATTGTCAGTTGAAAAAGTCTTTTTTTCACCGTTGACAAGGATGTCAACTTTCTTTTGTTTATCATTCGTAAAATGAAGATTTGAAAAAGAGAGATAGACTTGGCTATTTTGAGGAACCTCAATTTGATAATCAATCTTTGCATCTTCATTCGCAGAACCTGTGATGCTGGTTAAACCATCTGAAGTATCTGTTTTATCAGATGCTATTTGAGAAAAGTAATCTAAGTTGAGATTAGCAAGCTGGTTTATAAATAAAGCCTGATTATCTAGAGTGTGATTGTTAAAGTTTACATCGGTGTAAATAGATTGAGTGGCAAAGGCAATGGGTAAAGAGAGTTGATTTTTATATAAGGTTAAATGATCCTTTTGATAAATCTCTTGAAAGCCATACTTATCAAGTGAAGTTTCAGAAATATTGTACTGGATTCCAAATAAATTGTCTGCTAAAAGACTGTTATTTGCATAACGGAGATTGAGGTTGGTTCCAGAGGATTTGAATCCCAGTTTATCCAAACTAGTGCTAGCTGAACGATTTCGTACAGACGAAAATTGAGAGATTCCATTGTAGTTAAATTTCATACTGTCATTTCCAGTCTGAATTTGCAGTTTTTCAGTACGTGTAAATGGATTGCCAATTTGGTTTAGAATGGATTCCATAGCGGTGATATCCCTATTATAGGCGCTACGAGAAGCAAAGGCCCATTCTTTAGCTATTCCTTCCATTTGAGATGATGCATTTAAGCTTATCTCAGCTGTTATAAATAAAGACAAAAGAATTGCAAATAGATTTACAGAGATAAACTTTCTAATGACTGCAAGAAGTAAAAGAGCATAAACTAGTAGAAATTCAAGAGTGAGTAGGATATTCAAATCAGTTAGAAAAGAATAGTGTGATTTAAAATAGACAGTAGCCAAAAATCCTGTTAGTACAAGAAAAAGTGAGACAAATAGATTCCAGAGCTTCAGTTCTTTCAGACGATTTAAGACTTCTGCTGCAGTATAAATTAACAGAGTGGAAAAAATCCAAGCATAGCGATGCAAAAACATATTTGGGGTATGCATCCCTTGCCAAAATAAATCAAGTGCTTCTATGTAAAAGCTTGTTATTAAAAAAGTAAAGAAAATTGCATAGGTAAGTTTCACGTGAAACCTTATGGATTTTATTGTGAAAAATAGAATAGTCAAAATAAAAGGAAGCAATCCAACAAAAATCATTGGTATAGATCCATATTTAGTTGTATCAAAAGATCCAATGAATTGTTTTGCAAAAATATCCAAATACCAGCTACTATCTGTCTTTAATTTTGTGATGGCAGTCAACTTCTCTCCATGAGTTTGTAAATCAAACAGTGTAGGAAGAGTCATAATCAAACTAGCCATTCCAGCTAAAAAGGAGGTAACAACAAAATCAAGAAAAGATGATTTTCGAGTTTTAAAGTCCCAAGAAATTTGACAAAGATACCAGAAAATAAGAAACAATGCTGTCATATACCCAAAATAATAATTTTGAATAAATAAGATTGACAAACTTGTAAAGTATAGTAGGCGCTTCTTTTGTGTTATGAGTAGGTGTAAACCAGTTATAATTAAAGGAATCAAGATAAAAACATCTAACCAGGTTTTTATCTCTAACTGACTGACAGTGAAGCTCATTAAAGCATAGGAAGTAGATAAGGTAAGTTTTAAAAATTTTGGGATATCTTTAAATAATCTATTCAAACTAAAGAAGGTTGACAGACCAATCAATCCAAATTTTAAGAGAGTGGTCAGATAGACAGCATCTGGCATATTTGACAGATTAAAAAAGTAAACCAGAGGTGAGAGAAAACTACCCAAGTAATAACTAGATAGAGCATAGAAATTCAGTCCGAGGCCACTTGTAAAGGTGTAAAACAAACTGCCATTTCCATGCAGAATATTTCGTAAAGCTACATCAAAAATAACGTATTGATGGAAACCGTCTCCTAATAGTGGAGATGCATCGCTATTCCAGTAGATACCTTGAATTAGGTATACTCCAGTCATAATTACTAAAGGAATGATGAAAGAAACAAAATAGGTCCAATATGTTTTAAAAAATGATTTCATGTTACCTCGTAGAATGATAGAAAACTCAGTTGGTTACCCCAACTGAGTTTTGAAGTCTTATTAGTCTTTCCAAAGTTCTTTAACTTTTGCTTGTACTTCTGCATTTTCTAGGAATTCATCATAGGTTTCATCGATACGATCAATGACGCCATTCTTAGACAAAACAATGATATGGTTTGCCAAAGTTTGGATAAACTCGTGGTCATGACTGGCAAAGATGATTGATTCTTTAAAGTTTTTCAATCCATCGTTCAAGCTTGAGATAGATTCCAAGTCCAAGTGATTTGTTGGATCATCAAGTACAAGGACATTTGATTTCAAGAGCATGAGTTTTGAAAGCATGACACGCACTTTTTCTCCCCCTGACAAGACGTTTACAGGTTTGTTAACTTCATCTCCAGAAAAGAGCATACGACCAAGGAAACCACGTAGGAAGGTATTGTCATCTTCTTCTTTACTTGCAAATTGACGCAACCAGTCAAGAATTGACTCTCCTCCTGCAAAATCAGCCGAGTTGTCTTTTGGCAAGTAAGAACGGCTAGTAGTAACTCCCCACTTGACAGTTCCTTCATAGTCGATGTCACCCATAATTGCACGAATTAATGCAGTCGTTTGGATGTCATTTTGTCCAATCAGAGCTGTCTTATCACCTGGACGTAAGATGAAACTAATATTGTCTAGGATAGTTTCGCCATCAATCTTTACAGTTAGATTTTCTACTGTCAAGAGATCATTACCAATCTCACGTTCTGCTTTAAAGTTGATAAATGGATATTTACGACTAGATGGCACAATCTCTTCTAATTCAATCTTGTCAAGCATTTTTTTACGAGACGTTGCTTGTCTTGACTTAGAAGCGTTGGCAGAGAAGCGAGCAACGAATTCTTGCAATTGTTTAATTTTTTCTTCTGCCTTGGCATTACGGTCTGCTAGCAATTTAGCAGCAAGCTCAGAAGATTCCTTCCAGAAGTCGTAGTTTCCGACATAGAGTTTGATTTTTCCAAAGTCAAGGTCGGCCATATGAGTACACACTTTGTTTAAGAAGTGACGGTCGTGGGATACTACGATAACGGTGTTATCAAAGTCAATCAAGAAGTCTTCTAGCCAAGTAATAGATTGGATGTCCAACCCGTTGGTCGGCTCGTCCAAGAGAAGAACATCTGGTTTACCAAAAAGTGCTTTAGCAAGGAGAACCTTCACTTTTTCACCATTGGCCAATTCGCTCATGTTTTGATAGTGCAATTCTTCTGGAATGTTTAGGTTTTGAAGTAATTGGGATGCTTCACTTTCTGCTTCCCAACCTCCAAGTTCAGCAAATTCACCTTCGAGTTCGGCTGCACGAACACCATCTTCATCTGAAAAATCTTCCTTCATGTAAATGGCATCTTTTTCTTTCATGATGTTGTAAAGTTTTTCATTTCCCATAATAACGACATCAATAACTCGCTCATCTTCATAGTCAAAATGATTTTGACGGAGAACAGAGAGACGTTCATCTGGACCAAGAGAGATGTGACCAGTTGTAGGCTCGATATCACCAGCTAAGATTTTTAAGAATGTAGACTTCCCAGCACCATTAGCACCAATCAATCCGTATGTATTTCCTTCTGTAAATTTGATATTGACATCATCAAAAAGTTTGCGATCACTAAAACGTAGTGAAACATCAGATACTGTAAGCAATGTTTTTCTCCTATAATATGTAATATATTTATTCTACTAGAAAAGAGAGAAATATTCAAATTTTTGTTTGTCAATTTTATGTCAATTAAGTTTACAGGTTTGTTTACAATGAGTTAGTTGTTTGATTTAAATAATTTTCTGTTATTTTAACAAAAAAATGCTATAATTGAAGAGACCATTTCGAAGGAGAAAAAAATGACAAAACCCATTATTTTAACAGGAGATCGCCCAACAGGAAAACTGCATATTGGACATTATGTTGGGAGCCTTAAAAACAGAGTATTACTTCAGGAAGAAGACAAGTATGAGATGTTTGTTTTTTTGGCGGACCAACAAGCATTGACAGATCACGCCAAAGATCCTCAAACGATTGTAGAATCGATTGGGAATGTTGCCTTAGATTACCTAGCAGTTGGATTAGATTCAAGTAAATCAACTATCTTTATTCAAAGCCAGATTCCAGAGTTGGCTGAATTATCTATGTACTATATGAATTTGGTGTCACTAGCTCGTTTGGAACGGAATCCGACAGTAAAAACAGAGATTGCTCAAAAAGGGTTTGGAGAAAGTATTCCGACAGGATTTTTGATTTATCCGATTGCGCAAGCAGCAGATATCACTGCCTTCAAGGCTAATTATGTTCCTGTTGGGACAGATCAGAAACCAATGATTGAGCAAACTCGTGAAATTGTTCGTTCTTTTAACAACGCATATAACTGTGATGTCTTAGTGGAACCAGAGGGTATTTATCCAGAAAATGAGAGAGCAGGACGTTTGCCTGGTTTAGATGGAAATGCTAAAATGTCTAAATCCCTTAATAATGGTATTTATCTAGCTGATGATGTGGATACGTTGCGTAAAAAAGTCATGAGCATGTATACTGATCCAGACCATATTCGGGTTGAGGATCCAGGTAAGATTGAAGGAAATATGGTTTTCCATTATCTAGATGTGTTTGGTCGTCCAGAAGATGCTCAAGACATTGCAGATATGAAAGAACATTATCAACGTGGTGGTCTTGGTGATGTGAAGACGAAACGTTATCTACTTGAAATATTAGAACGCGAACTTGGTCCTATTCGTGAGCGCCGTATCGAATTTGCTAAGGATATGGGGGAAGTGTACAATATGCTTCAAAAAGGTAGTGAGAAAGCGCGTGAAGTTGCAGGTCAAACCCTATCTGAGGTTAAAGGAGCAATGGGACTAAATTATTTTAAATAATAGATAAAATATGAATCGTAAAACTATCTCTTCCATAGGATCACAGGGATGGTTTTTTTATGATTTCTACCATAAATATAATTGACAAATTTTCATAGAATGGTATGATAGATACAATACAAAAAGAGTCAAGCTCAAAAAGAAAGAAAAGAGGAAACTTCAATGTCTAATTGGGATACTAAATTTTTAAAAAAAGGTTTTACCTTTGATGATGTATTGCTCATTCCAGCAGAAAGTCATGTGTTGCCTAATGATGCAGATTTAACAACAAAATTGGCAGATAATCTGACTTTAAATATCCCAATTATAACAGCCGCCATGGATACAGTCACAGAAAGTCAAATGGCTATTGCCATTGCGCGTGCAGGTGGTCTTGGAGTAATCCATAAAAATATGTCTATTGCGCAACAGGCAGATGAAGTTCGCAAGGTAAAACGTTCTGAAAATGGTGTTATTATTGATCCATTCTTCTTGACTCCAGAACACACGATTGCTGAAGCAGATGAACTGATGGGACGTTACCGTATCAGTGGTGTTCCAGTTGTAGAGACACTTGAAAATCGTAAATTGGTTGGTATTCTAACAAACCGAGATCTTCGTTTTATTTCAGATTACAATCAGCCAATCTCAAACCATATGACCAGTGAAAATCTTGTTACTGCTCCTGTTGGTACAGACCTTGCAACAGCTGAAAGCATCCTTCAAGAACACCGTATTGAAAAACTTCCTTTGGTTGATGAAGAAGGTCGTCTTTCTGGCTTGATTACTATTAAAGATATTGAAAAAGTTATTGAGTTTCCAAATGCTGCTAAAGATGAGTTTGGTCGTCTCTTAGTTGCAGGTGCAGTAGGTGTTACTTCAGATACATTTGAACGTGCCGAAGCCCTTTTTGAAGCAGGAGCGGATGCCATTGTTATTGATACTGCCCATGGTCACTCTGCTGGTGTTCTACGTAAAATTGCTGAAATTCGTGCTCATTTCCCAGATCGTACTTTGATTGCTGGAAATATTGCCACTGCAGAAGGTGCGCGTGCTCTTTATGATGCAGGTGTAGATGTTGTCAAAGTCGGTATTGGACCAGGTTCTATCTGTACCACTCGTGTGATTGCAGGGGTTGGTGTCCCACAAGTGACAGCAATCTATGATGCAGCAGCAGTTGCGCGTGAATATGGAAAAACAATCATTGCCGATGGTGGAATCAAGTACTCTGGAGATATTGTAAAAGCCCTTGCTGCAGGTGGAAACGCGGTTATGCTTGGATCAATGTTTGCTGGAACTGACGAAGCGCCAGGTGAAACGGAAATCTTCCAAGGACGTAAGTTTAAGACTTACCGTGGTATGGGATCAATCGCTGCAATGAAGAAAGGTTCAAGTGACCGTTACTTCCAAGGTTCTGTCAATGAAGCAAACAAACTCGTTCCAGAAGGAATTGAAGGGCGTGTTGCCTATAAAGGCGCAGCAGCTGATATTGTCTTCCAAATGATTGGTGGTATTCGCTCTGGTATGGGTTACTGTGGTGCAGCTAACCTTAAAGAACTACATGATAATGCACAATTTATTGAAATGTCTGGGGCTGGTCTAAAAGAAAGCCATCCTCATGATGTGCAAATTACTAATGAAGCACCAAACTACTCTATGTAGGAAGTAAAAAAGAACTCCTGATTTTCAGGAGTTCTTTTTATTTACAAAGTTGTCAATGTTGATTTACAGAAATTTTACCATTTTGAATATTAAAAATACTAAGGTTTTCTGGTAAGTTTTGTAAGTGGTCTAAACTTGTTGTTGTAATAAAGGTTTGGATAGATTGAGAAATGGTTTCTAGTAATTTTAGTTGCCGTGTATTGTCAAGTTCGCTCATAACATCATCAAGCAGTAGTATCGGAGACTCGTTTGTAATACTTTCCATTAGCTCAATCTCTGCTAGTTTGATAGAAAGCACAAGACTACGATGTTGACCTTGGCTTCCAAAACTAGCATCCATAGCATTGATATAAAAAGAAATATCATCTCGATGAGGGCCAACTCCAGTATTCTTTTTAAATAAGTCTCTGGATCTGCTTTTCTCCAAAGCAATTTTAAAAGAACTTGTTAGCTGTTCTTCATCAGTGAAGTTGACAGATGATTGATAAGATATTGACAGTTCTTCTAATTTATTTGAAATTTCTAAGTGTTTTTTTTGGCCAAATTTCTCTAAGTCTTTAATGAATTTTATCCGATGCTTTATAACGCGACAACCATAATCTATTAACTGATCATCTAAGACTGACAGAAATGTTTCATCAATCTTCTGGCTGGATTTTAGATAAGTATTTCTTTGCTTGAGTATATGGTTATAGTTTGACAAGTCTGACAAGTAGATTGGTTTAATTTGTCCCAGTTCAATGTCTATAAACTTTCGACGGACAGAAGGTGCTCCTTTAATTAGCTGGAGATCTTCAGGTGCGAAGAGGACAACATTCATATGTCCAATATAGTCTGATAGGCGCGCTTGTTTTAAGTGATTGACCTTAGTCACACGCCCTTTTGGTGTTAAATCAATTTCTAGAGGGATAGAGCTTGTTTTTTTCTGTAGCAAGCCAGAAAGATGAAGTTGCTCGTCATCAAAATGAATGAGATTTTTATCTGTACGAGTCCGATGACTACGTGTCAAGGCCAAGAAATAGATTGCCTCTAGAATATTGGTTTTTCCTTGTGCATTTTGACCTAGAAAGACATTTAATTTTGGATTGAAATCAATTTTCGCCTCTTTGTAGTTTCGAAAGGTTTTAATTGTTAAATGTTGGAGCCACATGGTTATCTTCCTGGAAAACGTGGAACTTGTTTGGTTTTAGGCGATGAAGAAGTTTTTTGTTTTTCTTTCTTGATACCTTTATTCATCTCTTTGACAAGTTTAGCAATTCGCTCTTTCTCAATCTTATCTGCTTGATACTCTTCTTGCTCTTTTAAACTTGGTTGTGTCAAGGTGATGTCAATCTTTAAATCAGGAATGTCAATCGTATCTCCAATACGGATTTTTTTCCCACGTCTACTTTCTAACTCGCCATTAAAGTAAACTTGATGATCTATTAAAAAGGATTTGATAGCACCACCGCTTTGTATAATTCCAAGTTCTTTTAGGAGGGCTTGGAGCGTAATAAATTCTTCAAATAATTTGTATTCCATAATTCACCTCAATCTTTGGTATTATACCATATTTTCCTTGAAATAGCTGGAGGAAAGTTAGTTGAAATGAAAACGGTTTTACTCTTTAAAGCTATAAAGAGAACAAGAAAAATTTTGATTTTCGTGGTATAATAGAACTCTATATGTAAGGAGGTAAGGTATGGAATTAGTGTCTGGAATTTCAGCACATTTTGTTCAATCCAAAAAGTTTAAAACAAATAAAATCACTATTCGTTTTACTGCTCCCTTATCTCTTGAGACAATAGCAGGACGCATGTTAAGTGCAAGTATGTTGGAGACGGCAAATAAAGCTTATCCCACATCACAAGCATTTCGCAGATACTTGGCAAGTTTATATGGAACAGATATTTCCACAAGTGCTTATCGTAGAGGACAGGCACATATTCTTGACTTAACATTTACCTACGTGCGGGATGAGTTTTTGAGTAAAAAAAATGTCTTGACTTCTCGAATTTTGGAATTAGTAAAACAGACTTTATTTGCCCCCTTAGTTCAAGATGGTGCTTTTGAGCCAGCCTTGTTTGAAATTGAAAGAAAACAGTTATTGGCTAGTTTAGCTACTGATATGGATGATTCATTTTATTTTGCTCATAAGGAGTTGGATAGCTTGTTCTTCCATGATGAGCGTCTTCAATTGAGATACAGTGATTTACGAAATAGCATTTTAAATGAGTCTCCGGAAAGTAGCTACACTTGCTTTCAAGATGCTCTGAAGAATGATCGGATTGATTTCTTTTTCTTAGGTGATTTTAATGAAGTAGAAATTACAGAATCACTGAAGTCATTACCCTTTACAGCTAGAGAGAACGGCATCACTATCCAGTACCATCAATCTTATTCGAATGTTCTACGAGAGGGAATGGTTCAGAGAAATGTTGGGCAATCCATTTTGGAATTGGGTTATCATTCTCCTATAAAATATGGCGATGATGAGCATTTGCCCATGCTTGTGATGAATGGTTTGTTGGGTGAATTTGCACATTCGAAACTTTTTACAAATGTTCGTGAAAATGCTGGAATAGCCTACACAGTCTCGAGTCAATTGGATTTGTTTAGTGGTCTATTAAGGATGTATGCGGGTATTGATAGAGAAAATCGAAATCAGGCTAGAAAAATGATGAATCATCAATTGCTAGATCTGAAAAAGGGTAACTTTACAGATTTTGAACTTGAACAAACCAAGGAGATGATTCGACGATCTTTGTTGATGGCTCAAGATAATCAACAGACCCTAGTTAAAAGAGTCTATTTGAATGCTCTATTTGGAAAATCAATCTTTGATATTGATCGATTGGTGGCAAAATTAGAGAATGTTGAGAAAGAAGCTGTATGTAAAGCTGCCAATAGTTTGAAGTTACAAGCGATTTACTTTATGGAAGGAGTAGAATGACAAAGGTTACTTTTGAAGAAAAATACTATCCTGCTGTAAAGGAAACAGTCTACAAAACACAATTGTCAAACGGGTTGACAGTTTCTTTACTCCCTAAACAAGATTTCAATGAGGTTTACGGGATTGTAACGGTTCAATTTGGTTCTGTAGATGCAACTTATACAAGCTTGGAAAAAGGTTTATGTCCTCATCCAGCAGGAATTGCACATTTTCTTGAACATAAATTGTTTGAAAGAGAAAACTCTGAGGATATAATGGCTGCTTTTACTCGATTAGGTGCGGACAGTAATGCCTTTACAAGCTTTACTAAGACCAGCTATCTTTTTTCAACAATTGACCATCTATTAGAGAATTTAGATTTGCTAGATGAGTTAGTCGGAGATGTTCATTTTACAGCAGAGTCTGTTTTGAGGGAACAGGCTATTATCCAGCAAGAACGAGAAATGTACCAAGATGATCCAGATTCACGTTTGTTTTTTGCAACATTAGCCAACCTTTATCCTGATACTCCTTTAGCGACAGATATAGTTGGAAGTGAAAAATCAATTTCTGAGATTCAAGTTTCAAATTTAAAAGAGAATTTTACAGAGTTTTACAAACCTGTCAACATGTCACTGTTTTTAGTTGGAAATATTGATGTGGAAGTTGTTGAGGAATACTTTTCGAAAAAGGGAAAGGAAGTTTCAAACCAGTTTACAGTTTCAAAAGAGCAACTCCTTTTGCAGCCTGTGAAGCAAACAGATAGTCTTCGGATGGAAGTTTCTTCACCCAAACTTGCTGTTGCTATTAGAGGAACTGGTCAAATAACGGAAGAGGAGTCTTATCGTTACAACATTTTATTGAAATTGCTATTTACGATGATGTTTGGCTGGACCTCGGATCGTTTTCAAAGGTTATATGAGTCTGGGAAGTTAGACGCGTCATTGTCACTTGAGGTTGAAGTCAATATTCGCTTTCATTTTGTGATACTGACAATGGACACCAAAGAGCCTGTTTCTCTGTCACATCAATTTCGTAAAGCGATTCGTCAGTTTAGTAATGATGCGGATATTACCGAGGAACATTTAGATCTTGTTAAGAGTGAGATGTTTGGGGAGTTTTTCAGTAGCATGAACTCCTTGGAATTTATTGCAACTCAATACGATCCGATGGATCGCGGAGAAACAATTTTTGATTTTCCGAAAATTTTACAGGAAATTACTTTGGAGGATGTTCTAGAAGCTGGACATCGTTTGATTGATAATGGTGATCTAGTTGATTTTACAATCTTTCCAGCTTAAAAGATGACTAATACTAGAAAGAAGGAATGGTACGTATGAGAAAAAAAACAATTGGCGAGGTTCTACGTTTAGCTAGAATTAACCAGGGATTGAGTCTGGAAGAATTACAGGAAAAAACTGAAATTCAGTTGCATTTTCTAGAAGCTATGGAGGCAGATGATTTTGATCAACTTCCTAGTACCTTCTATGCTCGTTCTTTTTTAAGAAAATATGCCTGGGCAGTAGAGTTAGATGAAAGAATTGTTTTGGATGCCTATGATTCAGGTAGTATGATCACTTATGAAGAGGTAGATGTCGATGAAGAAGACTTGTCTGGTCGCAGACGATCAAATAAGAAAAAAACGTCTTATCTCCCCTTGTTTTATTTCGTCCTATTTGCTTTGTCAATTTTAATTTTTGTCACTTACTATGTTTGGAACTACATCCAAACTCAGCCAAGTCCTTCTTCAGCTAATTATAGTGTTGTGAACTCGACTAGTTCCACAACCTCATCTAGTTCATCTTCTAGTAGTCAGACGTCTAGCTCGTCTTCTACTACGGAATCAACTATTACAGTGTCAGGCGAAGGAAACCGCATTGAAGCTCGGTATAAAACGAGTAAGGAAACAGCTACGGTTCAGCTGACTGTTTCGGATGCAACTAGCTGGGTAAGTGTTTCAGGAAGTGACCTTGAAGGTGGTGTGACCTTGTCATCAGACAATAAAAACGCAAAAACAACAGTTTCAACTAAGAATCCCGTTACCATTACTTTAGGTGTAGTGAAGGGAGTTACTGTAACTGTGGACAATCAAACGATTGATACTTCGAAGCTGACAACTCAGACTGGAACTGTAACACTTACATTTACTACAGATTAAGGAAAAATCAATGAAAAAAGAACAAATTCCTAATGTATTAACTATTGGTAGAATTCTCTTTATACCTCTCTTTATCCTTATTTTGACTTTGGGCCATTCACAAGGCAGTCATTTGCTAGCAGCGATAATTTTTGCAGTTGCTAGTGTAACGGATTATCTTGATGGTTACCTTGCTCGCAAATGGAATGTAGTCAGCAACTTTGGAAAATTTGCTGATCCGATGGCCGATAAGCTGTTGGTTATGTCAGCTTTTATCATGTTGATTGAGTTAGGTATGGCTCCGGCTTGGGTTGTTGCTATTATCATCTGTCGTGAACTTGCGGTGACAGGCTTGCGTTTGTTGCTTGTTGAGACGGGAGGGAAAGTTCTAGCAGCAGCGATGCCAGGGAAAATCAAGACCTTTAGTCAGATGTTTGCCATTATCTTTTTGCTCTTACATTGGAATTTAATTGGGCAACTGTTGCTTTATATAGCTTTATTTTTCACCATCTACTCTGGTTATGATTATTTCAAGGGTAGCGCTCATGTATTCAAAGGGACATTTGGTTCGAAATGAAATCGATTATTGAAGTAAAAAATCTGTCTTTTCGTTACAAGGAAGACCAGGAACATTATGACGTTAATAATGTCTCGTTTCACGTGAAACGGGGAGAATGGCTTTCGATTGTAGGTCATAATGGGAGTGGAAAATCGACAACTATCCGTTTGATTGATGGCTTGCTTGAAGCGGAGTCTGGGGAAATCTGGATAGATGGCCAACTGCTGTCCTCTGAGAACGTTTGGGACTTGCGTCGACAAATTGGTATGGTTTTTCAAAATCCAGATAACCAATTTGTGGGGGCGACTGTTGAAGATGATGTTGCCTTTGGTTTAGAAAATCAGGGACTTCCTCGTGAAGAAATGAAGAAGAGAGTGGCTGATTCTTTGGAGTTGGTAGGGATGCTGGACTTTAAGAAGAGAGAACCAGCTCGTTTATCTGGTGGACAAAAACAACGGGTGGCTATTGCAGGAGTTGTTGCCTTGAGGCCAGCTATTTTGATTTTGGACGAGGCTACAAGTATGTTGGATCCTGAGGGACGCAGAGAACTGATTCAGACAGTTCAAGAGATTCGTAAAGACCACCAGATGACAGTCGTCTCCATTACACATGACTTGGAAGAAGTTGCGATGAGTGACCGTGTCTTGGTCATGAAAAAAGGCCAAGTGGAGTCAACCAGTAGCCCAAGAGAACTTTTTTCTCGGGATGACCTTGACCAGATAGGATTAGATGAGCCTTTTACTAATCAATTGAGAGAATCTTTGAGAGAGGCTGGCTATCAGTTGCCGGATGGCTATTTGACAGAAGGAGAGCTAGAGGACAAGCTATGGGAATTACTCTAGAAAATGTGAGCTTTACCTATCAAGAGGGGACTCCCCTATCTTCATCAGCCCTGACTGATGTTTCTTTGACGATTGAGGATGGCTCTTATGCAGCTTTAGTAGGGCACACAGGTAGTGGAAAATCAACGATTTTACAGCTTTTAAATGGCCTATTGGTACCAAGTAAGGGTTCTGTTCGAGTTTTCGATACCGTCATTACCCCTACATCAACCAACAAAGAAATTCGCCAGATTCGAAAGCAGGTTGGTCTAGTGTTTCAATTTGCTGAAAATCAGATTTTCGAAGAGACTGTTTTGAAAGATGTTGCATTTGGGCCGCAAAATTTTGGAGTTTCTGAGGAAGAGGCCGAGAAAATTGCGCGTGAAAAGTTAGCCTTGGTAGGTATCGATGAGTCACTCTTTGAGCGCAGTCCTTTTGAACTTTCGGGTGGTCAGATGAGACGTGTGGCTATAGCAGGTATGCTAGCCATGGAGCCAACTGTCTTGGTTTTGGATGAGCCTACAGCAGGGCTAGATCCTTTGGGCAGAAAAGAATTGATGACCTTGTTTAAAGAACTCCACCTTTCTGGAATGACAATCGTTCTGGTAACGCATTTGATGGATGACGTAGCTGCATATGCTGATCAGGTCTATGTTATGGAAAAGGGGCGTTTGGTCAAAAGTGGCAAACCGAGCGAAGTTTTCCAAGATGTAGCCTCTATGGAAAAAGTGCAGTTAGGTGTGCCTAAAATCACAGCCTTTTGTAAACGTTTGGCAGATAGAGGTGTAGCTTTTAAAAAATTGCCAATCAAGATAGAGGAGTTTAAGGAGTCGCTAAATGGATAGTATGATTTTAGGGCGTTATATACCGGGGGATTCCATCATTCATCGCTTGGATCCACGTAGTAAATTGCTTGCCATGATCCTGTTGATTTTGATTGTATTTTGGGCTAATAATCCCCTCACCAATCTCATTTTGTTTATAGCGACAGGTATATTTATCGCTTTGTCAGGCGTTTCCCTCTCATTTTTCGTTCAGGGATTAAAATCCATGTTCTTCTTGATTGCTTTTACGACTCTTTTTCAGCTCTTTTTCATTTCAAGTGGAAATGTCCTATTTGAGTTTTCTTTTATAAGAATAACGGATTATGCTTTGCAACAAGCAGGAATCATTTTCTGTCGTTTTGTGTTGATTATTTTCTTTTCAACCTTGCTAACCTTAACGACCATGCCTTTGAGTCTGGCAGCTGCAGTTGAAGCTCTTTTAGCACCGCTGAAACGCGTGAAAGTTCCCGTTCATGAAATTGGTCTCATGTTATCAATGAGTTTGCGTTTTGTTCCAACCTTGATGGATGACACAACGAGAATTATGAATGCTCAAAAAGCTCGTGGAGTTGACTTTGGCGAAGGTAGCATCGTGCAAAAGGTAAAGGCTATGATTCCAATTTTAATTCCTCTTTTTGCTACTAGCTTAAAGCGTGCAGATTCATTGGCAATAGCCATGGAAGCGCGTGGTTATCAGGGAGGAAAGGGTAGAAGTCAGTATAGACAGTTGAGATGGAGTCAAAAGGATACACTGGCAATTCTTGTGATTTTGGTACTGGGATGTTTCTTATTTTTCTTAAAATCTTAGCAGGTTTGTAGGATTGATAAGAAGCTCACAGTAGCAGGTTTTTAGTATAAAGGTAGGAATATGAACCGTTTTAAAAAATCAAAATATCTAATCATCGTTTTTGTCACAGTTCTGGCAGTTTCTGTTCTATTAGTGACAACCTATTCAAGCGCTATTGTGACGAAACTAGGAGATGGGATTTCCTTCGTAGATAGAATTGTTCAAAAACCCTTTCAGTGGTTTGATACTTTCAAATCGGATTTGGGACATTTGACGCAGACTTACAATGAAAATGAGAGTCTAAAGAAACAGCTCTATCAACTAGAGGTGGAGTCTAATCAATCAGAAAGTTTAAAAAATGAAAATGAACAACTACGTCAGTTGCTGGATATGAAGTCAAAATTGCAGGCAACAAAAACCATTGCAGCAGATGTGATTATGCGAGTTCCAGTATCTTGGAAACAAGAGTTAACAATTGATGCGGGAAGTTCAAAAGGAGCTTCTGAAAATATGTTGGCCATTGCAAACGGGGGTTTGATTGGTAGTGTTTCAAAGGTGGAGGATCATTCAACAACGATCAACCTATTGACAAACACCGAAAATTCAGACAAAATTTCTGTTAAAATCCTGCATGGCTCTACTGAAATTTACGGGATTATCGTTGGTTATGATAAGGAATCTGAACTGCTTAAAATTAGTCAATTAAACAGCAACAGCGACATTAGTGCGGGAGACAAGGTGACTACAGGGGGGCTCGGAAACTTTAATGTTAAGGATATCCCTGTTGGAGAGGTTGTTGCTACAACACACAGCAGTGATTATCTAACAAAGGAAGTAACAGTCAAGTTAAGTGCTGACACCAAAAATCTTCATGTGGTAGAGTTAGTGGGGAATTAGCAATGAGACTGTTAAAACAAATTGGTATTTTCTTTTTACTCCCTTTTGTCTTACTAATTGATGCACATATTGGACAATTAGCGGGATCCTTCTTCCCTCACTTTCATTTAGCAAGTCATTTTCTGTTTTTATTTCTCTTGTTTGAGACAATTGAGGTTTCAGAATACCTCTATCTAGCTTATTGCTGTATAGCGGGTTTGGTGTACGATATCTATTTTTTCCACTTGATAGGAATTGCAACACTTCTATTTATCTTGATAGGAGCTTCGCTCCATAAATTTAATAGTGTAATTTTGCTAAACCGTTGGACAAGAATGTTAACAATAGTTGTGATGAGTTTCCTATTTGATATGGGGAGCTATCTCCTTGCCCTTGCTATGGGATTGACAGTAGAATCGATGCCAGTTTTCATCGTCTATAGTCTTGTCCCATCAATGATTTTAAACTTTTTATGGATGCTTATTTTCCAATATATTTTTGAAAAATGTTATCTATAAGAAAGAAATAAAAATGTAACAAAGGCGTAATATTTATTATGTCTTTTTTTGGTATACTAGTAATGTCTTAAATAGAAGGAGTATCTACACAATATGAAGAAAAAAATCTTAGCGTCACTTTTATTAAGTACAGTATTAGTGTCTCAAGCGGCGGTATTGACAACTGTCCACGCTGAAACAACTGATGAAAAGATTGCTGCTCAAGATAGTAAGATTAGTGATTTGACATCTCAACAAAAAGAAGCTCAAAAACAAGTAGATGAAATCCAAACGCAAGTTACAGCTATCCAAACTCAACAAACGAACTTGGAAGCTGAGAATGAAACTCTACAAGCTGAATCTAAAAAACTTGAAGGAGAAATTACAGAGCTCTCTAAGAACATTGTTGCTCGTAATGAATCTTTGGAGAAACAAGCACGTAGCGCACAAACTAACGGTGCTGCAACTAGCTACATCAATACAATTGTAAACTCAAAATCAATTACGGAAGCTATTTCACGTGTTGCAGCTATGAGTGAAATTGTGTCAGCTAACAACAAAATGTTGGAACAACAAAAGGCTGATAAAAAATCAATTGCTGAAAAACAAGTTGCGAATAACGAAGCTATCAATACCGTCATTGCGAACCAACAAACTCTTGCTGACGATGCACAAGCATTGACAACAAAACAAGCAGAGTTGAAAGTTGCTGAGTTAAACCTTGCTGCAGAGAAAGCTACTGCAGAAAGTGATAAAGCTACTTTATTGGAACAAAAAGCAGCAGCAGCAGCAGAAGCAAAAGCAGCAGCTGAAGCAGAAGCAGCTTATAAAGCACGTCAAACAAGTCAACAACAATCAGTTGTTGCTTCTGGAAATACAACACTTTCAGATCAAGTGCAAGCGACTTCAAGCTCTTCATCAGATGATGATTCAAGCTACACTCCAGCACCTGCACCAACTCCAACAAGACAGCGTCCAACATACAGTACAAATGCTTCAAGTTATCCAACTGGTGAATGTACTTGGGGAGCTAAGACATTAGCACCTTGGGCTGGAGATTACTGGGGTAACGGAGCACAGTGGGCTACAAGTGCAGCAGCTGCAGGATTCCGTACTGGATCAACTCCACAAGTTGGTGCGATTGCATGTTGGAATGACGGTGGATATGGACACGTAGCGGTTGTTACAGCAGTTTCATCATCAACTAGCATTCAAGTATCAGAATCAAACTATGGTGGAGATCGTACAATCGGTAACAAACGTGGATGGTTCAACCCAACTACAACTTCTGAAGGTTATGTTACTTACATCTATCCAAACTAATGGATGAAACGAAGAGGCTCGATGTGAGTCTCTTTTATTATTTTTTATCGAAAGCAAGGCCGAAATCTATTAAAACCACTTGAAAATATGGCTAAAATGTGATAAAATGAAACTTGTCGTGTAAACGATAATACTCATTCTTGATGAATTGTGAAACTGTTGCCCTCGGGTCGTTTTGCAAGTTGAAGTCGAGGAGAGGAAAAAAACAAAAAGGAGAAATACTCATGGCAGTAATTTCAATGAAACAACTTCTTGAGGCTGGTGTACACTTTGGTCACCAAACTCGTCGCTGGAACCCTAAGATGGCTAAGTACATCTTCACTGAGCGTAACGGAATCCACGTTATCGACTTGCAACAAACTGTAAAATACGCTGACCAAGCATACGATTTTATGCGTGATGCGGCAGCTAACGATGCAGTTGTATTGTTCGTTGGTACTAAAAAACAAGCTGCTGACGCTGTTAAAGAAGAAGCAGAACGTTCAGGTCAATACTACATCAACCACCGTTGGTTGGGTGGAACTCTTACTAACTGGGGAACTATCCAAAAACGTATTGCTCGTTTGAAAGAAATCAAACGTATGGAAGAAGAAGGAATCTTCGACGTTCTTCCTAAGAAAGAAGTTGCACTTCTTAACAAACAACGTGCACGTCTTGAAAAATTCTTGGGTGGTATCGAAGACATGCCTCGTATCCCAGATGTAATGTACGTAGTTGACCCACATAAAGAACAAATCGCTGTTAAAGAAGCTAAAAAATTGGGTATCCCAGTTGTAGCGATGGTTGACACAAACACTGACCCAGACGATATCGATGTAATCATCCCAGCTAACGATGACGCTATCCGCGCTGTTAAATTGATCACAGCTAAATTGGCTGACGCTATCATCGAAGGACGTCAAGGTGAAGATGCAGCAGCAGTTGAGGCTGAATTTGCAGCTTCAGAAGCTCAAGCTGACTCAATCGAAGAAATCGTTGAAGTTGTAGAAGGCGACAACGCTTAATTCATATAAATAGTAATTACCTAGGAGGGCGGGGCCTAGCCCAGCTCTCCTATTTTTAAAAAATATAGGAGAATCAAAATGGCAGAAATTACAGCTAAACTTGTAAAAGAGTTGCGTGAAAAATCTGGTGCCGGTGTTATGGACGCTAAAAAAGCGCTTGTAGAAACAGACGGTGATATCGAAAAAGCGATCGAATTGCTTCGCGAAAAAGGTATGGCGAAGGCAGCTAAGAAAGCTGACCGCGTTGCTGCAGAAGGTTTGACTGGTGTATTTGTTAACGGTAACGTTGCAGCAGTAGTCGAGGTAAATGCTGAAACTGACTTCGTTGCGAAAAACGCTCAATTTGTTGACTTGGTAAACGCAACAGCTAAAGTAATTGCTGAAGGAAAACCAGCGAACAACGAAGAAGCTCTTGCTTTGACAATGCCTTCAGGTGAAACTCTTGAAGCTGCATATGTATCTGCAACAGCTACAATCGGTGAAAAAATCTCATTCCGTCGTTTTGCTTTGCTTGAAAAAACAGATGCACAACACTTCGGAGCATACCAACACAATGGTGGTCGTATCGGTGTTATCTCTGTTATTGAAGGTGGAGACGAAGCGCTTGCTAAACAAATCTCAATGCACATTGCTGCGATGAAACCAACAGTTCTTTCTTACAAAGAATTGGATGAGCAATTCGTTAAAGATGAGTTGGCACAATTGAATCACGTAATCGACCAAGATAATGAAAGCCGTGCAATGGTTGATAAACCAGCTCTTCCACACTTGAAGTATGGATCAAAAGCACAATTGACTGATGAAGTGATTGCTCAAGCTGAAGCTGATATCAAAGCTGAGTTGGCTGCAGAAGGCAAACCAGAAAAAATCTGGGACAAAATCATCCCAGGTAAAATGGATCGCTTCATGCTTGACAACACCAAAGTTGACCAAGCATACACACTTCTTGCACAAGTATACATCATGGACGACAGCAAGACAGTTGAATCTTACCTTGAATCAGTAAATGCTTCAGTAGTTGAGTTCGCTCGCTTTGAAGTTGGTGAAGGTATTGAGAAAGCTGCAAACGACTTTGAAGCAGAAGTTGCAGCTACAATGGCAGCAGCCTTGAATAACTAATAGAAAAGGAAGCAAATTGCTTCCTTTTTCTTTTTGTCTAGAGAGTAGATTCTGTATGAGTAAACAAAAAGCCCTTTAATAAGGGCTAAGTGCATTTAGGAGGCTACACTTCAAATTCATAGAGTGCTGTAGACAAATAACGTTCGCCGTTATCTGGTGCTAAAGCAAGGACTTTCTTACCTGTACCTAATTTCTTGGCAACCTCAATTGCCCCGTAAATTGCTGCAGCTGAAGAAATCCCAACAAGGAAGCCTTCTTTTCCACCAATTTCACGGCCAAGAGCTAGAGCATCATCTGACGTTACACGGACAATACCATCATAGGCCTTTGTATCAAGTGTTTCAGGAATAAATCCAGCTGAGATACCTTGAATTTTGTGAGGTCCTGGTTTTTCACCAGACAAGATAGCTGACTCGTCTGCCTCAACTGCATAAACTTCAATGTTTGAATTTGCTGCTTTAAGAGCGTGAGAAACACCTGAGATCGTTCCACCGGTGCCAACACCACCTACAAAAGCATCTAGTCCATCAGAACCGAAAGCAGCCAGTATTTCAGCTCCTGTTGTTCTTTCGTGTACTTCTGGATTAGCTGGATTATTAAATTGGAGTGGAAGGAAGCCGTCACGTTCAGCAGCGATTTCCTGAGCTTTAGCAATAGCACCTTTCATTCCTTCGCTACCAGGAGTAAGAACGAGTTCAGCACCATAGGCTTGGATAATCTTACGTCGTTCCACACTCATCGTTTCAGGCATGACGATAACAACTTTATATCCTTTAGCGGCACCAACCCATGAAAGACCGATACCAGTGTTTCCACTCGTTGCTTCAACAATGGTAGCACCCGGTTTTAGAATACCATCTTGTTCCGCTTTTTCAATCATGCTAAGGGCAATACGGTCTTTTACTGACGAACCAGGGTTAAAAGCTTCTAGTTTAACATAGACATCTGCAGCACCCTCTGGAACAATGTTGTTAAGTTTAACAATCGGTGTTTGTCCAATAAGTTCAGTGATATTGTTATAAATAGCCATAGATATACCTCTTTGTATAAGATGATACTAGTATAACGCGCTTAAGGCTATTTGTAAAATATAGAAATCCTATCAAAGTGATAGGATTTTTTTATATCAAAGGTCTAAGCCATTAATTTTTAATCGATTGTGATAAGCCAATTCTAATAGATAGGTGTAAAGAGGGAGGATGTCCGTTTTTTTAGGGAATTCAAATTTATGGAAACTCAGATGCTCATTATGTGCTTTTAGAAAGATATTTTCTAAATAAGTGATCGTAATCTCACTATCATCTATACCTGATCCAGCAGTTTCCATTTCAACGTTTACAATGTTCATCAAAAAGAGTGACTTAACAGACGTCTTGCGACCAGTAGCACCTTGCTTATCTGTAAAGATGATACGGATATTTGTAAAGATGATTGAATCTCGAATAAGTTTATACCCGCTTTGAATTTCTTCATTCTCTAGTAGATATTGTCCATATTCTTTAATAAGAGTCTCTTTGTTTTCCTCGCTGAAGTTACCAGCAAGTCCTTGAATAAATTTTCCAAACGCCATGTATTTCTCCTTTGTTTACACTAAGTTTACAGGAACTTCAACTTCTCGTAAGCCTTGATCAGTTAAAGTGACCTTTCCATTAAAGAACTCAACAAGAGCAGCTTTGATATTTTCTTTCTCTTCCTTATCAACATAGATCATTGTATCAACTTGATCTGTAAAGTTTGTATCCAACTCCATGAGATGATGCTCTCTAAGGAAATTGCCATATTCTTGATACTGAGCGTAAGACATCTGAATGGCTATACCAGCCTGTTCTTTGATTTCAATAATGCCAATTTCTTTGACAGCCAAGGCCACACTACCTGCATAAGCACGAATTAAACCGCCAGCACCTAGTTTGATGCCACCAAAGTAGCGTGTCACTACCACACAGAGATTGGTTAAATTATGATTTTCTAAGACACCCAGCATAGGGACTCCAGCAGTACCACTAGGTTCGCCATCATCACTCGTACGCTTGATTTCACTGCGTTCCCCTATAATAAAAGCAGAGCAGTTATGGGTGGCTTTATAGTGTTCTTTTTTGATGGTAGTTATGAAGTCACGAGCCTCTTCTTCGCTATAAACACGCTTGGCATGACAGATAAAGCGTGATTTTTTGATTTCTTCTTGGACCTGCCCATCCTCTTTAATTGTTCTAAATTCCATGATTTAATTGTACTAAAAAAACACCTAAAGTGCTAGATTTTTGCGAATATTAAAGTATGAAAGTAAATCCAAATTACCTCGGTCGCTTGTTTACTGAGAAAGAATTAACTGAAGAAGAACGACAGGTAGCAGTGAAACTGCCAGCAATGAGAAAAGAGAAGGGGAAACTGTTTTGTCAACGTTGTAATAGTACGATTCTAGAAGAATGGTATTTGCCTATTGGTGCCTACTATTGTAGGGAGTGTTTGCTGATGAAGCGAGTCAGGAGTGATCAAGCCTTATACTATTTTTCGCAGGAAGATTTTCCAAAGCAAGATGTTCTCAAATGGCGTGGTCAGTTAACCCCTTTTCAGGAAAAGGTATCAGAGGGGTTGATTCGAGCAGTCGAAAAGAAAGAACCGACTTTAGTTCATGCTGTGACAGGTGCTGGAAAGACAGAGATGATCTATCAAGTTGTAGCTAAAGTGATTGATGATGGTGGTGCAGTTTGTTTGGCCAGTCCTCGAATAGATGTTTGCTTGGAGTTGTATAAGCGACTGCAGAATGACTTTGCTTGTGAGATAGCACTACTTCATGGTGAGTCAGAACCCTATTTTCGAACACCACTAGTTGTTGCAACGACTCATCAGCTGTTAAAATTTTATCATGCTTTTGATTTGCTAATAGTGGATGAAGTAGATGCCTTTCCTTATGTTGACAACTCTGCTCTTTACTATGCTGTAAACCAATGTGTAAAGGAGGAGGGGGTAAGGATATTTCTTACAGCGACTTCTACAGATGAGTTAGATAAGAAGGTTCGCACTGGAGAATTAAAACGATTGAGCTTGCCAAGACGATTTCATGGAAATCCATTGATTGTTCCAAAGCCAGTTTGGTTATCAGACTTTAATCGCTATATAGAAAAGAGTCAGTTGTCATCCAAGTTAAAGACCTACATTGAGAAACAGAGAAGAACAGGTTATCCATTGCTAATTTTTACATCAGAGATTAAGAAAGGCGAAAAACTAAAAGAAGTCTTGCAGGAACAGTTTCCAAATGAGAACATCGGCTTTGTGTCCTCTGTCACAGAAAATCGATTAGAGCAGGTACAAGCTTTTCGAGATGGAGAGTTGACAATCCTTATTAGTACAACAATTTTGGAGCGTGGGGTCACCTTCCCTTGTGTGGATGTTTTTGTTGTAGAAGCTAATCATCGTCTCTTTACCAAGTCTAGCTTGATTCAGATTGGAGGGCGAGTTGGGCGCAGTATGGATAGACCGACTGGTGAATTGCTCTTCTTTCATGATGGATTAAATGTTTCCATTAAAAAAGCAATCAAGGAAATTAAGCAGATGAACAAGGAGGCAGGCTTATGAACTGTTTATTATGTGGACAGACAATAAAGAGTGACTTGACATTTAGTCACCTCTTGCTGTTTAAGAATGAGAACAACTATCTTTGTTCAGATTGTGAGTCTACTTTTGAGAAAATTGGTGAGGACTATTGCCCGAACTGTATGAAAACAGGACTGTCAACTATGTGTCAAGATTGTAAATTTTGGTGTAAAGAAGAGATTCGAGTCGATCATAATGCAATCTTCACCTATAATCAAGCTATGAAAGACTTCTTTAGTCGATATAAGTTTGATGGGGATTTTCTGCTTAGAAAGGTTTTTGCTCCTGTTCTAGCTAATGAATTGAAAAAGTATGGAGACTATCAATTTGTTGTTATTCCCCTAAGTCCTGAAAGATTGCTTGAGAGGGGATTTAACCAGGTTGAAGGTTTGGTTGAGGTAGCAGGTTTTTCTTTTCAAGATTTACTAGGGAAAAGAGAAGAGACGGCTAGTTCTTCTAAGAATCGCTCGGAACGATTAGCTACCGAAATTCCATTTTTTATAAAAACTGAAGACCCTCTTCCTAAGAAAATTTTGGTTATTGATGACATCTATACAACAGGTGCGACTGTCAATCGTGTGAAGCGTCTTTTTGAAGAAGCAGGTGCTTTGGAAGTTAAAACTTTTTCCCTTGTAAGATGAGGAAAAAATTTGCAAAATGAAAATGAAAGCGTTATAATATAGTTAGAAAAACAAAAATGTTTAGAAAGAAGGTACTTATATGATTAAATATAGTATCCGTGGTGAAAACCTAGAAGTAACAGAAGCAATTCGTGATTATGTAGTTTCTAAACTCGAAAAGATCGAAAAGTATTTCCAACCTGAGCAGGAGTTGGATGCACGTGTGAACTTGAAAGTTTACCGTGAAAAAACAGCAAAGGTTGAAGTAACAATTCCGCTTGGATCTATCACTCTTCGTGCTGAAGATATTTCTCAAGATATGTATGGTTCTATCGATCTTGTAACAGATAAAATTGAACGTCAGATTCGTAAAAATAAAACTAAAATCGAACGTAAGAATAAAAATAAAGTTGCGACAAGTCAACTCTTTACAGATGCTCTAGTTGAAGATGCAAATGTTGTGCAACCAAAAGTCGTTCGTTCAAAACAAATTGATTTGAAGCCAATGGATTTAGAAGAAGCCCTTCTCCAAATGGATTTATTGGGACATGATTTCTTTATCTATGTAGATGTGGAAGATCAAACAACTAATGTTTTGTATCGCCGTGAAGATGGTGAAGTCGGTTTGTTAGAAGTGAAAGAATCATAAAATAGAATTTTTAAAGTGGTTTACACCAGTGTAAACCACTTTTGTATTGCATCATTATAAAAGGTATAAATGGGGACAGTTATGAAAGACGTGGTGATTGTTTCAGCAGTGCGAACTCCAATAGGCTCCTTTGGAGGAAGTTTGAAGAATGTTTCAGCTGTTGATTTGGGAGCGTTGGTTATTAAGAGTGCTTTGGAAAAAGCCAATGTCAAACCAGAGCTAGTAGATGAAGTGATTATGGGGAATGTCCTAGGCGCAGGTTTAGGTCAAAACGTAGCTCGTCAAATGAGCGTTCATGCAGGACTCCCTGAATTTACTCCAGCCTTTACTATCAACAAGGTTTGTGGTTCCGGTTTGAAGGCAGTGCAGTTGGCTGCTCAAGCGATTCGATGTGGCGATGCAGATATTATCGTAGCTGGTGGTGCAGAAAACATGAGTCAGGCGCCATACGTTTTGCCAAGTTTCCGTTGGGGTGGCCGTATGGGAGATTCAAAAGTGGTAGATACTATGATTAAGGACGGTTTGTCTGATGCCTTTAACGAATACCATATGGGGATTACAGCTGAAAATGTTGCTGAAGAATATGGTATCAGTCGAGAAGAACAAGATGCTCTTGCTTTAGAGTCACAAAAACGTGCAGTGGCGGCTATAGAATCTGGTCGCTTTAAAGAAGAGATTGTGCCAGTTGTCATTCCTCAACGCAAAGGTGATCCGATCGTTTTTGATACAGATGAATATCCTAGAAAAGATGCTAGCTTAGAGAGTTTGTCTAAGCTAGATCCTGTTTTCAAAAAAGACGGTTCTGTCACAGCGGGAAATGCTTCCGGTATCAATGACGGGGCAGCGGCTGTCTTGGTCATGAGTGCTGAAAAAGCGGAAGAATTAGGACTCTCAGTGATTGCTCGCATTTGTTCGTATGCAAGTGCAGGTTTGGACCCTAAGATGATGGGATGTGGGCCGATTTATGCGACTCGCAAGGCTCTTGAAAAAGGCAATTTGACAGTTGATGATCTCGACTTGATTGAGTCAAATGAAGCCTTTGCTGCCCAGGCTTGTGTGGTTGGGAAAACACTTGGCTTTAACACAGATATTGTCAATGTCAATGGTGGCGCCATTGCTCTTGGTCACCCAATTGGAGCTTCCGGTTGCCGTATCCTAGTGACACTGGTACATGAGATGATGAAACGTGATGCTAAAACTGGGTTAGCAACTCTCTGTATCGGAGGAGGGATGGGGACTGCCCTTATCGTGGAACGTTAGGTGTTAATGATTTGAACACGTGGGTAGGAGGGTGATGATTCCCTCCTCTTTTTGTGTCTGAAGTTAGAGAAATGAAGGGCTTGCATCTTTTAAAGGGTCGCTTTTTAAGGGCATTTGTGATATAATAATGCGCAAGAGGTTTAGAATGAAAAAAAATAATTTAATCCCGTTTTCTGCAGTCTTGCTAGGACTTGCAACTTTCGGAATCTTAACTTTGCTGATTATTTTTTCACATAATCTTGCTGTAACAATCACTGTTTTGTTTTTATTTGTACTTCTTTATCTGTTTTTGTTTGTATGGCAAAAGAAACAGTATGAAAAGAGCGAAATTGAACAAATCCAATATGTAAATCACCAAGCCGAAAATAGCTTGAGTACTTTGCTTGATCAAATGCCGGTGGGAGTCCTGAAATTAGACCTATCAAGCGGAGAAGTGGAATGGTTTAATCCTTATGCTGAGCTGATTTTAACTACTGAAGAAGGCGAAATTGATGTTGAGTTAATTCAAACCATCATCAAGGCTTCTGTTGGGAATCCAGGTTCGTATGCTACCTTGGGCGAAACACGATATGCTGTTCATATGGACAAGGCTTCGGGTGTTTTGTATTTCTTTGATGTTTCTGGGGAGTACGAAGCGACTGTCGAATTGGTAACTAGTCGTCCAGTCATTGGGGTCATCTCAGTGGATAATTACGATGATTTGGAGGATGCGACGTCTGACTCTGATATCAGCCATATCAATAGCTTTGTAGCTAATTTTGTTTCAGAATTTGCAAGTAAGTATGCTATGTTCTCTCGCCGTGTGGGGATGGATCGTTTTTATGTATTCACAGATTACACAGTACTAGAGGAATTGATGAATGATAAATTCTCTGTTATTGATAGTTTCCGAGAAGAATCAAAACAGAGGCAGCTAGCCCTAACTTTAAGTATGGGATTTTCTTATGGTGATGGAAACCATGAAGAGATAGGGAAAATTGCCTTGCTCAACTTGAACTTAGCAGAAGTTCGCGGTGGTGACCAGGTGGTGGTCAAGGAAAATAACGAAACCAAGAATCCTGTCTACTTTGGTGGAGGAACTGCTGCATCTATCAAACGTACTCGTACACGTACCAGAGCCATGATGACAGCCATTTCTGATAAGATTCGAAGTGTTGACCAAGTTTTTGTAGTCGGTCATAAAAATCTAGATATGGATGCTTTGGGCTCTGCTGTTGGTATGCAGTTGTTTGCAAGTAATATTATTGAGAACAGTTATGCTGTCTATGATGCAGACCATATGCCAGCAGATATCGAACGTGCTATTCAGTTCTTGAAGAAGGAAGATGTCACGAAGCTTTTATCTCTTACAGATGCGATGAAGTTAGTTACAAACCGTTCATTATTGATTCTGGTGGATCATTCCAAGACGGCTTTGACCTTGTCAAAAGATTTTTATGATTTGTTCACTCAAACTATTGTTATTGACCATCATAGACGTGATCAGGATTTCCCAGAGAATGCAGTCATCACCTATATTGAAAGTGGGGCAAGTAGTGCCAGTGAGCTGGTCACAGAATTGATTCAGTTCCAAAATTCTAAGAAAAATCGTTTGAGTCGTATGCAGGCCAGTGTTTTGATGGCTGGTATGATGCTGGATACCAAGAATTTCACATCTCGCGTGACGAGTCGAACCTTTGATGTGGCTAGCTATCTGAGAACACGGGGAAGTGACAGTATTGCTATCCAGGAGATTGCTGCGACAGATTTTGAAGAGTACCGTGAGGTAAATGAACTCATTTTACAAGGTCGTAAGTTAGGTTCAGATATCTTGATTGCCCAAGCTAGGGACTCAATGTCTTATGACACAGTTGTTATCAGTAAGGCTGCCGATGCTATGCTGGCTATGTCTGGCATTGAAGCCAGCTTCGTTCTGGCAAAAAATACACAAGGATTTATTTCTATCTCGGCTCGAAGTCGTAGTAAAATCAATGTGCAACGTATTATGGAAGAGCTGGGTGGTGGTGGTCACTTTAATCTAGCAGCTGCGCAAATCGAGGATATGAGTTTGTCGGAAGCAGGAGAAAAATTGACTCAACTAATCCTGGAAGAACTAAAGGAAAAGGAGAAAGAAGAATGAAAGTAATCTTTTTAGCAGATGTTAAAGGAAAAGGAAAAAAAGGCGAAATTAAGGAAGTGCCAACTGGCTATGCTCAAAACTTCCTGATTAAAAAGAATTTGGCCAAGGAAGCGACTGCTCAAGCAGTGGGTGAGTTGCGTGGAAAACAAAAATCAGAAGAAAAGGCTCATGCTGAAATGATTGCTGAAGCAAAAGCCATCAAGGCTAAGCTAGAAGCAGAAGAAACGGTTGTAGAGTTTGTTGAAAAGGTTGGACCAGATGGTCGTACATTTGGATCCATCACCAACAAGAAGATTGCAGAAGAATTGCTTAAGCAATTTGGTATCAAGATTGACAAACGCAATATTCAAGTGCAAGCACCAATTCGAGCAGTAGGTTTGATTGATGTACCAGTGAAGATCTACCAAGATGTTACAAGTATCATCAATCTTCGTGTAAAAGAAGGTTAAGTTTACAACTTCTTGACAAGATTGTAAAAGGAAGGAAAGTCGGATGGCAGAAGTAGAGGAACTGCGAGTTCAACCTCAGGATATTTTAGCAGAACAATCTGTTCTGGGGGCTATTTTTATAGATGAGAGTAAGCTCGTTTTTGTCCGAGAATACATTGATTCTCGTGACTTCTTTAAGTATGCTCATCGGTTGATTTTCCAAGCGATGGTAGACTTGTCGGATCGTGGAGAAGCGATTGATGCAACAACAGTTCGGACGATTTTGGATAGCCAAGGAGATCTGCAAAATATTGGTGGATTGTCCTATCTTGTTGAAATTGTCAACTCAGTACCAACTTCAGCTAATGCGGAGTATTATGCTAAAATTGTTGCAGAAAAGGCTATGCTACGTCGCTTGATTTCCAAGTTGACAGAGTCTGTCAACCAAGCCTATGAAGCTTCTAAGCCTGTAGATGAAATCATTGCGCAGGCTGAAAAGGGGCTCATTGATGTAAGTGAAAACGCCAATCGTAGTGGGTTCAAGAATATTCGAGATATTCTGAATATCAACTTTGGGAATCTAGAAGTTCGGTCACAACAAACAACGGATATCACAGGTATTGCTACAGGCTATCGTGATTTGGACCATATGACGACAGGTCTCCACGAGGAGGAGCTGATTATCCTAGCGGCGCGTCCAGCGGTTGGTAAGACAGCCTTTGCCTTAAATATTGCTCAGAACATCGGGACCAAGTTGGACAAGACGGTTGCCATCTTTTCACTGGAAATGGGTGCAGAAAGCCTAGTAGACCGTATGTTGGCAGCAGAAGGTTTGGTGGAGTCTCATTCTATCCGTACGGGTCAATTGACTGATGAGGAGTGGCAAAAGTATACCATTGCCCAAGGGAATCTAGCCAACGCGAGTATCTATATTGATGATACGCCAGGGATTCGGATCACGGAAATTCGTTCGCGCTCACGCAAACTAGCTCAAGAAACGGGCAATCTAGGATTGATTTTGATCGACTACCTACAGCTTATTACAGGGACTGGTCGTGAGAACCGCCAACAAGAAGTCTCTGAAATTTCTCGTCAGTTAAAAATCCTAGCTAAAGAGCTAAAGGTTCCAGTCATTGCTCTTAGTCAGTTATCTCGTGGAGTGGAACAGCGTCAGGATAAGAGACCAGTCTTGTCTGATATTCGTGAATCGGGTTCTATCGAGCAGGATGCGGATATCGTAGCCTTTCTATACCGTGACGACTACTACGATCGTGCGGGTGAAGAAGAGGAAGGAATTCCAAATAACAAGGTTGAGGTTATCATCGAGAAAAACCGTAGTGGAGCTCGTGGAACGGTGGAATTGATTTTCCAAAAAGAATACAATAAATTTTCAAGTATCTCAAAGAGGGAGGCATAAGATGTCAGATGCATTTACAGATGTAGCCAAGATGAAAAAAATCAAAGAAGAGATCAAGGCGCATGAGGGACAAGTCGTTGAAATGACTTTGGAAAATGGCCGTAAGCGCCAAAAAAATAGATTGGGTAAGCTAATTGAGGTTTATCCATCTCTATTTATCGTTGAATTTGGGGATGTTGAAGGAGACAAACAAGCCAATGTCTACGTTGAATCCTTTACCTACTCAGATATCTTGACAGAAAAGAACTTGATTCGCTATCTAGACTAAGAATCCTAAAATGAAGTGAGCTTTGCTCACTTTTTTCTTTTTCTCCCGAATAGTATAAACGAGGGTAACCTCGGAAATTTATATTATTAAGGAGAATGAATGACGTTTTTTAAATCAGGAGTTAAGAAGAGTAGATGTACTCAGTTGAGTGTAGGGCTGGCTACTTTGTTTGTTACAAGTACCTTTTTGTTTGGTGGAGAATCGGTTCAAGCTGATAGTGTAGCGCGTGGAGATGACTATCCGCTTCACTACAAAAATGGTAGTGTTGAAATCGATCAGTGGCGGATGTATTCTCGCCAGTGTACCTCTTTTGCGGCCTTTCGTTTGAGTAGTGTAAATGGCTTTGAGATTCCCCCTGCCTACGGAAATGCGAATGAATGGGGACATCGTGCAAGGCGAGAAGGCTACCGTGTGGATACTAAGCCAGAAGTTGGGGCTATTGCATGGTCGACAGAAGGTTATTATGGGCACGTGGCCTGGGTATCAAATGTATCAGGGGATACGATTGAGATCGAAGAATATAACTATGGGGTTCGAGAAAAGTATAACCGTCGAAAAGTCAAGGCTAGTTCGATGACAGGTTTTATTCATTTCAGGGATTTATCCGCTAACCATAGTGTGAGTGAGGGTTCTCGTAACTCAGAGCTTCCGTCCAGCGGGACAATAGTATTCACGGGGAAATCGCCTATTATGGACCAACCGTCAAGTACAGGACAAGTTATTGACTACTATTATGCTGGTGAGAGTGTAAGCTATGACCAGATTATTGAAAAGGACGGTTATAAGTGGCTCGGTTATCTATCCTACAGTGGTGCTAGAAGATATGTGCAGTATACAAAGTTAAGCAATACAGAGAAAGGCTGGAAAAAAGAAGGAGGGAGTTGGTATTACCGAGAGAATGGTAAGCTGGCGACAGGATGGAAAAAAGTTAATGGCAATTGGTATCATTTAAAAGAAAATGGGGCCATGTCAACTGGCTGGATTAAGGATGACTCTCACTGGTATTATCTAAAGGCTTCGGGTGAGATGCAGACGGGATGGCTTAAAGACAAGGGAACTTGGTATTACTTAGAGGAATCTGGCCGGATGAAAGCTAGTCAATGGTTCCAAGTCTCGGGTAAACATTACTATGTCGATGCTTCGGGAGCCTTAGCTGTTAATACGATTATTGATGGCTACAGACTAGACAGTGATGGGGTAAGGATAGGAAGTGTTTCTTAAACATCATACAAGCTTTCTTCTTGTTCATAAAATTTTAAAATGGATATCGAATTAGTTGACGTTCTTTAAATAGTATAATATAATAACATTAAAAATTATAAAAGGGGCTTTGTCTAATGGACAAGAAGAAAGTTATTTTAACAAGTTTAGCAAGTGCAGCTGTATTGGGTGCTAGTGTACTCGTTTCACAGCCTTCAGTAGTTAAGGCAGATGAAGGGAAAGCAGAAGAGCAGGCAGTTGTTCCTGCACAACCACAAGCTGGAGCAGAAGGGGAGAGCGGTGCTCAAACTGAAAAGGGATCAGAAAACGCTGGTCCAGCTAATCCTGGTGCGACAAATCCAGCTAAGATGACCAAAGAAGAGTTGATGAAGGCTTTGGATGAACTTGAGGAACAGGCGATCAGTGATATTGAGGATAAGGAAGCAATTGAGGACAAAGAGGCTGCAGCTGAAGCTGTGAAGGAATATATCGGTAAGATGTATATTTCAGATACTCTTGAGTCTGGAGAGCTTAGCTTAGATAATATCATCGCTGAATTGCCAGAAGGTGCAGAAGATAAGGCAGTGGTAACAGGTCCTGAAGTTCAAACTAATAAAAAATTATCTACTGAGGAGAAGGCTCTACTAGACCAGGCTGAAAAAGATGCCAAAGAACAAGTGTCTCAAGCGACAGATGCTTTGGTTCAAGCCCTAGAATCTCTTGAAAATGCTGTAATTGAAGATATTAAAAAAGACGCTTCAATAACCGATAAAGAAGCGGCTATCAAAGAAGCCAAAGAAGAGATTGGTAAAGAAGATCTTTTGAAGGCTATCGCAGATGAGGATTTGGAGATTGGTGATGTTATTGTAGACTGGCCAGCAGATACAAGCGAGCACAAAACGGCAGCTGAACCTGTATCAGAATTCACAGATGAGGATCAAGCTAAGTTAGACGAAGCTGATAAAGAGGCTCAGGTTGATGCAGCCAAAGTTCGCTCAGATTTAATCGCTACCCTAGAAAAAAACGAAAAATCAACTATCGATGACATCAACAAGGATGCCACTATCACTGATAAGGAAGCAGCCATCAAGGCAGCTAAAGAAGTGATTGGCAAGGACGCTATCTTGAAATCCATCGAAGAAGGTGAGCTAGACGCCTCAGACTTGTTAGAAGACTTCTTGGCAGAGGATAGCGATCAGGTGACACCAGCCGAAGCGACGAGCCAAGAAGATTTCTCAAGTCAAGACCAAGCAAAACTCGCTGTAGCGGACAAGGAAGCGGCTGAGGAAGCCAAGAAAGAGGAAGAAGCTAAGCAAGCTGCAGAAGCAAAGGCTCACAGCGAATTGTTGACTGCCCTTGAAGGTATCGAAAAATCAACCATCGACGACATCAACAAGGATGCCACTATCACTGATAAGGAAGCAGCCATCAAGGTGGCTAAAGAAGTGATTGGCAAGGATGCTATCTTGAAAGCCATTGAAGAAGGCGATATTGAAGCGTCAGACTTGTTGGCAGATTTCTTGGCAGAAGACAGCGATCAGGTAACACCAGCCGAAGCAAAAACTCAATCTCAACTTTCAAGCCAAGACCAAGCTAAACTCGCTACAGCCGACAAGGAAGCAGCGGAGGAAGCAGCAAAAGTTCGCTCAGATTTAATCGCTACCCTAGAAAAAATTGAAAAATCAACCATAGATGACATCAACAAGGATGCCACTATCACTGATAAGGAAGCAGCGATTAAGGCGGCTAAAGAAGTGATTGGCAAGGACGGCATCTTGAAAGCTATCGAAGATGGAGATATTGAAGCATCTGACTTGTTAGATGATTTCTTGGCAGAAGACAGCGATCAGGTGACACCGGCCGAAGCAAAAACTCAATCTCAACTTTCAAGCCAAGACCAAGCTAAACTGGCTGTAGCGGACAAGGAAGCAGCGGAAGAGGCAGCCAAAGTTCGCTCAGATTTAATCGCTACCCTAGAAAAAATCGAAAAATCAACCATAGACGACGTCAACAAAGATACTACTATCACTGATAAGGAAGCGGCGATTAAGGCAGCTAAAGAAGTGATTGGCAAGGACGGCATCTTGAAAGCCATCGAAGAAGGCGACATTGAAGCGTCCGACTTGTTAGATGATTTATTGGCAGAAGACAGCGATCAGGTGACACCAGCCGAAGCAAAGACTCAATCTCAACTTTCAAGTCAAGACCAAGCTAAACTCGCTGCGGCAGATAAGGAAGCTGCGGAAGAAAATAGTAATGCGAAAAAACTTGAGCTAAGTAAATTAGAAGAGCAAGTTGCTAAGATTAAAGCGCAATTATCAAGTTTACAAGTTTCTGGTGACAAGAATAGTCAAGTCAAAGACTTGCAACAAGCTTTAGCAGACTATGAGGATGCTATTAAGACTCTAAGTAGTGTCATGTCAGCTGTTCTTGAAATTGAAGACTTTAAAGGTGGGGTGAACGCAGTAGAAGCTGCAACTGCAGAGTTGCCAGAATACAAGCAAGGTGCAAACGCGGTAGAAGCTGCTGTAAATGAAGTCCCAGTCTATGCAGAAAGTGGCGCTCCAGTCGTAGCGAACGTTCCAGCTTACGGAGAAAGCGGTGCCCCAATAGTAAACAATGCTCTGCCTTATGCAGAAAGTGGCACTCCAGCCGTAGCGAATGTCCCAGTCTATGCAGAAAGTGGTACCCCAATAGTAAACAATGCTCTGCCTTATGCAGAAAGTGGCACCCCAGCTGTAGCGAATATCCCAGCCTATGCAGAAAGTGGTGCCCCAGCCGTAGTGAATGTTCCAGCTTATGCAGAAAGCGGAACCCCATCCGTAGCGAATGTCCCAGCTTATGCAGAAAGCGGAGCTCCAGCCGTAAATGAAGTTCCAGTTTATGGCGAAAGTGGCGTCCCAGCCCTAGCAAATGTTCCAGTTTATGCAGAAAGTGGTGCTCCGGCAGTGGCTACTATTCCAGCCTACGCTGAAAAGATTGAACCAGCAGTAAACGAAGTTCCAGAATATACTGGCAGTGAAGCTTCTTTGGCTACAAATCCTACTCTCGGAACGAAACAAGATCGTACCTACAAAGCGCCTGCAGCAACAGATGAACAATTCCTTCCAAATACAGGAAGCCAAGATGCTTCAGCAGTTGCATCGCTAGGATTTGCTGGTCTCCTTCTTGGTTTGCTACCATTTGCAAAGAGAAAATTAAACAAATAAATCGCATGAAATCAATAAAAGAAAAGGATTTGAATAGTCCTTTTCTTTTTTATGGTGAAATAGGGACAAGTCCACGTTTTTCAGCTCTTTCCGATGGTATTTTTCCTTGCTTTCCTTTATAATGGGTGTATGGACAAGAAAAAATTATTATTAATTGATGGATCTTCTGTTGCTTTTCGAGCTTTTTTTGCGCTCTATCAGCAGTTGGATCGGTTTAAAAATGCTAATGGCCTTCATACCAATGCAATTTACGGCTTTCAACTCATGTTGAATCATGTCTTAGAGCGGGTTGAGCCCAGCCATGTTTTGGTAGCCTTTGATGCAGGTAAGACGACTTTCCGAACAGAGATGTATGCAGACTACAAGGGTGGCCGTGCTAAAACTCCAGATGAGTTTCGTGAGCAATTTCCCTTCATTCGTGAGTTGTTAAATCATCTTGGGATTCGCCATTATGAACTGCCCCAGTATGAAGCGGATGATATCATCGGAACTCTAGGCCGTTTGGCTGAGAAGGATTCTTTTGATGTGACAATCGTTAGCGGAGATAAGGATTTGATCCAGTTGACGGATGAGCATACGGTGGTAGAGATTTCCAAGAAAGGTGTGGCTGAGTTTGAGGCCTTTACACCAGATTACCTCATGGGAAAGATGGGCCTCACACCAGCTCAGTTCATTGATCTTAAGGCTCTTATGGGGGATAAGTCTGATAATATCCCTGGTGTCACGAAAATCGGTGAAAAGACGGGTATCAAACTCTTGCTGGAACATGGTTCGCTCGAGGGTATTTATGAAAATATCGATGGGATGAAGGCTTCTAAGATGAAGGAAAATCTCATCAATGACAAGGAACAAGCCTTTTTGTCTAAAATCTTGGCGACCATTGAAACTCAGGCACCAATTGAGATTGGACTAGATGATTTGGTCTATAATGGCCCAGATGTGGAAAATCTTGGGAAATTCTACGATGAGATGGGCTTCAAACAGCTCAAACAAGCTTTGAATGTTTCGTCAACGGATGCGTCTGAAAGTTTGGATTTCACTATCGTTGACCACGTCAGTCAAGACATGCTGAGCGCAGACTCTATCTTCCACTTTGAACTCTTTGGGGAAAACTACCATACAGATGACTTGGTTGGTTTTGCCTGGTCCTGCGGGGATAAACTTTACGCCACAGACAAACTTGGGCTCTTGCAGGAGCCGATTCTCAAGAATTTTCTAGAAAAAACACCTCTGAAAGTGTATGACTTTAAGAAAGCGAAGGTTCTTTTAAATCGCTTGGGCTTGAACCTGCATGCCCCTGCTTTTGACAGCCGTTTGGCAAAATACTTACTCTCGACAGTCGAGAACAATGAAATTTCAACCATTGCGAATCTCTATGGCCAGACTTACTTGGTCGATGATGAGACTTTCTACGGTAAGGGTGTCAAGAAAGCTATCCCTGAGAGAGAGAAATTCTTGGAGCACTTGGCTCGCAAGGTTGCTGTATTGGTTGAGACTGAGCCTGTTTTACTTGAAAAACTCAGTGAACATGGACAGTTAGACCTTCTCTATGACATGGAGCAACCTCTGGCTTTTGTCCTTGCTAAGATGGAAATTGCTGGGATCAAGGTCAAAAAAGAAACCCTACTTGAAATGCAGGCTGAAAATGAGGTCGTCATTGAGCAACTCACTCAAGAGATTTATGAACTGGCTGGTGAGGAGTTTAATATCAATTCTCCTAAGCAGTTGGGCGTCCTTCTCTTTGAAAAACTTGGTCTGCCTCTAGAATACACCAAGAAAACCAAGACAGGTTACTCGACAGCCGTGGATGTGCTAGAGCGACTAGCTCCTATTGCGCCGATTGTTAAAAAAATCCTCGACTACCGTCAGATTGCTAAGATCCAATCTACCTATGTGATGGGTTTGCAAGACTGGATTTTGGATGATGGCAAGATCCACACGCGCTACGTGCAAGATTTGACTCAGACCGGACGTCTATCTAGTGTAGATCCAAACTTGCAAAATATCCCTGTTCGTTTGGAACAAGGCCGTCTCATTCGTAAGGCTTTTGTGCCTGAGTGGGAGGATAGCGTGCTGCTCAGCTCGGACTATTCACAGATTGAATTGCGCGTCTTGGCACATATCTCTAAAGATGAGCACTTAATTAAGGCCTTTCAAGAGGGAGCAGATATCCATACCTCGACGGCCATGCGGGTCTTTGGAATTGAACGCCCTGAGGATGTGACTCCAAACGACCGTCGTAATGCCAAGGCGGTTAACTTTGGAGTGGTTTACGGGATTTCAGACTTTGGCTTGTCTAATAATCTGGGCATCAGCCGTAAGGAAGCAAAAGCCTACATTGACACTTACTTTGAACGCTTCCCAGGTATTAAAAACTACATGGATGAAGTGGTGCGTGAGGCGCGTGATAAGGGTTATGTAGAGACTCTCTTCAAGCGTCGTCGTGAGTTGCCAGATATTAATTCGCGCAACTTCAACATTCGTGGTTTTGCAGAGCGGACAGCTATCAACTCCCCTATCCAGGGATCTGCAGCAGATATTCTTAAGATTGCTATGATTCAACTAGACAAAGCTCTAGTTGAAGGTGGCTATCAGACCAAGATGCTGTTACAAGTGCATGATGAAATCGTCCTCGAGGTTCCGAAATCAGAACTAGCAGCCATCAAAGTACTGGTGAAACAAACCATGGAAGAAGCCATCCAACTCAGTGTTCCTCTTATCGCAGATGAAAATGAAGGGGCAACCTGGTACGAGGCTAAATAAGAGAGTTATGAAAGAGTTTGAAGCATTTGCCTTCAAACTCTTTTTCATAGTTTTCTGTAAGCAGTTTCCTTGACTTTTCCTTGTATTTGAGTTACTATATTTCCATATAAGATATGGGAGTCTGTGTACAGTCTGAGAGGAGGTGTTAAACTTCGACCGCACCTGATCTGGGTAATGCCAGCGTAGGGAACGATACTTAGCCGAATTCTGCACCTTTTCCATATATGGAAGGGGTTTTCTTTTTGTCAAAAGGAAACCGGAGAAAAGGAGGTTTTTATGAAAGCAAGCATTGCCTTGCAAGTCTTGCCCCTATCGCAGGGGGTTGATCGAATTGCTATTATCGATCAGGTTATTACTTATCTGCAAGCTCAGTCCGTGACCATGGTAGTGACACCCTTTGAAACGGTATTGGAAGGGGAGTTTGATGAGCTCATGCGCATTCTCAAAGAAGCGCTGAAAGTGGCCGGGCAGGAGGCAGATAATGTCTTTGCCAATGTCAAAATAAATGTAGGAGAGATTTTAAGTATTGATGAGAAACTTGAAAAGTATACTGAGACGACACATTAGTCTATTGGGTTTTCTAGGAGTCTTGTCAATCTGGCAGTTAGCAGGAATATTCAAACTTTTACCCAAGTTTATCCTGCCAACCCCTTTTGAAATTCTCCAGTCCTTTGTTCGTGACAGAGAATTTCTCTGGCACCATAGCTGGGCGACCTTGAGAGTGGCTTTGCTAGGTCTAGTCTTGGGAGTCTTGATTGCCTGTATCATGGCGGTGCTTATGGACAGTCTGACTTGGCTCAATGATCTTATCTACCCTATGATGGTGGTTGTTCAGACCATTCCGACCATTGCCATAGCCCCTATCCTGGTCTTGTGGCTAGGCTATGGAATTTTGCCCAAGATTGTCTTGATTATCCTGACGACAACCTTCCCTATCATCGTTAGTATTTTGGATGGATTTAGGCACTGTGACAAGGATATGCTGACCTTGTTCAGTCTGATGCGAGCAAATCCTTGGCAAATCCTGTGGCATTTTAAAATCCCGGTCAGCCTGCCTTACTTTTATGCAGGACTGAGGGTCAGTGTCTCCTACGCCTTTATCACAACAGTGGTATCTGAGTGGTTGGGAGGCTTTGAAGGACTAGGTGTTTACATGATTCAGTCCAAGAAACTGTTTCAGTATGATACTATGTTCGCCATTATTATTCTGGTGTCGATTATCAGCCTTTTGGGTATGAAGTTGGTCGATATTAGTGAAAAATATGTTATTAAATGGAAACGTTCATAGGACAAGAATGTTTTAAAAAAGAAAAGAGGAAATCAAAATGAAAAAAACATGGAAAGTGTTTTTAACGCTTGTAACGGCTCTTGTAGCTGTCGTGCTTGTGGCTTGTGGTCAAGGAACTGCTTCTAAGGACAACAAAGAAGCAGAACTCAAGAAGATTGACTTTATCCTAGACTGGACACCAAACACCAACCACACAGGGCTGTATGTTGCCAAGGAAAAAGGTTATTTCAAAGAAGCTGGAGTGGATGTTGATTTGAAATTGCCACCAGAAGAAAGCTCATCTGACTTGGTAATCAATGGCAAGGCACCATTTGCTATCTATTTCCAAGACTACATGGCTAAAAAATTGGAAAAAGGTGCAGGAATTACTGCCGTTGCAGCTATCGTTGAGCACAATACATCAGGAATCATTTCTCGTAAATCTGACAATGTCACCAGTCCAAAAGACTTGGTTGGCAAGAAATACGGTACTTGGAATGACCCGACTGAGCTTGCTATGTTGAAAACCTTGGTAGAATCACAAGGTGGAGACTTTGAAAAGGTTGAAAAAGTACCAAACAACGACTCAAACTCTATCACACCAATTGCCAATGGCGTTTTTGACACTGCTTGGATCTACTACGGTTGGGATGGTATTCTTGCCAAATCTCAAGGCGTAGATGCTAACTTCATGTACTTAAAAGACTATGTCAAGGAGTTTGACTACTACTCACCAGTTATCATCGCAAACAACGACTATCTAAAAGACAACAAGGAAGAAGCTCGTAAAGTCATCCAAGCCATCAAAAAAGGATACCAATACGCCATGGAGCATCCAGAGGAAGCAGCAGATATCCTCATCAAGAATGCACCTGAACTCAAGGAAAAACGTGACTTTGTCATCGAATCGCAAAAATACTTGTCAAAAGAATACGCAAGCGACAAGGAAAAATGGGGACAATTTGACGCTGACCGCTGGAATGCCTTCTACAAATGGGATAAAGAAAATGGCATCCTTAAAGAAGACTTGACAGACAAAGGCTTCACTAACGAATTTGTGAAATAATGACAGAAATTAGACTAGAACACGTAGGCTATGCCTATGGCGCTGAAAAGATTTTAGAGGACATCAACCTGCAGGTGACTTCGGGTGAAGTGGTTTCTATCCTAGGTCCAAGTGGTGTAGGAAAGACCACCCTCTTTAACCTAATCGCTGGGATTTTAGAAGTCCAGTCTGGGCGGATTGTGCTTGATGGTGAGGAGAATCCCAAGGGGCGCGTGAGTTATATGTTGCAAAAGGATCTTCTCTTGGAGCACAAGACGGTGCTTGGCAATATTATCCTGCCCCTCTTGATTCAAAAGGTGGATAAGGCGGAAGCTATTGCCCGAGCAGATGAAATTCTTGCGACCTTTCAGCTAACGGCGGTACGGGACAAGTATCCTCATGAACTCAGTGGAGGGATGCGTCAGCGTGTGGCCTTACTCCGGACCTACCTTTTTGGGCACAAGCTCTTTCTTTTGGATGAGGCCTTTAGCGCTTTGGATGAGATGACCAAGATGGAACTCCACGCTTGGTACCTTGAGATTCATAAGCAGTTGCAACTAACGACCTTGATTATCACGCATAGTATCGAAGAGGCCCTCAATCTCAGCGACCGCATCTATATCTTGAAAAATCGTCCTGGACAAATTGTTTCAGAAATTAAACTAGATTGGTCTGAAGGTGAGGACAAGGAAGTCCAAAAGATTGCCTACAAACGACAAATATTAGCAGAATTGGGATTAAATACGTAGCCTTTTAGGAAATTAGTATATATTAAATACAAGCGAAATTCTTGCTTGTATTTTTTGTTTCAAAGCTAATGAACATGCATGATTAGGCTTAATATTTAAAGAAATGGTAAGTTAATATAAAAATAATTAAATTTTAGTTGACATTTTGTAATGGAACTGTATAATATAATTGAACCATTATAGACAATAAGGAGGATAATGTGGTGAAAAAGAGAACTAGCAAACTCTTTCATGGCTTGATGGCCTTGCTACTGGTTGTGTCGGTCTTTTTGCCTGCACTTAAAGTTAGCAATGTTGTTAAAGCGGAGGAACTACCAGCGAGCAGTTACACAATGAAGACTGTTTCAAAAATCAACAATAACAAGCTTGTTGATGGCGCTAAGTACGGGGAAGGTAAATTCTATCTTCAACCAACTTATAGTTTCCCCAACGAAGTAACCCTTAAAGATGGGGATTACATGGTGTATCATGTTCCAAACGAATTTAAGATTGAAAAAGATTCTGTTACGGAATTGAAAGCACCAGATGGGCAAACAACTATTGCTGAATTGACAACTAGTAGAGCAGATAACACAGCTACTGTCAAAGTGACAAATGCTGCTTACTTTGCTAATTTGTCAGAGAACAAGGAGATTACTGCCCTATTTACAGTCGTTTGGGCAGATAGTGTTAAACTAAACACTCCTTATCAAATTAATATCCCAGGTGACCAAGTTTACACTTTGACTCGTATCGTCCCAGATGATGACCCAACTGGATTTACTAAATGGGGAGTTCAAGACTCAGACGATCCTAACTATGTAAACTGGCGTATCCGTGTTAACCGCTATGCAAAGTCTTACACAGGGGTTAAACTCGAAGATACTATTCCAGAAGGACAAGTTCTTGCAAGTGAAATTACTGGTTACTACTTTACTGAGTGGAACAAAGCTGAAGCTCGTCCAAGACTAGAAGCTGCCCATGTCAACGTTGTTGATGGAAATCACTTTACCATCACTCCAAACGGTGATGGTACAATGGACGGACAAGGTCTCTATATCCTATATAAAACTCGTCTAACTGCTCCAGTTGACAATGCAACTAAAAAAGCATTTAACGATGTTAAAGCGACAACAGATCAAGAAACATTTGATGTTCATGGATTTGCTCCTTTGACAACTACAGAAGGTATCGGTTCAGGTGCGAAGTCTGATGAGGTTGAATTCCAAGTTAAGAAAAAACTTGAAGGAAAAACTCTTGAGGCAGATGCATTTACTTTCCAATTGATTGCTCCAGATGGTTCTGTAACTGAAGCTAAAAACGATGCTGAAGGAAAAGTTAAGTTCCCAGCAGTTAAATTCTCTAATGAAGGTACATTCAAATACCAAATTAAAGAAGTAAATGACAACAAACCTGGCTATACATACGATGATTCAGTACTTGAAGCAGAAGTTACTGTAGCAAACGTGTATGGTCAAAAGATTGCAAGCGTTAAATATAAAGATTCTAAGAAAGAATTTACAAACTCGTACGCTGCTAAAGAAGCAAAACTTCAACTTGAAGCTAAGAAAGTCTTGAACGGTAAAGCTATCGAGGCTGGCCAATTTGAATTTGAGTTGAAAGAAAACGGAGCAGTTCTCCACACTGTTTCAAACGATGCAAACGGTAAGATTCAATTCCCAGAACTTACCTTCACAAAAGAAGAAACTCGTACATTCACTATCTCTGAAAAAGCTGGTGATGTAGCCGGAGTTGAATACGATCCAAATGCTTATGAAGTAAAAGTAGTCGTTAAAGATAACGGTCAAGGTCAACTTGTTGCAACACCAGATACAAAGAACATTACTTTCACGAACGTTTATAAAGCTAAACCAGATAAAAAAACTATCACAGCTACTAAAGTCTTGAACGGTAAAGAGCTTGAAGCTGATAAATACGAATTCGAACTTAAAAAAGATGAAGAAGTCGTTGCGACAGCTAAAAACGCTGCAGACGGAACTGTTACTTTCAAAGAAATTGAGTTCGCAACAGCAGGTGACTACACTTACACTATCACTGAAAAAGCAGGTAGCGAAAAAGGTGTGACATACGATACTGCTAAACACGAAGTTAAGGTAAAAGTTACAGATAACGGCCAAGGTCAACTTGTTGCAGCTGTTACAGGTAACAACCCAACCTTCACCAACACTTATAAAGCAGCTACAACAACAGCTACTATCACGGCTACTAAAGTCTTGAATGGTAAAGCTCTTGAAGCAGGTAAATATGAGTTTGAACTTAAAGAAGGTGACAAAGTAATCGGAACAGCGACAAACGCAGCAGACGGTACTGTTACTTTCGAAGATATCAAGTACGCAGCAGCAGGCAACCACACATACACTATCACTGAAAAAGCAGGTAGTGAAGCAGGTGTGACATATGACACTGCTAAACACGAAGTTAAGGTAGCAGTTACAGATAACGGTGCAGGCCAACTTGTTGCGACTGTAACTGATAACAACCCAACTTTCACCAACACTTATAAAGCAGCTAAAACAACAGCGACTATCACAGCTAAGAAAGTCTTGGATGGTAAAGCTCTAGAAGCTGACAAATATGAGTTTGAACTTAAAGAAGGTGACGAAGTAATCGGAACAGCTAAAAACGCAGCAGACGGTACTGTTACTTTCCCAGCAATCAGCTATGATGCTGCAGGCCCTCACACTTACACAATTACTGAAAAAGCAGGTAGCGAAGCAGGTGTGACATACGACACTGCTACACATGAAGTGACAGTAAACGTTACAGATAATGGTCAAGGCCAACTTGTTGCAACTGCAACTAACAACAACCCAACCTTCACCAACACATATAAAGCAGCTACAACAACAGCTACTATCACGGCTACTAAAGTCTTGAATGGTAAAGCTCTAGAAGCTGACAAATACGAGTTTGAACTTAAAGAAGGTGAAAAAGTCGTTGCGACAGCTAAAAACGCTGCAGACGGAACTGTTACTTTCGAAGATATCACGTACACAGTAGCAGGCAACCACACTTACACTATCACTGAAAAAGCAGGTAGCGAAGCAGGTGTGACTTACGATACTGCTAAACACGAAGTTAAGGTAGCAGTTGTTGATAACGGTGCAGGCGAACTTGTTGCGACTGTAACTGACAACAACCCAACCTTCACCAACACATATAAAGCAGCTTCAACAACTGTAAACATCACGGCTAAGAAAGTCTTGAATGGTAAAACTCTTGAAGCAGGTAAATATGAGTTTGAACTTAAAGAAGGTGACAAAGTAATCGGAACAGCTACAAACGCTGTAGACGGTACAGTTGCTTTCGCAGGTATCGAGTACAAAGAAGCTGGTGAGCACACTTACACTATCTCTGAAAAAGCAGGTAACGAAGCAGGTGTGACATACGATAAATCTACTCACAATGTAACAGTTAAAGTTGTTGATAACGGTGCAGGCAAACTTGTTGCGACTGTAACTGACAACAACCCAACCTTCACAAACACTTATGTTGCATCTTCAACACAAGTAATTTTCTCAGCTAAGAAAGTCTTGAAAGGTGATAAAAAGCTTGTAGAAGGTCAATTTAAGTTTGAACTTAAAGAAGGTGACAAAGTCGTTGAGACAGCTACAAACGCTGCAGACGGTACTGTTACTTTCAAAGCTATTAAGTACAACGAAGCAGGTAAGCACACTTACACTATTACTGAAGTAGATAGTAAGGAAGAAAATGTGACATACGATACTGCTAAACATGAAGTGACAGTTGAAGTGGTTGACAACGGTACAGGCCAACTTGTAACAACAGTTACAGGTAACAACCCAACCTTCACTAACACGTATACTGAACCGAAAAAAGAAGAACCTAAGGAAGGTCCTAAGGGTGAACAACCTAAGAAAGATTTGCCAAACACTGGTGGAGCAGACTTTACAGCATTCTCTACTATTCTTGGTCTAGTTCTTGCAGCTTTGGCAGGACTTGTATACCGTGCTAAAAAAGTTGACTAATCTTAACTTTGAATAAAGCAAAATGATGGTGACCGTTTTACGGTCCCATCTTTTTGTTTTGGATAGTTTATAATAATCTTCGCAACTCGTTCCCTTTTCCTTTAAAAAAATCAAAAATTTCGGTATAATAGTCAAAGATAGTCAAGGTTCAAAGAAGGAGTTTGATTTACTATGAGATTTAAAAATACATCAGATCATATCGAAGCCTATATCAAGGCTATTTTAGACCAATCTGGTATCGTGGAATTGCAACGGGGCCAGTTAGCAGATACCTTTCAGGTTGTACCGAGCCAGATCAACTATGTCATCAAGACCCGCTTTACGGAAAGCAGAGGTTACTTGGTTGAGAGCAAGCGTGGTGGCGGAGGCTACATTCGCATAGGGCGGATTGAATTTTCCAGTCATCATGAGATGCTCCGCGATTTGCTTTACTCGATTGGTGAGCGAGTTAGTCAGGAGATTTACGAGGATATTCTCCAGCTTTTGGTGGAGCAGGACTTGATGACCAAGCAGGAAATGACCTTGCTGACTTCAGTAGCAACGGATCGTGTCCTAGGAGAAGAATCCTCAGTTGTCCGTGCCAATATGCTCCGACAGCTATTACAAGAGGTAGATAGAAAAGAGAAGTAAGATGAACTATTCAAAAGCATTGAATGAATGTATCGAGAGTGCCTACATGGTTGCGAGCCATTTTGGAGCCCGTTACCTAGAGTCTTGGCATTTATTGATTGCCATGTCCAATCACAGTTACAGTGTGGCAGGTGCAACTCTAAATGATTATCCTTATGAAATGGATCGTTTAGAAGAGGTTGCGTTGGAACTGACTGAAACGGATTATAGCCAAGACGAAACTTTTACGGAATTGCCCTTTTCCCATCGTTTAGAAGTTCTCTTTGCAGAAGCAGAGTATGTAGCCTCAGTGGTCCACGCAAAGGTGCTAGGGACAGAACATGTCCTCTATGCGATCTTGCATGACGGCAATGCCTTGGCAACTCGCATCTTGGAGAGAGCAGGCTTTTCTTATGAAGACCAGAAAGATCAGGTCAGAATTGCTGCTCTTCGTCGTAATCTAGAAGAGCGTGCAGGATGGACAAGAGAAGATCTCAAGGCTTTGCGTCAACGTCATCGCACAGTAACTGACAAGCAAAATTCTATGGCCAATATGATGGGCATGCCTCAAGCTCAAAGTGGCGGTTTAGAGGATTATACTCATGACCTGACGGAGCAAGCGCGTTCTGGCAAGTTAGAGCCAGTTATCGGTCGTGACAAGGAAATCTCGCGTATGATTCAGATTTTGAGTCGGAAGACCAAGAACAATCCTGTCTTGGTTGGAGATGCGGGTGTCGGGAAAACAGCTTTAGCACTTGGGCTTGCCCAGCGTATTGCCAGTGGGGACGTGCCAGCTGAAATGGTCAAGATGCGTGTTCTAGAGCTTGATTTGATGAATGTCGTTGCAGGGACACGTTTCCGTGGTGACTTTGAAGAGCGTATGAACAACATCATCAAGGATATCGAGGAAGATGGCAAAGTGATCCTCTTTATCGATGAACTCCACACCATCATGGGTTCTGGTAGCGGTATTGACTCGACTCTGGATGCAGCCAATATCTTGAAGCCAGCCTTAGCTCGCGGAACTCTGAGAACAGTTGGTGCAACCACTCAGGAAGAATACCAAAAACACATCGAAAAAGATGCTGCCCTTTCTCGTCGTTTTGCAAAAGTGACGATTGAAGAGCCAAGTCTAGCTGACAGTATGACTATTTTGCAAGGTTTGAAGGCTACCTATGAGAAACACCACCGTGTGCAAATCACAGATGAAGCCGTTGAAACAGCTGTCAAGATGGCGCATCGTTACTTGACTAGTCGTCACTTACCAGACTCTGCCATCGATCTATTGGATGAAGCGGCAGCAACCGTTCAAAACAAATCCAAGCATGTGAAAGCAGACGATTCTGGTTTGAGTCCAGCTGACAAGGCACTTATGGATGGCAAGTGGAAACAGGCAGCCCAGCTAATCGCAAAAGAAGAGGAAGTACCTGTCTACAAAGACTTGGTGACAGAGTCTGATATTTTGACTACCTTGAGTCGCTTGTCAGGTATTCCAGTCCAAAAACTGACTCAAACGGATGCTAAGAAATACCTGAACTTGGAAGCTGAACTACACAAACGTGTCATCGGTCAAGATCAAGCTGTTTCAAGTATTAGCCGTGCCATTCGCCGCAACCAGTCAGGGATTCGCAGTCACAAGCGTCCGATTGGTTCCTTTATGTTCCTAGGGCCGACAGGAGTCGGTAAGACCGAATTGGCAAAGGCTCTGGCAGAAGTCCTCTTTGATGACGAATCAGCCCTTATCCGCTTTGATATGAGTGAATACATGGAGAAATTCGCAGCTAGCCGTCTCAATGGAGCACCTCCTGGCTATGTGGGCTACGAGGAAGGTGGGGAGTTGACCGAGAAAGTTCGCAACAAGCCATACTCCGTTCTCCTCTTTGATGAGGTAGAGAAGGCCCACCCAGATATCTTTAATGTCCTCTTGCAGGTTCTGGACGACGGTGTCTTGACAGATAGTAAGGGACGCAAGGTGGACTTTTCAAATACCATTATCATCATGACGTCAAACCTTGGTGCGACGGCTCTTCGTGATGACAAGACGGTCGGATTTGGCGCCAAAGACCTTCGTTTTGACCAGGAAAATATGGAAAAACGAATCTTTGAAGAGTTGAAAAAAGCTTATCGACCAGAGTTTATTAATCGTATTGATGAAAAGGTGGTCTTCCACAGCTTAGATAGCAAACACATGCAAGAAATTGTCAAGATTATGGTGAAACCATTGATTGCTAGCCTCGCTGAGAAGGGCATCGATTTGAAACTGCAAGCTTCAGCGTTGAAGTTACTAGCAAGCCAAGGATATGATCCAGAAATGGGAGCTCGCCCACTTCGCAGAACACTGCAAACAGAAGTGGAAGACAAGTTGGCAGAACTCCTCCTTAAGGGAGAACTGGTAGCAGGCAAGACCCTCAAGATTGGTGTCAAAGCAGGTCAGTTAAAATTTGATATTGCTTAAAAATGGAGAGTCAGGAGTAATCCTGGTTCTTTTTTGCTACTTTTTTATAAAAAATGATAAAAAACTATTGACAAAACAAAAATATAGTATATAATAAAAACATAGAAAATAAAAATATCAAAAATTATAAAAAGGTAAAACGTTTATGAAAAAGAAAACAGCAGTGGTATTTGGGACCTTTGCCCCTCTCCATCAAGGGCATATCGATCTGATCCAGCGAGCGAAGCGTCAGTGTGACCAGGTCTGGGTAGTCGTGTCAGGCTATGAGGGAGACCGAGGTGAGCAGGTAGGTTTAAGTCTGCAAAAACGATTTCGCTATATCAGAGAGGCTTTTCGTGATGACGAATTGACCTCTGTCTGCAAGCTGGATGAGACCAACCTTCCCCGTTACCCTATGGGCTGGCAGGAGTGGTTGGACCAGATGTTAGCGGAGATTTCCTATGATGAAACTCAGCAAGAACTGACTTTCTTTGTGGGAGAAGAAGAATACCAGCAAGAGTTATCTAAGCGTGGATTTGGCACTGTCTTGCAAGAAAGAAAGTTTGGTATCTCAGCGACTATGATTAGAGAAAATCCAAGCAAATATTGGAAATACATCGCTCAACCCTTCCGACGTCAGTTTACAAAGAAAGTCTTGATTATGGGAAGTGCCAGTAATGGGAAGACTACTCTAGCCAAGGATTTGGCAAGGTATTACGATGCGCCCGTTAGTCTGGAATACGCGCGTGAGTACCAGATCAAAAACAATGTCCGCGACGATGAATTGACTCCAAAGGATTATTATTATCTCCTTTTAGGGCAGTATGACCAGACCTCCAAGTTAATCGATAGCAATGCCAATCGAGGTCTAGTGATAGCCGATACCAACTCCTTGGTAACCAAGGGCTACTATGACTATTACATGGAGACTGAGGACCAAGGGGATTTATCAGGAGAAACCTTTGACAATCTCTTTGTTTCAATCTTGGCCAAGGAAAAATGGGACTTGATTCTCTTCGTGCAACCTGTCGGTTCCTATGTCAATGACGGATTTAGAGATATGACCATGGCAGAAGACCACATTCGCTACAGTTTTTCCCAGCATTTGGATCAGATGAGAGAGCGATATTTAACCACCATCCCACTAGTTTATCTAGCTGAGGATTATCTAGGTAATTATGAAGCAGCAAAAGTGGCTATCGATGCTATTTACCAAGCAGATTAGGAGAAAATTATGAAAACAGTAACTAAAAAAATCACACAATTTATCGAAAACTTTAACAATGTCCATGCCGAAGCCCGTAAGATTGGTTTTGCAGGAATCATGCGCTTGCTATGGAAAGATCTCTTTGTAGGCCGTAGCCTTTTCCAGTGGTTGTATCTCATCGCCTTGTCGAGTGTTCCCTTGATCTTGGAATTCACTCAAAATACGGAAAGCCATGACTGGTTGAGCTTGTTTGCATCCTGGACTGGGATTGTCTGTGTTATTTTAGTAGCAGAAGGTCGTGCAAGCAATTATCTCTTTGGGGCCATTAACTCAGCAATCTACTTGATCTTGGCCATGAATGCGACTTTTTATGGAGAAGTCTTGACGACTGTTTACTTCTTTGTCATGCAGCCGATTGGTCTCTATGCTTGGCTGTCAAATCGTATCAATGAACAGGAAAAACCAGAAGAATCCCACTTTGAAGCTAAGAAATTATCTGTGATTGACTGGCTCAAGTACTTAGCCTTGACTGCCATTATCTGGATTGGTATGGGCTTGGCTTATCAAAGTATCAATAGCGCTCGCCCTTTCCGTGATAGCGTTACTGATGCGACCAATGGTGTTGGTCAGCTCTTGATGACACGTCTCTACCGTGAGCAATGGATTTTCTGGATTGCAACCAATCTCTTTAGTATTTATCTCTGGTGGGGTGAAAATATTCACATCCAAGGGATGTACTGGGTTTACACACTCAATAGTCTAGTGGGTTGGTACCAATGGACTAAGGCAGTTCGAAAGGAGGCATAAGATGGCAGACATAAAGATTCCAGAAGGGATGACGGAAAAAGAGTATTATGAAATCCATGCCAGTCAGGAGGAGTTTTTAGACTGGTACTACAAGCAGGAACTCCCTCAATATGAAAAACCAAGTGTGACAGTGGATATGGTGGCCTACTGCTTTGTTGAAGGAAAGATCAAGCTCCTGCTGATCCGTCGCAAGGCTCACCCTTATCAAAACTGTTTGGCTTTGGTTGGAGGCTTTATGGATAAGGGAGAGGAAGCTGCGCATGCCTGTCAACGCGAGGTGAGAGAAGAAGTCAATCTCGATCTACCTTTGGAAAAAATCGAGCAATTGATGACGGTATCAACCCCCGGTCGTGATCCACGGGGGTGGACAGTGACCATTGCCCACTTGGTTTATCTGCCTAGTCGCGCATTAGACCTCGTTCAGGCTGGAGACGATGCTAAGGATGTGGTTTTTGTAGATGTGGATTTTCGGACGGGCAAGTGCTTCTTAGAGGGAGTAGAGTTGGAGGAGAGAGCCTTCGCCTTTGACCATTATGCTATTATCCAAGAGTCCATCAAACGAATCCAAGGCCGTCTCGATTGGAATCCGACCTTCCTTTATCTGCTGGAAGAGGAGTTCACTGTCTACGAAGGAACTGAACTAGTCAATCTCATCAACCCAGGTCGCCCAATCGTCAGCAATAACTTTCTCGTAAAATACGGCGAATATGTAGAAGAAGTCGGACTCAAACGAGTTCCCAAAAAGAAACCAAGAAAAACCTATCGATTGAAATAAAAAGTGAGGTCGGGAACTTTTCCCGACCTCTTTATGTACCATCATGAGATGGCTTTTTGTTGCGACTGTATTAGGGGTGGCTATCTTTCTTAGGATTACACAAGAGCGATGCAAAAATAGGGCTCTTATCTAAAAAATCTTCTATTTTTCTGTTTTATTACGAATAGAAATAGTAGAGAGAAATTTTTTTAAATAGTTTCTCTAAATAGTTGACAGATTCAAAGCCCGATGTTACAATTATATTACAAAAAGATTTCTTAACATTTCAAAAATGTTACAAAGGAGTAGAAAAATGAAAAAGAAAACCTATATCAAATTGATGGCAGCGACTGTATTGGCTTCTACCTTGCTACTAGGAGCTTGTGGAAATAAAAACGAAACCACTCAAACCAGCAGCTCTGCCAAGACAAGTCAATCATCCAGTTCTAAAGCAGCTTCTTCTAGCAAAGAAAGCAAGACACAAAAATCTTCAAGCTCAGCTTCATCTGAAAAGGCTCAGGCATCTTCTGGTCAGTCTTCTACAACGGCAGATCAGTCACAAGCGAAACCGACACCTGAATCAAGACAAGAACAAGCAGCTCCTAGTCAACAAGCTCCATCTCAGGCACCTTCAACTCAGCAAGGTTCTCAAGCTCAGTCTAACCAGTCAGGCTATGATCCAACAACTGACCGCCAACTTCAAGACAAGCAAGCAGAACACAACAAACGCTACAAGGGTGTTTTAACCATGGTCGATGGTGATTTCTCAGCAGCTGCAGGCAACTGGAAGGGAGCAAATGGCGAAACTATTACGGTTTCATCAGGGGGCCAGTTTACAGTAGAAACTGCAGATGGAAAGAAAGAAAACTATTCTATCAGAGGCTACTCTTATACTCTTGATGATGGCAAGTATAATGCCAAAATCGGTGGCGGAAAAATCATTCAAATTACAACAGGTGCGGATGGTAAAGTTTCGAGTGTTGCCTTGATTCAATAATAAAATTTGGTGCTTTAACTTTTACTAGAAATCGTGCTGTAAAAGAGTGAGCCAACTGTTTTTCACTTAGTTTCTCCAAGAGAAAGTGGTATAATCAAAAAATCAAAGGAAAACGAGTGATAGTACATGGCAGATAAATTAATCTTACCTCAAAACACACGACTGATGGGAGTATTTCTTGGGTTTGTAGGTGGTTCTTTGGATGTGTTTTGCCATATTCAATACCATAGTTTGGTAGCGACACAGACAGGGAATATTCTCCTACTTATATCTGACTGGCACGACTCAAATGTCATCAATACGATGCTGCGATTCTGCTCCATTATTTTCTTTTCTCTAGGATTTCTGTTTGCATTGCACATGAAAGAATACCGCAAAACGGCCTACTGGCGGGTTAAGATGTTGCTCCCCTTATTTATCGGGACCCTTATTTTGCCTTTCTTTTCACGATTTCCTCTATTAGAAGTTCCTTTTATTGCTTTTGGAACAGGAATGATGATGCTAACATTTACGGGTAGTTTGATAGAAGATCATCCCTATGTCATTTTTATGACGTCTGGAAATTACCGAAAGATGTTGACCGCTTTGTATCGCATCGCTAGAAGAGAAGGAAATATCCAAGAATACCGTCGTCAGGCCTTAAATTATGGGATTGTTGTGGGAAGTTTCATAGTGGGGGCAATCAGCTTGGCTGTATTGATGCATTTTCTTCATGAATGGTCTGTTTGGATTATCAGCCTCAATTTGTTTTTGATTATGTCCTACTATATAGCTAGAGTGAAGCGATTAGATTTACAAGATGAAAACATATAAAAAACGGCAAGACTCATTTTTGAGCTTTGCCGTTTTTGTAAGTTGTAGATGTGAGACTATACTTTGTCTAATTGCAAGAGGGCTTCAATCTCTGCCAGGGTGTTAGCTTGTGAAATGGCTCCACGAAGTTTGGCTGCGCCAGATGTACCCCGGAGATAGTGAGGAGCGAGGCCACGGAATTCACGAACGGCTACGTTTTCTCCTTTGAGGTTAATCAAGCGTTTCAAGTGCTCGTAGGCGATTTTCATCTTGTCTTCGAAAGTCAAGTCAGGGAGAATTTCTCCAGTTTCAAAATAGTGATTGATTTGGTTGAAGAGGTAGGGATTTCCCATAGCAGCGCGACCAATCATGACAGCGTCAGCCCCGACTTCTTCGATACGCTGTTTGGCTTCTTGGACCGTACGGATGTCACCGTTGGCGATGAATGGAATTTTTGTCAAAGCTTGAGCGACCTTGTGAAGGGTCTCAAGGTCTGCGTGGCCAGTATACATTTGTTCGCGGGTACGGCCATGCATAGCGAGGGCAGAGACACCTGCAGCCTCTGCAGCGAGGGCATTTTCCACGGCGAGGGATGGATCAGACCATCCTGTACGCATTTTGACAGTGAGGGGGATATCAAGGACAGATTGGACCTTGTTAATAATAGAGTAGATCTTGTCTGGGTCCTTGAGCCACATAGCGCCAGCTTCATTTTTCACGATTTTGTTAACTGGGCAACCCATGTTGATATCGACGATATCAGTCTTGGTATTTTCTTGTATGAATTCTGCTGCGCGTGCGAGGCTATCTTCGTCGCTACCAAAAAGTTGGATAGAAACTGGGTTTTCTCCTTCATCAATATGAAGCATGTGCAGGGTTTTTTCGTTGTTGTATTGGATTCCTTTGTCAGAGACCATTTCCATGACAACAAGTCCAGCTCCGAGCTCTTTTGCGATAGTACGAAAGGCTGAGTTGGTGACACCAGCCATGGGCGCTAGAACGGTACGATTGGGAATCTCAACATTGCCAATCATAAAAGGTGTATTAAGATTTGTCACGAATGAGTTCCTCCAGGTCGTTTTCATCAAAGTTATAAGTTGTTTGGCAGAATTGACAAGTGATTTCTGCCCCGTGGTCTTCCTCTTTCATTTCTTCAAGGTCTGAGCTTGGAAGGCTGGCAAGAGCGTTCATAAAACGGTCTTTGTTGCAGTCACATTGGAAACGGATTTCTTCTTCAGATAGACGTTTGTAAGATTCGTCACCATAGATGGCCTTGAGGAGGGCTTCGATATGGTCATCGCTTTCCAGAAGGGTTGAGATAGCGGGCATTTCTTGGATGCGTTTTTCAAAGCGGGCAATCTCTTCTTCCTTGGCCCCTGGCAATACTTGGAGAAGGAAACCTCCGGCAACTTTGACCTTGTCGTCTTTATCCAAAAGAACATTGAGGCCGACTGCTGAAGGGGTTTGTTGGCTTTCTGTCAGGTAGTATGCCAAATCTTCACCGATTTCTCCAGAGATGAGGGGAGTCATGGAGTTGTAAGGATTTCCAGTACCATAGTCTGTGATAACGAGAAATTGACCATTTCCGACAAAAGGACCGACTAGGACTTCACCCGTTGCAGTCTTTTTGATGTCAACACCAGGATTTTGAACGTAGCCTTTGACGTTACCCTTGGTATCTGCGACCGTGATGATGGCACCGAGAGAGCTGGTTCCAAGAACTTTAACTGTTAGCTTGGTATTTCCTTTTTCATTGGCTGCGAGAATTTGGCTAGCGATAAGGGTACGGCCAAGTGCAACAGTTGAACTAGCTTGAGTTTGATGTTTTTCTTGAGCAGTGCGGACGGTTTCAGTGCTATCAAGGACAAAAGCACGAAAGGCTCCGCTTTCTGATATAGTTTTAATAATTTTATCCATAGCTACTATTTTAGCATAAAAATGCCCAAAGGGGGAGCCGTGTGTTTGCTGTTAATTTTTTAACTGTTTAATTTGTGATAACTAGTATAGGGGATTTATAGTAATGGGATTTTTTATTGACGTCAACCATTAATATTTTAACTTATCTTAAAATAAGCTAAAACCAATTTTTAAGTTATGGTAAACAGTTGAAAAAAAGGTTGATAAAGTGGTAAAATGTTAGGAAGATAAGATGCTAACAATACATACTGATAGTTAATAGAAATAATATATTAATGGATAGCTTATGAAAAAACAACGAAATTTACATGTATTCTTAGGCCGGACGGCTCTATATTTTGTAATCTTACTTGGTTTGCTTTATTTTTTTAGTTACCTTGGTCAGAGCCAAGGCACCTTTATTTATAATGAGTTCTAGTTTAAAGGAGAAGAGGAACAGTGTCTAATAAACCGATAAAAGATATGATTGAAACGATTGAGCACTTTGCTCAAACGCAACCAACATATCCTGTCTACAATGTTTTAGGTCAAGAACATACTTATGGTGATCTGAAGGCTGATTCGGATAGTTTGGCTGCAGCTATCGACCAACTAGGTTTGCCTGAGAAATCTCCAGTCGTCGTTTTTGGTGGTCAGGAATATGAGATGTTGGCTACCTTTGTAGCGCTAACTAAGTCAGGTCATGCCTACATTCCAATTGATAGCCATTCGGCCTTGGAACGAGTTTCTGCTATCGTAGAAGTTGCAGAGCCAAGCTTGATTATTGCCATCTCAGATTTTCCATTAGAGCAAACTAGCACACCGATGCTGAATTTGGAGCAAGTCCATGAAGCTTTTGCTCAAGCTTCCAGCTACGATATGATCCATCCAGTCAAGGGAGATGACAACTACTATATCATTTTTACTTCTGGTACGACTGGTAAGCCTAAGGGGGTGCAGATTTCTCATGACAATCTCCTCAGCTTTACCAACTGGATGATTACAGATAAGGAATTTGCGACGCCAAGTCGTCCGCAAATGCTGGCTCAGCCACCTTATTCTTTTGACCTATCTGTCATGTACTGGGCACCGACTTTGGCACTTGGTGGCACGCTTTTCGCTCTTCCTTCAGACATTACTCAGGACTTCAAAAAACTCTTTGCAACTATCTTTTCACTTCCAATCGCTATCTGGACCTCAACGCCTTCTTTTGCAGATATGGCCATGTTGTCAGAAGACTTTAATAGTGAGAAAATGCCAGGAATCACGCATTTCTACTTTGATGGTGAAGAATTGACGGTCAAAACAGCTCAAAAACTGCGTGAGCGTTTCCCAAATGCTCGTATTATCAATGCCTACGGTCCAACAGAAGCGACAGTAGCCCTGTCAGCTGTTGCCGTGACAGACGAGATGTTGAAGACTCTCAAACGCCTGCCAATCGGCTATACCAAGGCTGATTCTCCGACCTTTATCATTGATGAGGAAGGTAAGAAAGTTCCTAATGGTGAACAGGGAGAAATCATCGTTTCTGGGCCAGCTGTTTCAAAAGGCTATATGAATAATCCTGAAAAAACAGCAGAAGCTTTCTTTGAGTTCGAAGGTCTTCCAGCCTACCACACAGGGGATGTAGGAACTATGACAGATGAGGGCTTGCTTCTCTATGGTGGACGCATGGATTTCCAGATTAAGTTTAATGGTTATCGCATTGAGCTTGAAGATGTCTCTCAAAACCTCAACAAATCTCGCTTTATCGAGTCTGCTGTTGCTGTCCCACGTTATAACAAGGACCACAAGGTACAAAATCTACTGGCCTATGTCATCCTAAAGGACGGTGTCCGTCAGCAGTTTGAGCGTGATATCGATATTACCAAGGCTATTAAGGAAGATCTAGCAGATATCATGATGTCTTATATGATGCCGTCTAAGTTTCTCTATCGAGACAGTTTACCGCTAACGTCTAATGGTAAGATTGACATCAAGGGCTTGATCAATGAGGTAAACAGCCGATGATGGAGCTTTATAAACAGCTACCTCATTTGGAACCTTATGGTGATCTTCAGTACTTTTTATACGTAATTGCTGCGACTTTACCTATCTTTATTGGTCTTTTTTCAAGAAACGTTTTGCCTTGTACGAGGTGCTCGTTAGTCTCTTCTTTATCGTCACCATGTTGGTCGGTGGAAAGACGAATCAAATAAGCGCTCTTATTCTTTATGTTATCTGGCAAGTACTTCTTGTATCTTTCTACAAAAGGTACAGGAAACAACGGGATAGTAAATGGATATTTTACCTGGTTAGTTTTCTATCCCTATTGCCTATCGTCTTTGTGAAAGTATCTCCTGCTATTCATGGACCTCAATCTTTGTTTGGATTTTTAGGGATTTCTTACTTGACCTTTCGTGCAGTTGGGGTTATCGTCGAGTTGAGAGACGGTGTCATCAAGGATTTAACGATTTGGCAATTCTTGCGTTTTCTTCTTTTTATGCCGACTTTCTCAAGTGGTCCCATTGATCGTTTTAAACGCTTCAATGAAAATTACGAGACCATTCCTGAACGGGATGAGTTGATGGACATGCTAGAAGAGGCTGTCAAATATATCATGCTTGGCTTCCTCTACAAGTTTATCTTGGCTCACATTTTAGGAGAGACATTATTGCCTCCGCTGAAAAATTTGGCCTTGCAGACAGGTGGTTTCTTTAACCTCTACGCTTTAGCGGTCATGTACACCTTTGGTCTGGAGCTCTTCTTTGACTTTGCGGGCTACTCTATGTTTGCCTTAGCTATTTCAAACTTGATGGGTATTCATAGTCCTATCAACTTTAACAAGCCCTTTTTGTCAAGGGATTTAAAAGAGTTTTGGAATCGCTGGCACATGAGTCTGTCTTTCTGGTTCCGTGACTTTGTCTTTATGCGGATGGTCATGGTGTTGACCAGAAAGAAGGTCTTTAAAAATCGCAATGTGACCTCAAGTGTAGCCTATATTCTCAATATGCTGATTATGGGATTTTGGCATGGTGTGACCTGGTACTACATCGCCTATGGACTTTTTCATGGGATTGGGCTGGTCATCAATGACGCTTGGGTTCGTAAGAAAAAAGCACTCAATAAAGAACGGAAAAAAGCTGGAAAGGGTTCCTTACCTGAGAATCGCTGGATTCAGTTGCTTGGCATGGTTGTCACCTTCCATGTCGTGATGGTTTCATTCTTAATCTTTTCTGGATTTTTGAATGATTTATGGTTTAAAAAATAAAAGGATATGAAAAATGGATATCAAATCAGAAGTTATTGAAATTATTGATGAGTTGTTTATGGAAGATGTTTCTGACATGATGGATGAAGATCTTTTTGATGCCGGTGTCTTGGATAGCATGGGAACGGTTGAATTGATTGTGGAGATTGAAAACCGTTTTGACATTCGTGTTCCAGTGACGGAGTTCGGTCGTGATGACTGGAATACGGCTAATAAAATCGTAGAAGGCATTACGGAGTTGAAGAATGCTTAAACGCTTGTGGCTGATCTTCGGGCCTATCTTCATTGCTGGATTTTTGGTTCTTCTACTCATTTTTTTTATCCAGGTACAACAAGCCATAATCTGACGGAGGAGAAATATTCGGCGGCTTCTGTTAGTGCAGAGAGTTTTAAAGAGAGAAGCCAGAAAGTAAGAGCTCTTACGGATCCAAATATGCGCTTTATTCCTTTTCTAGGGTCCAGTGAATGGATTCGATTTGATAGTGTACATCCAGCTGTTTTAGCGGAAAAATACCATCGTCCCTATCGTCCTTACTTTCTAGGTCAAGCAGGAGCAGCCTCTCTCAATCAATATTTTGGTCTACAGCAAATTTTGCCAGAAATAGAGAATAAGCAGGCTGTATTTGTGATTTCGCCTCAGTGGTTTACGGAGACAGATTATGAACCCGCAGCGTTTCAGAGATTTTTTAACAGTGACCAATTGACAGCTTTTTTGGGAAATCAATCTGGTGACATTGCTGCAAAGCATGCGGCTATTCGATTGTTAAAGCAGAATCCTAATGTTGCATTAAAAGGCATTGTTCAAAAACTGTCAAAGGGTGAAGAATTATCAGATGTTGATCAGGTTGCTATTGATATTTTTGCGCGATTCAACGAAAAACAATCCGCTCTCTTTGGACAATTCTCCATTCGAGGACAACTCAAGTACAAGGAACACGTGGAGAACTATTTAAAAGATCTTCCGGATCAATTTTCTTATGATGAGTTAGAAAAAATTGTTCGTAAGGATGCAGAGGCAAATACGACTAATAACGATATGGGGATGGAAAATCATTTCTATACGAGAGAGATTCAAAAGGATTTAAAAAAATGGGAAGGGTATCAAAAAAATTACAACTTCCTCAAGTCCTCTGAATACAATGATTTGCAGCTGGTCCTCAATCAATTTGCTAAGTCGAATGTCAATGTGCTCTTTGTCATCCAGCCGGTTAACAAGAAGTGGATGGAGTACACAGGGCTCAGCGAAGAGATGTACCAACATGCAGTGGAGAAAATTCGTTACCAATTAGAAAGTCAGGGTTTTACCAATATTGCTGATTTTTCAAAAAATGGAGGGGACCCTTATTTTGTTAAGGATACCATTCATCTAGGATGGTTAGGTTGGCTGACTTTTGATAAGGTTGTCAATCCTTTCTTGACGGATCCGAAACCAGCTCCAGACTACAAGATGAATGACCGCTTCTTTAGCAAGGACTGGGCGACCTATGATGGGAACATCAAAGATTTCCAATAAAATGAGCTAAAAGTTTGGGATTTAAACCCAAGCTTTTTTGTTTAAATGGCGAATATTTAAGATACAAATAGGTCAAAAGTTTCAAAATTTTTAGAAATAGCGTATAATATAAAAGAGAAAAAGAAAAGAAAGGGATTTTATAATGAACAAACGTTCTTTGTTACCTGTCTTGTCGACAGCCCTGTTAGCTCCAGCCTTCTTAGCTGGACAAGTCTATGCTGAAGAAGCAACGACTCCTGCAGAAAGTTCAGCTGTTGTAGCGACTCCTGCTATGTCGGCGACTCCAGCTCCTGTTGAGAGCCCTGCGGTACCGGAAACTTCGGCAACTTCAGAAGCAGATGCACCTGCAGAAGCTCCGTCAGCTCCTGCTGAATCTACTAAAGGCGAAGACAAGGACACCGTTATTTTACACACCAATGATGTCCATGGTCGTATTGTAGAGGAAAAGGGAGTAATTGGAGATGCCAAGTTAGCGACTGTCATTGAACAGGAGCGTGCGAAATCAAATCAAAATACTCTAGTTGTTGATGCGGGAGACGCTTTCCAAGGTTTACCGATTTCCAACTCTACTAAGGGTGAAGCGCGCGCTGAAATTCTCAATCAGATGCAGTATGATGCCATGGCAGTAGGAAACCATGAGTTTGACTTTGGTTTAGACGAAGCTAAGAAATACAAGGAAATCTTGAAATTCCCATTACTTAGTTCAAATACCTACGTCAATGGTGCTCGTCTCTTTGAAGCTTCTACAATCGTTGATAAAGATAAGACTGTGGAAGGTGATGAGTTTGTTGTAATCGGCGTGACAACACCTGAAACAGCTACCAAAACTCACCCTAAAAATGTCAAAGGGGTAACTTTTACAGATCCAATCTCTGAAGTCAATAAGGTCATCGAAGAAGTTCAAGCTAAGGCTCGTGCAGAAGGTAAGGACTACAAACACTACGTTGTGCTCGCTCACTTGGGTGTAGATACCACAACTCCAGTCGAGTGGCGTGGTTCAACCTTGGCAGAAGCTCTATCTAAAAATCCTCGTCTCAAAGGCAAACGTGTGACAGTTATTGATGGGCATTCTCATACAGTAGCTTCCACAACTTATGGCGACAATGTTACCTATAACCAAACAGGAAGTTACCTTCATAATGTTGGGAAGGTTATCTACAAATCACGTCAGCTTTTGGGCAATCCAACTCAGATTCCGGCTGCTGATGCTAAAAAATTACCAGCCAATCCAACAGTTGAAAAACTAGTCAAAGACATTAAACAAAAATACGATGCTGAAAATGCTGTTGAAGTCGTTTCAAACAGCCCTGTAGAACTCAACGGAGATCGTGAAAATGTTCGGGTTCGTGAAACCAACCTCGGAAACGTCGTAGCGGACTCCCTCTATCAGTACGGTCAGACAGGATTTAGCCATCCGACTGACATCGCTGTGACAAATGGTGGTGGCTTGCGTGAAACTATTGCAAAAGGCAAACCGATTACGAAAGGAAATGTCATTGCTGTTCTTCCATTTGGAAATACCATCTCACAAATCCAAGTGACGGGGCAACAAGTTTTGGATATGTTTGAAAAATCACTCGGATCTATCTTGCAGGTCGATAAGGATGGCAAGAAGGTCTTGGATGAGAACGGACAACCATTGCTAGAACCAAGTGGTGGATTCTTGCAAGTTTCAGGTGTGAAGGTCTACTATGATACCAACCTACCATCAGGTAAACGTGTCTTGGCCATCCAGGTTAAAAACCGCGCGACTGGTCGTTATGATCTCCTAGACCTCGCAAAAACTTACTATCTTGCAACCAATGATTTCTTAGCTGCGGGTGGTGATGGCTACACTATGTTAGGCGGCGCGCGTGAAGAAGGTCCTTCTATGGATGCAGCCTTTGAAGAGTATCTGAAAACCGCTGATTTGACCCAGTATGAAAAGATCAATCCGAACTCACGGACGATTTCTGTGGATTCTAAAAACTTTAGTCTACCAGTAGAAACACCTCAAACGAATGCGGCTGCTAACGATGCGACTACAAATGTGCCATTGACTTATGAGGTGGCAGGTCAATTTAGCAAGAAAGCAGTTGTCTCAGAAAAAGCCCTCCCAAATACAGGAAGCGAACAGTCCATCTTCTTGCTCTTAATGGGAATGGTAGCTGGTTTGGCAGGTATCTTGTCGAGTCGAAAACCAAAGCAAAAATAGGTTAAATTTCATATCTAGAAGAGTCTAGGGAAACGTTTTTACGCCTTTTTCCCTTGACTCTTTTTTGGTTTATGATATAATTAACCAGTAAAGAATCGGTGGCTATCTATGTTTTTTTACGAAAAAGATAGCTAGGGAAGGAGTAACACATGAGACAGCTTGCGCAGGAAATCGATAACTTTTTAAACGAGGTGATCTTGAGATCTGAGAACCAGCATGAAATTCTAATCGGGCATTGCACGAGTGACGTTGCCTTGACCAATACTCAGGAACACATCCTCGTGCTCTTATCAGAAGAATCCCTAACCAACTCGGAGTTGGCCCGTCGTCTCAATGTCAGTCAGGCGGCAGTGACCAAGGCTATCAAGTCTTTGGTCAAAGAGGGTATGTTAGAGACATCGAGAGATCCAAAAGATGCGCGTGTGATTTTTTACCAACTGACAGAACTAGCTCGACCAGTAGCGGCAGAACACCACCATCATCATGAACACACGCTCTCAGCCTATGAACAAGTGGCAAGTCAGTTTACTCCAAATGAACAAGAAGTTATCCAGCGGTTTTTAACTGCTTTAGTAGGAGAAATTAAATAATGCGGTATATTACAGTAGAGGACTTGTCTTTCTATTATGACAAGGAACCTGTCCTCGAGCATATCAACTACAGTGTTGATAGCGGGGAGTTTGTCACCCTGACTGGTGAAAATGGAGCTGCCAAGACGACGCTTATCAAGGCGAGTCTAGGCATCTTGCAGCCGAGATTTGGCAAGGTAACCATCTCAAAGATAAATACTCATGGAAAAAAGCTTAGGATAGCTTATCTTCCTCAGCAGATTGCCAGTTTTAATGCTGGTTTTCCAAGTACAGTTTATGAATTTGTCAAGTCTGGTCGCTATCCGCGAAAGGGCTGGTTCCGTCGCTTGAATGCCCATGATGAGGAACATATCAAGGCCAGTCTAGACTCAGTTGGTATGTGGGAACATCGTGACAAACGAATTGGCTCCCTCTCAGGAGGGCAAAAGCAACGAGCGGTTATTGCTCGGATGTTTGCTTCTGACCCAGATATCTTTGTCTTGGATGAGCCGACAACAGGGATGGATGCTGGAAGCAAAAATGAATTTTACGAACTCATGCACCACAGTGCTCATCATCATGGCAAGGCTGTTTTGATGATTACCCATGACCCTGAGGAGGTCAAGGACTATGCGGATCGCAATATCCATCTAGTCCGTAACCAAGACTCGCCGTGGCGTTGTTTTAACGTTCACGAAAGCGACCAGGAGGTGGACCATGCTTAGTTTGTTATCTTATGACTTTATGCAGCGGGCCTTCTTGGCTGTCATTGCCATGAGCCTCTTTTCACCAGTTCTTGGGACCTTCCTTATCTTACGTCGTCAGAGTTTGATGAGTGATACTCTTAGTCACGTTTCCTTGTCAGGGGTTGCCTTTGGTCTGGTTTTGGGGATTTCTCCAACTATTTCAACCATTGCTATTGTCCTGATCGCTGCTGTCTTTCTGGAGTATCTCCGTACAGTCTATAAGAACTTTATGGAAATCGGGACAGCTATCCTCATGTCAACAGGGCTTGCAGTCTCCCTTATCGTGATGAGTAAGGGGAAAAGTTCGAGTTCCATGAGTTTGGACCAATATCTCTTTGGGTCTATTGTGACTATTAGCCAGGAGCAGGTGATTTTCCTCTTTGCCATTGCTGCGGTCGTTTTGCTCTTGACTTTCTTGTTCTTGCGACCAATGTATATCCTGACTTTTGATGAGGACACGGCCTTTGTGGATGGCTTGCCAGTTCGTACCATGTCTATCCTCTTTAACATGGTGACAGGGGTGGCGATTGCCCTTATGATTCCAGCAGCAGGAGCTCTTTTGGTATCGACCATTATGGTCTTGCCAGCTAGTATTGCCCTTCGTCTGGGGAAAAACTTCAAATCCGTTATGTTACTAGCCAGCGCTATTGGCTTTTTGGGAATGGTGGCAGGACTTTATATTTCCTACTATGCGGAAACCCCTGCTAGCGCTAGTATTACCATTATCTTTGTAGCTGTCTTTTTGTTAGTCAGTCTACTGAAACGTTTTATCAAATAGGAGAATGAAATGAAAAAAATTAGCTTACTACTGGCTAGTCTATGTGCCCTGTTTTTAGTGGCTTGTTCCAATCAAAAACAGGCAGATGGGAAGCTAAATATCGTGACAACCTTTTACCCTGTCTACGAATTTACCAAACAAGTCGCAGGAGATACTGCTAATGTAGAACTTCTAATCGGTGCTGGTACAGAACCCCATGAGTATGAACCGTCTGCCAAGGCAGTTGCCAAAATTCAAGACGCAGATACCTTTGTCTATGAAAATGAAAATATGGAAACATGGGTTCCAAAATTGTTAGAATCCTTGGATAAGAAAAAAGTGAAAACTATCAAGGCAACAGGTGATATGCTCCTCTTGCCAGGTGGTGAGGAAGAAGAGGAAGGGCATGATCATGGCGGTGAGGGTCACCATCACGACTACGATCCCCACGTTTGGCTTTCACCAGCACGCGCCATCAAACTGGTAGAGCATATCCGTGACAGCTTGTCAGCAGATTATCCTGATAAAAAAGAGACTTTTGAGAAGAATGCGGCTGCCTATATTGAAAAATTGCAAGCCTTGGACAAGGCCTACACAGATGGCTTATCTCAAGCGAAACAAAAGAGCTTTGTGACCCAGCACGCTGCCTTTAACTACCTTGCCTTGGACTACGGTCTCAAGCAAGTATCTATCTCAGGTCTCTCACCAGATGCAGAACCATCAGCAGCACGTTTGGCAGAATTGACAGAGTATATCAAGAAAAACAAGATTTCTTATATCTACTTTGAAGAAAATGCCTCACAAGCCCTCGCCAATACACTTTCAAAAGAAACAGGTGTCAAACTAGACGTGCTCAATCCGCTAGAAAGTCTAACAGAAGAAGCAACCAAGGCCGGTGAGGATTATATCTCTGTGATGGAGAAAAACCTCAAGGCTTTGAAACAAACAACGGACCAAGAAGGACCAGAAATCGAGCCAGAGAAGGAAGAAAACACTAAGACAGTTCACAACGGTTACTTTGAGGATGCAGATGTCAAAGATCGTACCTTGAGTGACTATGTTGGCAACTGGCAGTCAGTTTATCCTTTCCTTGAGGATGGAACCTTTGATCAAGTCTTTGACTACAAGGCTAAGTTGACTGGTAAGATGACCAAGGATGAGTATAAGGTTTACTATAGAAAAGGCTATCAGACAGATGTGACTAAGATCAACATCTCGGACAACACTATGGAATTTGTTCAAGGTGGTCAAAGCAAGAAATTCACCTATAAGTATGTCGGCAAGAAAATCTTGACTTATAAGAAAGGCAATCGTGGCGTGCGCTTCCTCTTTGAAGCGACAGATGCGGATGCTGGACAGTTCAAGTATGTTCAGTTTAGTGACCACAATATCGCCCCAGTTAAAGCAGAACATTTCCATATCTTCTTTGGAGGTACCAGCCAAGAAGCCCTCTTTGAAGAGATGGATAACTGGCCAACCTACTATCCAGATAACCTATCTGGCCAAGAAATCGCCCAAGAAATGTTGGCGCATTGATGCAAGAGAGAATCCCGCAAATCTGCGGGATTTTTTGCTGGAAACGATTAGGTTGTTAGGTATTATAGTACCACAGTTGTGCTGTTCACAATGTGATAAAGAAGTCATTTCCTACTGACAGATTCTAACTAGCTGGCGAATGCAAAAGCTACGATTGTACAAATTATAGAATCTTTTCAGGGGATTTAGGAAGGAATCTTAGTCATATTGACGCTGCTATCGCTTTTTGTTATAGTCAAGGAGAGAGCGGTTTGGAACACTAGTTTATTCACAGTCTGTGGATAAGTCTAGGGGAAAATGACATATAACTCAGGGTGTTGAAGCATCCTGATAATAGTTCCGTACATTAGTAACTTGCTAGAGAGCTAGTAGAAACCCTAGTACAGAGCTGTTTGACAAAGGTATGTTTAGGGTGAAGGCTTCCAAGTCTAAGAGCTGGATTTTGGAGAAACTAGTTTTTAGGCATGTTTTCTTATCCACAAGTTGTGGATAACTTTGTGAACAAGAGAAAGAGATGTGAGATGATGACGAAAATAAAACCGCATGGACCATTACCAAGCCAGGCCCAGCTAGCTTATTTAGAGGATGAACTAGCTGCCTTTATCCATTTTGGTCCCAATACCTTTTATGACCAGGAATGGGGAAGTGGGCAAGAGGATCCCAAGCGTTTTAACCCGACCAAGTTGGATGCGCGTGAATGGGTTCGGGTGCTCAAAGAAACGGGTTTTAAAAAGCTGATTTTGGTGGTGAAGCACCATGATGGTTTTGTGCTCTATCCGACCGCATACACAGACTATTCGGTCAAGGCTAGTCCTTGGAGGAAAGGAGCGGGGGACTTGCTCCTTGAGGTTTCCAAAGCTGCGACTGAGTTTGACATGGATTTGGGAGTGTATTTGTCTCCTTGGGATGCTCACAGTCCCCTCTATCACGTGGACCGAGAAGCGGACTACAATGCCTACTATCTGGCTCAATTGAAGGAAATCTTGTCAAATCCTGCCTATGGAAATGCTGGTAAGTTCGCTGAGGTGTGGATGGATGGTGCTCGAGGCGAAGGGGCCCAAAAAGTCAACTATGAGTTTGAGACCTGGTTTGAAACCATTCGTGACTTGCAGGGCGATTGTTTGATTTTCTCAACTGAGGGAACTAGTGTTCGCTGGATTGGAAATGAACGAGGCTATGCAGGGGACCCCTTGTGGCAAAAAGTCAAGCCAGACCAGTTGGGGACAGAAGCGGAATTAGATTACCTGCAGCACGGAGACCCCTCGGGAACGCTGTTTTCAATCGGTGAGGCAGATGTTTCTCTTCGGCCAGGCTGGTTTTACCATGAGGATCAGGATCCCAAGTCTCTTGAGGAATTGGTCGAAATCTACTTTCACTCGGTGGGTCGGGGTACACCTCTCTTACTCAATATTCCTCCAAACCAAGATGGACTCTTTGACGAAAAGGATATTCAGCGTCTCTATGAATTTGCTGTCTACCGTGACGAGTTCTATAAAGAGGATTTGGCTTTGGGAGCCAAGGTATCTGGTCCTGCTCTATCACCAGACTTTGCTTGTCATCATCTGACAGATGGACGGAAGACCAGTTCATGGGCAAGTGATGCAGAGTTGCCAATCCAATTAGAGCTCGATTTAGGGACACCTAAAACTTTTGATGTGATCGAGCTGAGGGAAGATTTGAAGCTAGGACAACGCATCGCTGCTTTCCATGTTCAGGTAGAGTTGAATGGTACCTGGCAGGAGTTTGGCTCTGGTTATACTGTTGGCTACAAACGTCTCTTACGAGGATCAGTCGTTGAGGCGCAGAAGATACGTGTGACCATTACAGAGGCACAGGCTTTGCCTTTGTTGGCCAAAATTTCACTCTATAAAACACCTACCTTGTCGAGAAAAGAAGTCGTTCAGCAACTAGAGTTCTCAGAAAAAAGTCTGGCTGTGATCAAGGGAGAAAATGTCCACTTTACAGTGAAGCGCATAGAATCTAGCAGTCCTTTAGAAGCTAAGATTTCGATTCAACCAGGGACGGGTGTGCATGGTGTCGCCTATCGGGACGAGATTCAAGTCCTTACGTTTCAAGCTGGTGAGACTGAAAAAAGGCTAACGCTACCAACCTTGTATTTTGCAGGAGATAAAAGCTTAGATTTTTATCTGAATTTGACAGTAGATGGTCAGCTGGTTGACCAGCTTCAGGTCCAAGTTTCATAAAAGAAGAACCTTTGCGCGATGCAAAGGTTCTTTTGGTTATGAGTGATTTGGCAACCAGCTAAGTGTAAAGGTTAGTTGCTCAGCTTTCAAGAGGTCTTGGTGTTGAATGCTAGATACTATGGTCTTGTCCAATCGGCATTCTTTGACAAAGTTGAAATGGCTGTGGTTTTGCTCGGCATGGATATCCAGCCATTTATTTTCCTTAGCTAGGTAGATACGGAGATGGTCAAAGAGAGGAATTCCGAGATCGTAACTTGGTTTGCCTGGACAGGTCGGGTAGAATCCAAGAGCTGACCAGATATACCAAGCAGAGAGACTGCCATTGTCCTCATCGCCAGGATAAGCTTCCCAGCTTGGGTGAAAGGTCTTCTGACGTAGCGTCTTGATGAGAAGAGCGGTATAGTCAGGGTAGTCGCTGTAGCGGAAGAGATAAGGAATGTGGAAGCTAGGCTGGTTGGAAATGGCGATTTGCCCAAAAGGAGCGGTAGCCATCTCGCTCATCTCGTGAATCTCGTAACCATAGCCAGTCGTCTCAAAGAGGGGAGCATCTTGACAGGCTTTCAAAAGATAGTGGCTAAAGGTTTCCTTTCCACCCATAAGCTGGATTAAGCCTGGGATGTCGTGGAGGACGCCTAAGGTCGCTTGAATGGCAGAGCATTCGGCGTAGTCGCGTCCCCAACTATAAGGAGAGAAGTCGGGGCGGAAGTTGCCTTGGCTATCTCGCGCACGCATGTAGCCCGTCGCAGTGTCAAATAGATGGTGGTAATTTTGTGACGAAGTTCTATAAGTTTCCGCGATGTCATTCTGACCAAGCTTTTCGGCACAGCTGGCGATACAAAAGTCGCTATAGGCATAGTCAAGGGTGTGGCTGACGCTTTCGTGGTGGTCGGTAGAGAGATAACCTAATTCTTGGTATTGGGCTAGTCCGTGACGACCATTGATGCCGAGAGGGTCGGATTTAGTGGCTGTCTCCAGCATGACTTGGAGGAGTTCTTCTTCCAAGTCGGGAGCCATATCCTTGCAGGCGCTATCTGCGATAATACCGTCCAATAGAGTACCAGGCATCATGCCACGTTCATCTGGAGCCAGCCATTTTGGAAGGAATCCAGTATCGCGGTAGCTATTGAGGAAACCTTCTAGAAAGCGGTGATAGTGTTCCGGTATGACAAGCGCAAAGAGGGGGAAGGTGGTGCGGAAGGTATCCCAGAAGCCATTATTGCTAAAGAGGACGCCGGGCTTGACAGTACCAGTAGTCAGGTCCATATGGATGGCTTGCCCTGACTCGTTCACTTCATAAAAAGTCTGCGGGAAGAGGAAGAGTCTGTAGAGGCAGTGGTCAAAGAAGGTCCGGTCAGCCTCTCCTGTCTCTAGTATGTCAAAACGATGGAGGAGATTTTCCCAGTCCGCTTTCGCATTTACTTTACAGCTGTCAAAGTCCTTTTGAGGTAGATTAAGCAGAGCTTGAGAAGGCGATATGAAAGAAGTTGCTAGTTGAATCTCGGCTTGACTGCTTGCTAAGTCAATTCGCCAGTCTCCCTCTTCTTGTGTGATAGCAAGAATATCCGTATTCATTTGCAGGGCAGTGAATAGTTTTAGCGTATTTTTGTTTGTCTCTGTTTTTCCTTCTTGACGCAGGGCAAGAGTCCGCTTATCTATTTGTTCTACTGTCAGTTCATCTGCTGCGTGAAGATAGAGGGAGAGGGCTTTGCCTTGCTTTTGCTCCAAACGAATAGAAGCGCCATAGCAAGTCGGTGTGAGTTGGGTTCCAATCTGATAGCGCAGGGAGAAAATCTTCAGATAATGAGGCTGGAAAGAGGCCTTATCTAGGTCAAAGGAAGACTGACGATGGAAGAGGCTGTCTCCACCTAGCTGGCCTGTAACAGGTGTCAGAAGGAGCCAAGAGTAGTCCCCAATCCAAGGGCTGGGCTGGTGGGTTAATCGAATCCCCTGAAAAATGGGCAGATGCGGATCGAAAAACCAAGCTCCCTCCTGGTCACTGGTCTGAGGCACAAAATAATTCATCCCGAAAGGGACGCCCGTGTAGGGCAGGGTATTTCCTCGAGAAAAGGCGTGTTTGCTGGCAGTCCCAAAGCGGGTATCGATGGTTTCAAGTAGTGTTTTCATAAAAAAGCTTTCTGTTGGAGTTTTTGTTTAGTATAACATGAAATTGCCAATAACCGAATTTTAAAAAGTGAATGCACCTATAAATTTCGGTTAATAATTTACAAATATTCATTCTTTTGTTAGAATGGAGACAATAAAAAAGAAAAGGGGATTTTTTTATGAGTGATTCGGTAAATAATGTGAATAACGAAGAATCTGTAGAGAAGGTTGAAAACACGCCTGTAGAGGATGTGAAGTCAGTTGCTACTCAAGAACCAGAAACTGTGGAAGAAACTGCTTCTGAGCAAGCAAAAGATGACCAATCTGAAGAAGTGGTGGAAGAGAAAGATTCTAAATCAGAACAGAAAGAAGATGCAAAAGCTTCAGCTCAACAAGTAGTTGAAAAAACCAAAGGACTGTTTGCAACGAAACGCAAAGAAATCATTGCAGCTCTTGTGGCAGTAGCCGTTATTATTGTGGCATTTGTGGGATACAATGTTATCCAGTCACAACCAAAAAGCTTGATTGGCGACGTTAAAGTTGAGTTCTCAGGTTATGAAGAATCTGGAACGGTAACTTATAATAGTCAAGATATTGCTGAGAAAGTAGCAGAAATAGCATACCAAAAAGTAGGCTTTAATAAAGACCAGGCAGCTGGTTTGGCTAAAAAAGATCCTATTATTTACGCAGAAGTGTCAAGAGATGGCAAGTTGGCGTCTAAATTGATACAAGCAGAAGCGATGATTAGTAGTGTCCATTATGAATTTGACAAAACAAATGGTCTCAAAAATGGGGACGAAGTTACGTTCACTGTAACAACAAGCTCAAAAAACTCACCATTTAAAGCTGAAAAGAAAACTTTCAAAGTTGAAAACTTGAAAGAATATGAGAAGGTATCAGCGGCTGATTTGCTCAAAGAAACTCCTGTGACATTTACTGGATTTAATGGGTATGGCATAGCGTCTATTACAGAAAATCCTAATAAAGACGCCTATTTCAACTTTGAAGATAACAAACGTCCGACAAACTTGAAGAACGGAGATACAGTTACTCTTACTGTTAGTGTGACCTATATCAATGAGTTAAAATCAAAAGGAAAAGTTGTTGACAACAATAAGGTCGAGGTGACTGTTGAAGGGTTGAAAGACTTAAAAGATGTGAAGAACTTTGCGGATCTTCTGAAAAAGAATGATGACTATAGCAAGTCTGAAAATCAAAATAGTTCCTTTAGCACCTACACTTTAGAGTCGCAAGGCAGTTATTTGAAAGTCATCCCAGAAGAGAATAAAAAATCAAATGGAAAAGTTTCGTTGATAACAGTTTATAAAGTAACTTGGTCAAGTGGCAATTCAAAAGAAGTTCGTTACAAATACTATGGTTATCAAGCTTACCTGTTGAAAGATGGCAATCTAGATCTTGATGCTGCTTCTAAAGTATCAAGCTGGGGATCAAAAGATTTAGAAGGTCTAAAAGCTGAACTGGCTACCGAAGGTTATAAGGCTTACGAAGAAAAGAAAAGTGAATAGAAAAGTTGGGGGAGAGCCCCAACTTTTTTTCATAAGTTTGTTTCAAAACGCCTTTAGTTTGTGTATATCTTTTGGAGGCGTTTTTTTTATACTGAACATGAAACTTGTTTGAAAGAGGAAACTGCACGATGATTTATTCGAAAGAAATTGTTAGAGAATGGCTGGATGAAGTAGCAGAGCGGGCTAAGGACCATCCGGAGTGGGTGGATGTCTTCGAGCGTTGCTATACAGACACCTTGGACAATACAGTTGAAATCTTAGAAGATGGCTCAACTTTTGTCTTGACTGGGGATATTCCTGCCATGTGGCTTCGGGATTCGACAGCCCAACTCAGACCCTACCTTCATGTGGCTAAAAGAGATCCTCTCTTGCGTCAGACCATTGCAGGTTTGGTCAAGCGTCAGATGACCTTGGTGCTCAAAGACCCGTATGCCAACTCCTTTAACATTGAGGAAAACTGGAGGGGCCACCACGAGACTGACCATACCGACCTTAATGGCTGGATTTGGGAACGCAAGTATGAGGTGGACTCGCTTTGCTATCCTTTGCAACTGGCTTATCTCCTTTGGAAAGAGACTGGCGAGACCAGTCAGTTTGATGAGACTTTTGTTGCAGCGACCAAGGAAATTCTTCACCTCTGGACGGTAGAGCAAGATCACAAGAACTCTCCATATCGCTTTATTCGAGATATAGACCGTAAGGAAGATACTCTGGTAAATGATGGTTTTGGACCTGACTTTGCAGTGACTGGTATGACCTGGTCAGCCTTTCGCCCGAGTGATGACTGCTGCCAGTATAGCTACTTGATTCCGTCCAATATGTTTGCTGTAGTAGTCTTGGGTTACGTGCAAGAAATCTTTGCAGAACTAGACCTAGCTGATAGCGAGAGTATTATTGCAGATGCTAAGCGTCTCCAGTCTGAAATCCAAGAAGGAATCGAAAACTACGCTTATACCTCCAACAGCAAGGGTGAAAAGATTTACGCCTTTGAAGTGGATGGTCTAGGAAATGCTAGCATCATGGATGATCCAAATGTACCGAGTCTGCTGGCTGCGCCTTATCTGGGCTATTGCGACATTGAAGACGAAGTGTATCAAGCCACACGCCGTACCATTCTAAGCCCTGAAAATCCATATTTCTACCAAGGAGAATACGCTAGTGGTCTTGGAAGTTCCCATACCTTCTATCGCTATATCTGGCCAATCGCCCTTTCTATCCAAGGCTTGACAACAAGAGATAAGGCAGAGAAAAAATACTTGCTGGATCAGCTAGTTGCCTGCGATGGTGGCACAGGTGTCATGCACGAAAGTTTCCACGTGGACGACCCAACGCTTTACTCACGTGAATGGTTCTCTTGGGCCAACATGATGTTCTGCGAGTTGGTCTTGGATTACTTGGATATTCGCTAATACTCTTCGAAAATCTCTTCAAACCACGTCAGCTTCGCCTTGCCGTATAGATGTTACTGACTTCGTCAGTTCTATCTGCAACCTCAAAACAGTGTTTTGAGCTGACTTCATCAGTTCTATCCACAACCTCAAAGCAGTGCTTTGAGCAGACTGCGGCTAGCTTCCTAGTTTGCTCTTTGATTTTCATTGAGTATAAGGAGCGCGCTTTAGTTTCACCGATTCGTGTCAGAATCACACCTTTACATTTAAAACGTTAAAATTTAAATTTAGAATGAGGTTTTACTTCATGGAAAATGTTGTTGTACATATTATCTCACACAGTCACTGGGACCGTGAGTGGTACTTGCCTTTTGAAAGCCACCGGATGCAGTTGGTGGAGTTGTTTGACAATCTTTTTGATCTCTTTGAAAATGACCCTGAGTTCAAGAGTTTCCACTTGGATGGACAAACCATTGTCCTGGATGACTACTTGGAAATTCGCCCTGAAAATCGCGACAAGGTCCAACGTTACATTGACGAAGGCAAACTCAAAATTGGTCCCTTTTACATCTTGCAGGATGATTACTTGATTTCAAGTGAAGCCAACGTCCGCAATACCTTGATTGGTCAAGCAGAATGTGCAAAATGGGGCAAATCAACTCAGATTGGTTACTTCCCAGATACCTTTGGAAATATGGGACAAGCTCCTCAAATCCTTCAAAAATCAGGTATTCACGTAGCAGCTTTTGGTCGTGGTGTCAAGCCGATTGGATTTGATAACCAAGTCCTCGAAGATGAGCAGTTCACTTCTCAGTTTTCAGAAATGTACTGGCAGGGTGCGGACGGAAGTCGTGTCCTCGGTATTCTCTTTGCCAACTGGTACAGTAATGGAAATGAAATTCCGGTTGATAAAGACGAGGCCTTGACTTTCTGGAAACAAAAATTGTCAGACGTGCGTGACTATGCTTCGACCAACCAGTGGTTGATGATGAACGGATGTGACCACCAGCCTGTACAGCGAAATCTGAGTGAAGCCATTCGTGTAGCAAATGAACTCTTCCCAGATGTGACCTTTGTGCATAGTTCCTTTGATGACTATGTTCATGCAGTAGAAAGTGCTCTGCCTGAGCAACTATCTACGGTTACAGGTGAGTTGACCAGTCAAGAAACAGACGGTTGGTATACACTTGCTAACACTTCTTCATCCCGTATTTACCTCAAACAAGCTTTCCAAGAAAATAGCAACTTGCTAGAACAAGTAGTGGAACCATTGACTGTCATCACTGGCGGACATAACCACAAGGACCAGTTGACCTATGCTTGGAAAGTCCTTCTACAAAATGCGCCCCATGATAGTATCTGTGGTTGTAGTATTGACGAAGTTCACCGTGAGATGGAAACACGTTTTGCCAAGGTTAACCAAGTTGGAAACTTTGTTAAGACCAATCTTCTCAATGAGTGGAAGGGCAAAATCGCAACCCACGAAGCCCAAAGCGACCATCTCTTTACCGTCATCAACACAGGCTTGCACGACAAGGTTGATACGGTCAGCACAGTGATTGATGTAGCGACTTGTGATTTCAAGGAATTGCACCCAACAGAAGGCTATAAGAAGATGGCAGCCTTGACCTTGCCAAGCTACCGTGTCGAAGACTTGGAAGGGCATGCTGTAGAAGCGAAAATCGAAGATCTGGGAGCTAACTTTGAGTATGATTTGCCAAAAGACAAGTTCCGTCAGGCTCGTATCGCTCGACAAGTGCGCGTGACAGTACCTGTTCATCTGGCACCACTTTCTTGGACAACCTTCCAATTGCTCGAAGGAAAACAAGAACACCGTGATGGTATTTACCAAAATGGAGTAATTGATACGCCATTTGTAACGGTCAGTGTGGATGAAAACATCACGGTCTACGACAAGACAACTCATGAAGCGTATGAAGATATTATTCGCTTTGAAGACCGTGGTGACATCGGAAATGAGTACATCTATTTCCAACCAAAAGGAACAGAGCCTATCTACGCAGAGCTGAAAGGCTATGAAGTCCTGGAAAATACAGCACGTTTTGCTAAAATCTTGCTCAAGCATGAATTGACAATTCCAGTAAGTGCAGACGAAAAACTGGATGCGGAACAAAGAGGCATCATCGAGTTTATGACGCGTGAAGCAGGGCGCTCAGAAGAATTGACAAGCATTCTTCTGGAAACAGAGATGACCGTCTTTGTTGACAATCCACAAATCCGCTTCAAGACTCGCTTTACCAATACTGCCAAGGACCACCGTATCCGTCTCTTGGTTAAGACTCATAACACGCGTCCAAGCAATGACTCTGAAAGCATCTATGAGGTAGTAACACGACCAAACAAACCAGCTGCTTCTTGGGAAAATCCTGAAAATCCACAACACCAGCAAGCCTTCGTCAGCCTTTATGACGATGAAAAAGGGGTGACAGTGGCTAATAAAGGACTGCACGAGTATGAAATCCTTGGAGACGATACCATTGCTGTGACCATTCTTCGTGCCTCAGGTGAGTTAGGTGACTGGGGTTACTTCCCGACACCAGAGGCTCAGTGCTTGCGTGAGTTTGAAGTCGAGTTTGCACTTGAGTGCCACCAAGCAGGGGAACGCTTCTCAGCCTTCCGTCGTGCCAAAGCCTTCCAAACACCATTCACTAGTCTTCAGCTTGCTAAACAAGAAGGAAGTGTTGCTGCGACTGGTAGCCTCTTGAGTCATGTGGCACTCAGCTTACCACAAGTTTGCCCAACAGCCTTTAAGGTAGCTGAAAATGAAGAAGGATATGTCCTCCGTTACTACAATATGAGTCAAGAAAATGTGCGCATATCTGAACACCAACAAACTATTCTTGACTTACTTGAGCGACCATATCCAGTTCATTCAGGACTATTGGCTCCACAAGAAATTCGCACAGAATTGATCAAAAAAGAAGACATTTAAGACTTTTAAAGTGTTCTATAACTAATACTATGAGATAGAAAGGAGGGGCGAAAGGGTAAGGATTAACTACTGATTCGCCCCTTTTTTGGTGAAAATATGACCATTGCAACGATTGATATCGGAGGGACTGGGATTAAGTTTGCCAGTCTGACTCCTGATGGAAACATACTAGATAAGACAAGTACGCCGACGCCAGAAAATTTGGAGGATTTACTGGCTTGGCTAGACCAACGGCTGTCAGAGCAAGATTATAAGGGCATTGCTATGAGTGTTCCAGGCGCGGTCAATCAAGAAACAGGTGTGATTGAGGGAATCAGTGCCGTCCCTTACATCCATGGCTTTTCTTGGTATGAGGCCCTTGCTCATCATCAACTCCCTGTCCATCTAGAAAATGATGCCAACTGTGTTGGACTTAGTGAACTGCTGGCTCATCCAGAGATTGAAAACGCAGCCTGTGTCGTAATTGGGACAGGAATTGGCGGAGCTATGATTATCCATGGCAAGCTTCACCGTGGTCGCCACGGCTTAGGTGGTGAGTTTGGCTATATGACAACCATTGAACCAGCTGAAAAACTCAACAACTGGTCGCTACTAGCCTCTACAGGAAACATGGTTCGCTACGTAATTGAAAAATCTGGTCAGACTGACTGGGACGGTCGCAAGATTTACCAAGAAGCTGCAGCAGGCAATGCCCTTTGCCAAGAAGCCATTGAGCGCATGAACCGTAATCTGGCTCAAGGCTTGCTCAATATCCAGTATCTGATCGATCCAGATGTCATTAGTCTGGGAGGATCTATTAGTCAAAATCCAGATTTTATCCAAGGCGTCAAAAAAGCTGTCGATGCTTTTGTCGAAACCTACGAAGAATACACGGTCGCACCTGTCATCCAAGCCTGCACCTATCATGCAGATGCCAATCTCTACGGTGCCCTTGTCAACTGGTTACAGGAGGAAAACCAATGGTAAGATTTACAGGACTTAGTCCCAAACAAACTCAGGCAATCGACTTGCTGACAAAGCGTATCTCTTTACCAGATGTGGAAGTTGCAGTCGCTCAGTCTGACCAAACGTCTATCTCGATTATAGGTCAAGGTGGACACTATCAACTAACCTATCGCAAACCTCATCAACTCTACCGCGCCTTGTCCTTGTTGGCAACAGCTCTAGTAGAAGGTGATAAAGTAGCGATTGAGGAGCAGGCGGCTTATGAAGAGTTGGCCTATATGGCAGACTGTTCTCGCAATGCCGTGATCAATGTCGCATCTGCCAAGCAGATGATTGAGGTCTTGGCTCTCATGGGCTACTCGACCTTCGAGCTCTACATGGAAGACACCTATCAGATTGATGGACAACCTTACTTTGGTTACTTCCGTGGCGCCTACTCAGCAGAGGAGTTGCAGGAAATCGAAGCCTATGTCCAGCAGTTTGACATGACCTTTGTGCCCTGTATCCAGACATTAGCCCACTTATCGGCCTTCGTCAAATGGGGTGTCAAAGAAGTGCAGGAACTCCGTGATGTGGAGGACATTCTCCTTATTGGCGAAGAAAAGGTTTATGATTTGATTGATGGCATGTTTGCCACTCTATCTAAACTGCAGACTCGCAAGGTCAATATCGGGATGGACGAGGCCCACTTGGTTGGCTTGGGACGCTACCTCATCTTGAACGGCGTTGTGGACCGTAGTCTTCTCATGTGTCAACACTTGGAGCGCGTGCTGGATATTGCAGACAAGTATGGTTTCCATTGTCAGATGTGGAGTGATATGTTCTTTAAACTCATGTCAGCAGATGGTCAGTACGACCGCGATGTGGAGATTCCAGAGGAAACTCGTGTCTACCTAGATCGTCTCAAAGACCGTGTAACCTTGGTTTACTGGGATTATTATCAGGATAGCGAGGAAAAATACAATCGCAATTTCCGCAACCATCACAAGATTAGCCAAGATATTGCCTTTGCAGGTGGTGCTTGGAAGTGGATCGGTTTCACACCCAACAACCATTTCAGCCGTCTTATTGCTATGGAGGCCAATAAAGCCTGTCGTGCTAATCAGATCAAAGAAGTCATCGTGACGGGTTGGGGGGACAATGGTGGGGAAACTGCCCAATTCTCTATTCTACCAAGTCTGCAAATCTGGGCAGAACTCAGCTACCGCAATGACCTAGACCGTTTGTCTGCACACTTCAAGACCAATACAGGTCTATCAGTTGAGGATTTCATGCAGATTGACCTAGCCAACCTCTTGCCAGATCTACCAGGCAATCTCAGTGGTATCAATCCCAACCGCTATGTCTTTTATCAGGATGTTCTTTGCCCGATTCTTGACAGACACATGACACCTGAACAGGACAAACCGCACTTCGCTCAGGCCGCTGAAACGCTTGCTGCTATCAAAGAAAAAGCTGGTGCCTACTCTTATCTCTTTGAAACTCAGGCTCAATTGAACCAGATTTTAAGCAGTAAAGTGGATGTGGGACGACGTATCCGTCAGGCCTACCAAGTAAACGATAAAGAAAGTCTGGAAGAAATTACTAGACAAGAATTACCAAAACTCAGAAGCGAGATTGAAACCTTCCACAAACTCTTTAGCCACCAATGGCTGAAAGAAAATAAGGTCTTTGGCTTGGATACAGTCGATATCCGTATGGGCGGACTCTTGCAGCGTATCAAACGAGCAGAAAGCCGTATAGAGACTTATCTGTCTGATCAGATTGACCGCATCGACGAGCTAGAAGTTGAAATCCTACCATTTACTGACTTCTACGCAGACAAGGACTTTGCAGCCACAACAGCCAACCAATGGCACACTATTGCGACCGCATCGACGATTTATACGACTTAATACTCTTCGAAAATCTCTTCAAACCACGTCAGCTTCGCCTTGCCGTATAGATGTTACTGACTTCGTCAGTTTTATCTGCAACCTCAAAGCAGTGCTTTGAGCAGCCTGTGGCTAGCTTCCTAGTTTGCTCTTTGATTTTCATTGAGTATAAAAACAAGAACCGTGTCCCTTGTTCAGAGTGTTTCTCGTGAAACCTATTTCTTATAAAAAACTTCTCCACAAAAAATAATTTGTGGAGTTTTTTCTATAATTAGTAGTTTAACCTAACCATCAATTAGGAGTATACTAATAATGTAATCGTTATCAAACCTAAAAATTCGATGAAATCAGTTTTTAGGAATAAAAAGGGAGGAAATTATGAAAAAGTTTTCAAAGACCTTGAGAGATAACTGGATCTTTCTCTTGATGGTTTTACCAGGGGCACTCTGGTTGATTCTATTCTTTTACATTCCAGTATTTGGGAATGTGGTCGCCTTTAAAGACTACCATATGACCAGTAATGGTTTCATAGATAGTATTGTGAATAGTAAATGGGTCGGGTTAGATAATTTCAGATTCTTGTTTAGTTCAAAAGATGCCTTTATCATCACTCGAAATACCGTTCTCTACAATCTCGGCTTTATCTTTATCGGTTTGATTGTATCAGTAGGGATTGCCATTATCCTCAGCGAGCTTCGCTCTAAGAGAATGGTTAAGATTTTCCAAACGTCTATGTTGTTCCCTTACTTCCTGTCATGGGTTATCATCAGTTTCTTTACAGATGCCTTCCTAAACATTGACAAAGGGGTCTTCAACCATTTCCTAACATCCATTGGCATGAAGGAAGTCAACTTCTACGCTGACTTAGGCATTTGGCCATACCTTCTCCTTTTCCTAGGTATTTGGAAAGGCTTTGGATATAGCAGTGTCATGTACTATGCGACGATCATGGGAATTGATCCAACCTACTACGAGGCAGCAACAGTGGACGGGGCGAGCAAGTGGCAACGTATTCGCAACGTAACCATTCCTCAGTTGACTCCACTTGTAACAGTTTTGACCATCCTTGCAGTCGGAAATATCTTCCGTGCAGACTTTGGTCTCTTCTATCAAATCCCACATAATGCTGGTCAGCTTTACAATGTAACCAACGTTTTGGATGTATATGTCTTTAATGGTTTGACTCAGACAGCAGATATCGGTATGGCTTCAGCAGCCGGTCTTTACCAATCCGTTGTCGGTTTGATTCTGGTTATCCTATCAAACTTGCTTGCAAGACGAGTTGATCCAAACTCAGCTTTGTTCTAGAAAGGAGGAGAATATGGCAGAAAAGAAAATTAAAAAAGAAAAAATCGATAATGTCGGCATTCACTCCTTCAGTAAGAAAGCAGATATCTTCTTTAGTATCATCTCTGGTTTGATCGCTCTTTCTTGTATCTTGCCCTTTATCTTCGTTATTATCATTTCGGTGACAGACGAAAAGAGCATCCTCCAGTATGGATATAGCTTTTTCCCTTCGAAGTTTGGTGTAGATGGATTCCAGTTCCTAGCTCAGTTTAAAGATAAGATTCTCCAAGCGCTCTTTATCTCAGTTTTTGTAACTGTAGTCGGAACAGTGACCAACGTCTTCATCACAACTACTTATGCCTACGCCATCTCACGTACAACCTTTAAGTACCGCAGATTCTTTACGATTTTCGCTCTTCTTAGTATGTTGTTCAATGCTGGTTTGGTACCAGGCTATATCGTGGTCACTCGCCTGCTTCAACTTGGTGATACCGTTTGGGCCTTGATTGTTCCAATGCTTCTCTCACCATTCAACATCATCTTGATGCGTTCCTTCTTCAAGAAGACTATTCCAGAAGCCATTCTCGAATCTGCTCGTATCGATGGTGCCAGTGAAGCTCGGATCTTCTTCCAGATTTGTTTGCCATTGTCACTTCCAGGTATCGCAACCATCACGCTTTTGACAGCTCTTGGTTTCTGGAACGACTGGTTCAACGCCCTTCTTTATATCAAGAGTGATAACTTGTATCCATTGCAATATTTGCTTATGCAAATCCAGCAAAATATGGACTACATTGCAAAAGCAGTCGGCCTATCTGGTCAACTGGGAGTCGCTCTTCCAAAAGAAACAGGTCGTATGGCCATGGTTGTGGTTGCAACCCTTCCAATCGCGATTCTGTATCCATTCTTCCAACGTTATTTTGTTAAAGGGTTGACGATCGGTGGTGTGAAAGAATAGCACTTGCTGAGAAACATCGTTTCTCCCTTCCTAACTTCATCATAGCGATTGAAGTTAAAAATCATTAAATCGTTTATAAGTTTAAAAATAAAAAAAGGAGTTTTTATCATGAAAAACTGGAAAAAATATGCTTTTGCATCTGCTAGCGTAGTCGCTTTGGCTGCTGGTCTTGCTGCTTGTGGAAACCTTACAGGTAACAACAAAAAAGCTGCAGATACTACTTCAGGTGAAAAACCTGTAATCAAAATGTACCAAATCGGTGACAAACCAGACAACTTGGATGAATTGCTAGAAAATGCAAACAAAATCATCGAAGAAAAAGTCGGTGCTAAATTGGATATCCAATACCTTGGATGGGGTGACTATGATAAGAAAATGTCTGTTATCACATCATCTGGTGAAAACTATGATATCGCATTTGCATCTAACTATGTCGTAAATGCTCAAAAAGGTGCTTATGCTGACTTGACAGAATTGTATAAAAAAGAAGGAGCAGAGCTTTACAAAGCACTTGATCCAGCTTACATCAAAGGGAACACTGTAAACGGTAAGATCTATGCAGTACCAGTTGCAGCTAACGTTGCATCATCTCAAAACTTTGCCTTCAACGGAACACTTCTTGCTAAATACGGTATCGATATTTCAGGTGTCACTTCATACGAAACTCTTGAACCAGTCTTGAAACAAATCAAAGAAAAAGCTCCAGACGTAGTACCATTTGCGGTTACGAAGAACTTTATCCCATCTGATAACTTTGACTACCCAGTACCAAATGGACTTCCATTTGTTATTGACCTTGAAGGAGACACTACTAAGATCGTAAACCGTTACGAAGTACCTCGTTTCAAAGAACACTTGAAGACTCTTCACAAATTCTATGAAGAAGGATACATTCCAAAAGACGTAGCAACAAGCGACACTTCATTTGACCTTCAACAAGATACTTGGTTCGTTCGTGAAGAAACAGTAGGACCAGCTGACTACGGTAACAGCTTGCTTTCACGTGTTGCGAACAAAGATATCCAAATCAAACCAATCACTAACTTTATTAAGAAAAACCAAACAACACAAGTTGCCAACTTTGTTATCTCAAACAACTCTAAGAACAAAGAAAAATCAATGGAAGTGTTGAACCTCTTGAACACGAACCCAGAACTCTTGAACGGTCTTGTTTACGGTCCAGAAGGCAAGAACTGGGAAAAAATTGAAGGTAAAGAAAACCGTGTACGCGTCCTTGATGGCTACAAAGGAAATACTCACATGGGTGGATGGAACACTGGTAACAACTGGATTCTTTACATCAACGAAAACGTTACAGACCAACAAATCGAAGATTCTAAGAAACAATTGGCAGAAGCTAAAGAATCTCCAGCACTTGGATTCATCTTTAACACTGACAATGTGAAATCTGAAATCTCAGCAATTTCTAACACAATGCAACAATTCGATACAGCTATCAACACTGGTACTGTAGATCCAGATAAAGCTATTCCAGAATTGATGGAAAAATTGAAATCTGAAGGTGCCTACGAAAAAGTATTGAACGAAATGCAAAAACAATACGACGAATTCTTGAAAAACAAAAAATCATAAGCTCGATTGATTTCGTGTATTCATTCCTAATTCCTAAAAATGTGATCACTGCCTTCCTTAGTTCTCTAGGGGAGGTAGTGATTTTTAGGATGTAAACATGAAAAGAGTGGTTCTGAGGGTTTATGCGATGTGATACACATACATCTATAGGGGATTTATTATGAAAAAATATCGTCTTCTTTTCAAAATGAGCGCTGTCTGCTCTTACCTATTTTTCGTATTTGGTCTTTCTCAGCTGACGCTTATTGTCCAAAACTATTGGCAATTTTCTTCCCAGATAGGCAATTTCTTCTGGATTCAAAATATCTTGAGTTTGCTATTTATCGGAGTCATGATTTGGATTCTGGTTAAGACAGGCCATGGTTATCTCTTTCGCATTCCAAGAGAAAAATGGCTTTGGTATTCGATTTTGATAGTATTAGTGGTAGTGCTCCAGATCTCTTTTAACGTTCAGACAGCTAAACATGTCCAGTCAACTGCTGAAGGTTGGGCTGTATTGATTGGTTATAGTGGGACTAACTTTGCAGAGCTAGGTATCTATATAGCCCTGTTCTTTCTGATTCCACTGATGGAAGAGTTAATCTATAGAGGATTACTGCAACACGCCTTTTTTAAAGATTCGAGATTTGCTCTTGATTTGCTTCTTCCTTCTATTTTATTTGCTCTCCCTCATTTTTCAAGCCTGCCTAGTCTGTTAGATATCTTCGTCTTTGCAACATCTGGAATCATTTTTGCTGGTTTGACCCGTTATACCAAGAGCATTTATCCTTCCTATGCGGTGCATGTAATCAATAATATTGTAGCGACCTTGCCATTTTTGCTGGCTTTTTTACATAGGGTGTTTGGGTAAAATACTGGCTGGAGAGTTAGGAATTATAGTTTTTCAATTTATAAGCGAATTTCAGGAGGGAAATGAGTATGACACCATTAAAATGGTTTGCTGGAGGAAGTGAAAGACGTTGTGAAGCGATGACCATCATTGATCATCTATTGGAAGATATAAAGGTTGCGCCTCAACTTGCTCCCCTGAAAAATCAGTTAGTGATTTATCAAAAACGATTAAAGGACGATGGAACCTCTACTCCATTTATTCTGAGCCAAATGAACGTTGACATCTCACGTGTGTTGATTGATAACAAGCTGGGTTTGTCAGAAAGTCAAGCTAAGCAAATCAAAAAATTGAGAGAATTATCTGCGATTCGCTATGGTTACTGATGAAGTGCAGTGGTAGGTCTCTCTATATAATTTCCGGTCAAATAAATTGCATTCGTTTTCTCAAGTGGGTATACTAGTATAGTTGAATGAAAAATTCTGAAAATTTAAGAATAGAAAAGAGAACAAATCTTATGGCAAAAGATATTCGTGTCTTACTTTACTACCTCTATACTCCAATTGAAAATGCAGAGCAATTTGCGGCAGATCACTTGGCTTTCTGTAAATCAATCGGCCTCAAAGGTCGTATCCTAGTCGCTGACGAGGGAATCAACGGAACAGTTTCAGGTGACTATGAAACAACTCAAAAATACATGGACTACGTTCACAGTCTCCCAGGTATGGAAAACCTCTGGTTCAAGATTGACGAAGAAAATGAACAAGCCTTCAAGAAGATGTTTGTTCGCTACAAGAAAGAAATTGTCCACCTTGGTTTGGAAGACAATGACTTTGACAACGACATCAACCCACTTGAAACAACAGGTGCTTACTTGTCTCCAAAAGAGTTCAAAGAAGCCCTTCTTGACGAAGATACAGTGGTTCTTGACACACGTAACGATTATGAGTACGATCTAGGACATTTCCGTGGGGCTATCCGTCCAGACATCCGCAACTTCCGTGAGTTGCCACAATGGGTCCGTGACAACAAGGAAAAATTCATGGACAAGCGTGTTGTGGTTTACTGTACAGGTGGAGTTCGCTGTGAGAAATTCTCAGGCTGGATGGTCCGTGAAGGCTATAAAGATGTCGGCCAATTGCACGGAGGAATCGCAACTTACGGTAAAGACCCAGAAGTCCAAGGTGAACTTTGGGATGGGAAAATGTACGTCTTTGACGAGCGTATCGCAGTTGATGTTAACCATGTCAACCCTACCATTGTAGGGAAAGACTGGTTTGATGGAACACCATGTGAACGCTATGTTAACTGTGGAAATCCCTTCTGTAACCGTCGTATCCTAACATCAGAAGAAAATGAAGACAAGTACCTTCGTGGATGCTCACACGAGTGTCGTGTTCACCCACGCAACCGCTATGTTTCAGAAAATGAATTGACACAAGCAGAAGTAATCGAGCGCCTAGCAGCTATCGGTGAAAGCTTGGATCAAGTCGCTACTGTATAACATCAAACAGTCCTTAGGGGCTGTTTTTCTATGCTTTATATCTAAAAAACTAAAGTTTGTTTCTGTATCTTTCAGGAAAATAGATTATACTATATGTAAACGATTTCAAAGGAGGCCAGTTATGGCGAAAACATTTTTTATCCCAAATAAAGAAAGTATTCTAGGACAACAGGAGGTCTTGACTGCCAAGTCCATCTTGGCCTTGGTGGAGGGCTTGGAGTCACACAGTTATGATGCGGTCTATCTCCGTCAGCCCCTCAATCGTCTCGAGTATATCGAGTGTGGGATTGTAGGCCAGTCGCAATTTCTCTTCAAGGTGAACTATGCGGATAGTCGAAAAGGTTATCAAGTGGTGATTCCAGATTTTCTTACTAGAGCAGACTGGGAGATTGTAGAGACTCTCCTCCAGGCCCTATCTGGCAAGTTGGGGGAAGCGGTAGAAGGGCTAGAAGACTTTGACTTTGAAGCTTATTTCCGACAAACGGTCAAGCAATATTTAGCGGATAAGGCAGTTCGTTTAGTATATTGCCAAGGGCTCTTGTCACCTATCTATCTCAACAAGGAATACCTCGAGAGCTTTTTGGCTGAGGATGGATTGGCACATTTTGAAGAGTTGGTCAAGAAGGTTCAAGGCTCTGATGCCTACCTTGCCAGTGTGAAATTTTACCCAGATGCTCAAGGCAAGGTGCACGGTATCTATCACCTAGCCCAAGGAGTCAAGACGATTTTGCCAAAAGAACCCATTGTACCTGTGCCTTATACGGAGCAGCTGGCAGGTAAGGAGCTTGTTTGGGAGATTGATTTAGTGAAGATTTCTGGTGATGGGTCCAAAGCAGAAGACTATGAATCCATCGCTCGCTTGGACTATGCAAGATTCCTAGAGTCGCTACCAGAAGCATTTTATCAGCAACTAGATGCCAATCAATTAGAAGTACAAGCCATCCTAGGACAAGATTTTGAAGGATTGGCAACCATCAAGTAGACATTGTTCAAAAAAGAGTAAGCATAAAAATCCCTGTCATTAATAAATGGCAGGGATTTTGGTTAAAAGAATGTCAGGATGCGAAGGTAGTCAACTGTCAGCGTGAGCTCTGCAATGAAGAAGGGTAAGAGAATAGCACCATCAAGTAAGACAGCTAGCAGGAATCGATAAAATGGGTCGAGGCTACTGGTCTTACTTGGCTTGCTAATCACAAAGAGATTACCAAGGGCAAAGATGGCCATGCTTAGAAGGGTGAGGATACCAGCAAATCGTAAGCCGCCAAAGAGTGCAAAGAAACTTGCTAGAGCCGTTAGGACAAGTGGGATAGCAAAGAGTCTGCTATACCGATCAAAGGCTTCTTGGAATGTGAAGTCACTCTCCTGATCCAGCACACGTCGGACAGTAAAGCCTCCCAGAATGATGGAAAAGTAAAATAGAGCGCTAGCGACCAAGATGGAGAGTCCAGCAAAGAGATTTAAAGGTGGGAGCTGGTTAGGTAAACTATTGGCAATAGAGGCCATATAGCCATAGTAGAGGTGCTTGATATGATAGATACTAAAGAAAAGATTAATAGAAGACAGCAAGGTGAGTAGGGCAAAGACACTGTAACGATGCTTTTGGTCCGTATTCTTGCTGGCAGTTGGTTCTTGGATAGCGTCCAGCAGCCAAGTCCAAAATAGTGCGATTTCTTCTTTGAATCGGGCAGTTTTGCGGGGGTCAATATCTGGGATATAGGGGCTTTCTAAAGCCTTGCTGAGGATACTTTTCTCTTTTGCAGGGTTTTCTTGCTTGTGCTCCTCTTCAGCTTTTACTTCTTCCTCTTCCTCGGTTTGGGCTTCTTCTATCGTTTCGGGAGTTTCCTCCTCATGCATTTCCAACTTTTTAGGTGAGACAGGTGTTTCTTCGCTTGCTTGTGGTTCAGTTTCCACAGTTTCCGAAGTCTCTGGTTGGTCGGGCTGGATTTCCGATTTCGTCTGAGCTGATTTCTTCTCAAGATCGGCGCTTTCAAACCATTCTTGTGTCATGGTGGAACCTCCTTTTTTATGGTCGTTTTCTATCTTTAGACTAGCAGATGAAAGCGTTTTTGTCAATGATTTCTAGGTGGAGCAGAGTATTCTTCTTCTTCCTTAGATAGGTAGATATCCTGATTGGCTTTTATAATGAGCAGGTCCTTGACATCTGCTTTGTCTGTCTTGTATGGGTTGGCAAGTTCATTCTCTCTTTGTCGAGGGTGTTCTCTTTGTGCATTATGATAAATACCGCCATGCTTAGAAGACATATCTAGATTGATACGATCGAATTCTGTCTTAGAAAGAAAGAGTCTTAAGTGGTTATGAGAGTCTAGCTCAACCTTACCGTGAACCTGAATATTTTCAGCATAGATGTGTCCCCCCTCCGTCTTGACCTGACTATCTGTCAGTTCTGTTTTAAAGATATTGATGATATTGGGTGTTGTGAATTTGCTATTTTTAATACGACTTCCTTCAATTCGGAGGAGATATCCGTTTGTATTGAGGGTCGCATTTTCAAGGGTAGCATTAATGATAGTGGTCTGTCGACGATTAGCTGAAACGGTGATTGCTTTCAGAGTTCTTCCTTTAGGGAGGGAGAGAATGACTTCGTCAAAACGGTGAGAATAACTGCTGGCAATACGAAGTAGGCTTTCGATTCCTGAACCGAGAAAACGATGTTGGGAGGCTTGTTTGTCAGTGACGCTCAGTGTTTTGTCACTCATGCCAGTAGTCAGATCGTGACGACCAGACACGGAAGGATGATAGGTGATATGGATCTTGTCATCTACAGACTCTGTGATGGTTAGGCTATGTTCCTCAAGGGTCAAATCAAGTTTTTCCACTTCGCTTCCAAAGGTTACTTCTTCGATACGATTGTCATAGACGGGATCTTTTGACATGGCAAGCAAACTTTGAATACCATTGGACTGGGCGCCTACAATAATCATGATAAAACCAAGGATTGTAGAAACCACACCAAAAATGAGAAATCCTTTCGTCAATTTACGCATGTCTGTCACCTCTCTTTCCTTTTTTAAGAATCCATTGCACCAAGCGGACGATTAGGAGGCCAAAGAAACGGGCTACATAGGAGATACCTAGTAGAACAAGAGAAGAAGCACCAATAGCAAGCAAACCGGCCCCGAAAATCAAGATAAAGGCAGATTTGGCTTCGACTAGAACACTAAAGCTCTCTACGATAAAGAGTCCGCCCAGCAGGATACCTGTCACAGAGACGGTAAAGAATGCTAGAATGACGGAGGCGGCTGCGATAAAAAGCCCGATAATGGTTAAGATAATTGCAATTCCAACAGGAATGCCGATAGGGGCTGCTAGTAAGGCCAAGAGGGCAATGTGTAGCAGTTGACGGTCATTCTTTTGAGCAGGGGCTTCATTGACTTTTTTGTCGAGGAGGTTAGAGAGAACATCATGGGCCGCTTCTTTTGGTGTTCCTAGACTAGCAATGAGTTCTTCTTCGCCCTCTGGACCTGCATCGTCAAATAGTTCCTTAAAGTAGTCCATGGCTTCGATGCGGTCAGCTTCAGGTAGTTTATGGAGATAGGTTTCTAACTGAGTCAGATAGTCAGTTCTTGTCATGGCGGATACTCCCTTCTATGATGCCGTTGACGGTGTCGGTATAGAGCGTCCACTCTTCCTTTAGAGTAACGAGCTGCTCTACGCCCCGATTGGTCAAGGAGTAGTATTTGCGCATACGCCCCTGAAACTCTCTAGAGTAGGTGGTCAGAAAGCCACTGGCTTCCAATTTTTTGAGAATGGGATAGAGCGTAGATTCTTTGATATTGGCGATGAGTTTAATGGTTTGGCTAATCTCATAACCATAAGAATCCCCCTGCTCCAGTACAGCCAAGATGAGAAATTCGATCAAGGCAGAGGATGTTGGGAAGTACATGGGAAACCTCCTTTATATTATATAAAAATTTTATATATACTCTTTTCAAATATATTGTATCTCAAGTTGAAAGCCCTGTCAAGAAATATGTGTAAAAATTTTACATATAAAAAACTCCTAGTAAAAACTAGAAGTTTAGAGGATTTTTTCAGCCCGATCCACCATAAAGAGTGAGATAGTCATGATGATATCGATGACTAGAAGGGCAAGAACCGCTGGAACCCAAGATTGGAAAAGTTCAAAACTATAACCAAACAAGGCAGGTCCAAAAGCAGCCAAGATGTATCCCCCTGTTTGCGCTAGTCCTGATAGCTGAGCTGTCTTTTCAGGAGAACTGGTTTTAAGAGAAAAGCAAACCATGAGGTAGGGGAAGAGGGCACTGCAGGCCGTTCCAATCAAGAGATGGACGACTAACCAGTAGAGGAAATTATTGGCTGGATACAAGAGCATGGCAATTCCCATCATACCAGCGATAGAGATAGTTGCCAGCATGATTCGACGATGACCATCTGACAGACGAGTGGTCAGACTTGGAACAGTCATCGAAAAAGGAATGCTGATTAGTGAGAAGATAGAAGCCAGAAGAGCCGCATCACTATTAGAAATACCAGCACTAACAGCCATAGTTGGCAACCAGGTCATACTTGTATAAAAGAGCAAGGACTGAAGCCCGCCAAAGATAATGATAGCCCAGACATCTTTACTTTTTAGAATATTCTCTTTGACTTGCTTTTCTTTTTGGCTTTCTAGGTGGTGGTTGTGGCGATGATTTGGCAACCAGACTAGCAGAGTGACCAGACAGAGAAAGCTGAGAACGAGGATAAGTCCCTTCCAAGAACTAGCTTGGGTGATAGGGACCGAAAGATAAGAAGCGATGGCTGTCGAAATTCCCATGGCAGTGACATAGAGAGTTGTTAGGAAGCTAATCTTTTGAGGCTGATTTGCCTGAATCATACTTGGGAGGAGTACATTGAAGATCGCAATGCTTGCTCCCACAATTAGGGTTCCTAGATAAAGAAGGGGAAGATTGAGAATCCGAATGACAGAGCCAACAGTTAAGAGGAGGAGACAGTAAGTAAAGAGATGTTCCAACCCGATTTTTTGTGCCAAGCGGCTTGCAAAAGCAGAGAAAAGAGCAAACATCAAGAGAGGGAGACTGGTTAAAATCCCAAGAGAGCTAACCTCCACTCCTAGTCCCTGAGCGATATCTCCTAAAATAGTTGGAAGAGCAGTAAAGGGAGATCGTAAAACAGTCCCGATTAAGACAATTCCTAGAACAAAAAAGAGTGATTGTTTTTTCATAAAAACCTCGATAGGATGATTTTAATAACAGCTTATTTTAAGGTTTTTTCCTTATAATGTCAAGTAATGACAGCCAAGACAGTTCAATCAATGGAAGTGAAAATATAGTGAAAAGTGACAGATTTCTTTACTAGAATTTTCCTTGATTTGATATAAAAATAGGAAACTAGGAAATTTTGTGATAAAATAGTGGAAGGAAATCTATACATTGGAGAAAAACTGTGCCTGAAAAGCAAAAAATCAGCGTCTTGATGTCGGTCTATGTAAAGGAAAATCCGACGTTTTTAAGAGATGCTATCAAAAGTGTTCAAAACCAGACCTTGAAACCGAGCGAACTTGTTCTTGTTGAGGACGGCCCGCTCACACCCGAACTCTATCAGGTGCTAGATGAAGTGGAAGCTCAGTCAGACATTCCAGTTAAACGGTGCCCCTTAGAACAAAACCAAGGTTTAGGCTTGGCTCTTCGATACGGTGTTTTACAGTGCCAGTATGATATTATTGCCCGCATGGATACGGATGATTTAGCCGTTCCGGATCGTTTTGAGAAACAGCTTCAGCTAATGGAGAAAGAAGATCTCGACCTCTTAGGTGGGCATATCGCAGAGTTCATTGACAATCCAGATGAGATTGTGTCTTATCGTCGTGTTCCAACTCAGCATGCAGACATTGTGGCTTATCAGAGAATGAGAAGCGCCTTTAACCATATGACAGTCATGTTTAAAAAGGACATGGTCCTCAAGGCGGGCAACTATGAAGATGGCCTTTACATGGAGGATGACCTCCTTTGGCTCAATATGATTGCTGCAGGTGCCAAGACTGGGAACCTAGATCAAATCTTGTGTAAGGTTCGTGTCGGTGCAGGGATGTTTGAGCGTCGAGGTGGCTTGCGTTACCTTAAACTCTATCGTCAAGCTCGCCAGCGCATGCTTGAGCGAGGGCAAATTTCTTACATGGAATATGCTAAAAGTGTAGCCATTCAGGCAATTGTTGCACTTTGTCCAGGCTTTGTACGTCAGTTTATCTTCGTCAAACTTTTAAGAAAGAGAAAGTAAGCCCCGATAGACTGAATGATTCAGGTTATCATAACAACAGTATCATCTGACTCTTTTAAGGGGGAGTAAATTCCTATGAATAAAAAACTAACAGATTATGTGATTGATCTGGTTGAAATTTTAAATAAACAGCAAAAACAAGTGTTTTGGGGGATATTCGATATTTTGAGTATGGTGGTTTCCATCATCGTATCTTATATCTTGTTTTATGGCCTTATAAATCCTGCGCCTGTGGATTACGTGATCTACACTCTTTTAGCCTTCCTCCTCTATCAAATCATGATTGCGTTTTGGGGGCTAAATGCTAGTATCAGTCGTTATAGCAAGATTACGGATTTCATGAAAATCTTTTTCGGAGTGATGCTCAGCAGTGTTCTTTCTTATGGAATCTGCTATGCCTTCCTTCCATTGTTTTCTATCCGTTTCATCGTACTCTTCATTTTGTTGAGTACCTTCCTCATCTTGCTTCCTCGTATCACTTGGCAGTTGATTTATTCTAAACGTAAAAAAGGTAGTGGAGATGGAGAACACCGTCGGACCTTCTTGATTGGTGCTGGTGATGGTGGTGCCCTCTTTATGAACAGCTACCAACACCCAACTAGCGACCTTGAGCTAGTGGGGATTTTGGATAACGATGAAAAGAAAAAGGGACAAAAACTAGGTGGAATCCCAGTTTTGGGCTCTTATGATAATCTGCCTGAATTAGCTAAACGTCACCAAATCGAGCGTGTTATCGTAGCAATCCCTTCGCTTGACCCATCAGAGTACGAACGCATCTTGCAGATGTGTAATAAGCTAGGCGTCAAATGTTACAAGATGCCTAAGGTTGAGACAGTCGTTCAAGGACTCCATCAATCAGGCAGCGGCTTCCAGAAAATTGATATCACAGACCTTTTGGGCCGTCAGGAAATTCGTCTCGACGAATCGCGTCTGGGTACTGAGATTACAGGCAAGACCATCTTGGTGACAGGAGCCGGTGGTTCGATTGGTTCGGAGATTTGTCGTCAGGTTAGTCGCTTCAATCCCGAGCGTATCGTCTTGCTTGGACATGGTGAAAACTCAATCTATCTCGTTTATCATGAATTGATCCGTACATACCAAGGGATTGATTATGTGCCAGTTATTGCAGATATTCAAGACTATGACCGTCTCTTGCAGGTGTTTGAGCAGTACAAACCAGCCATCGTTTACCATGCTGCAGCCCACAAACACGTTCCGATGATGGAGCGCAATCCAAAAGAAGCCTTCAAGAACAATATCCTCGGTACCTACAATGTTGCCAAGGCTGTTGATGAAGCCAAAGTACCTAAGATGGTCATGATTTCGACTGACAAGGCGGTCAATCCACCGAATGTTATGGGTGCGACTAAGCGCGTGGCAGAATTGATTGTCACTGGCTTTAACCAACGTAGCAAATCAACCTACTGTGCAGTCCGTTTTGGGAATGTTCTCGGTAGTCGTGGTAGTGTGATTCCTGTCTTTGAACGTCAGATTGCTGAAGGCGGTCCTGTAACAGTAACAGACTTCCGTATGACACGTTACTTCATGACCATTCCAGAGGCTAGCCGTCTAGTAATCCATGCTGGCGCTTATGCTAAGGACGGAGAAGTCTTTATCCTCGATATGGGCAAACCAGTTAAAATCTATGACTTGGCTAAGAAAATGGTCCTTCTAAGTGGGCACACGGAAAGTGAAATTCCAATCGTTGAGGTTGGTATTCGTCCGGGTGAAAAACTCTATGAAGAACTCTTGGTTTCGACCGAATTGGTTGATAACCAAGTCATGGACAAGATTTTCGTTGGTAAGGTAAATGTCATGCCGCTAGAAGCTATTGATCAAAAGATTGAAGAGTTCCGTTCACTCAGCGGAGATGAGCTCAAAGAAGCAATCATTTCCTTTGCAAATGAGACAACTCATGCTGAGTAAGAGTGTCCATCTACCTTCATAATGAAACAACTATCGCCAGTTTTCTGAGGAAATCAGAAAGCTGGTTTTTATAAATAGAGAGTAGAGAACATCGGATATTTCAAAGGTTTAATAAGCACAACTATTCAAGGGACGATGTTATGTGATCTATCAGGAGAGTGATTTCAGACAATCTAAAAACTACCTCTTTTTTAAGCTGGTAACATAACTTTGCGAAATAAGTATTAAAATCAAAAGGAGATTTTTTGTATGCTGAGTGCTATTAGGAGTTTTTTCAAAGGCTATGCAAATTTTTCTGGTCGTTCCAACCGTCCAGAATTTTGGTGGGTTTGGCTACTAAATATGGTGATTTTCTTGCCCGCCTACTACTCACTTTTTACTGGAGTAGAATCTGATAAAGCCATCAGGAATATTGCGGTCTTCAGTATGTGTATTATTTTGTTTATAGTAGAGTTTGTTCCTCTACTAGCACTGATAGTACGTCGCTTACGAGATGTGGGTATCCATTGGGCCTATATCTTTATTGTACTTGTCCCTTTGGGTGCAATAACACTGCTCGTTATGCTCGCTATGCCAAGTCAACGATTTGGAGAAAAAGTGATAGAGAATAGTGAAAAAGATAAAGATAAAGAGAATACGGAAGACTCTCGGTTTGAAGAAATGGTACGAAAATATTAAGATATTTCTACTTCATTTAAAAACGGCTGAGTCGCTTCGCCGCTTACGAGACGCTGGTTTCCACTGGGCCTTTATTTTCATAGCTTTGGTTCCTATCGTTGGACCGATTGCTCTTATTGTGATGCTTGCTTGGCCAAGTAAGAAGGATGAAGATGCAGATACTGAAGAACAGGATCAAATTACTGCTTAAGCATGGAGTTGATTCCTTCTGATAGTAACAACATATAAAAAATACTCCTCAACCTAGTTCACTAGTGTTAGGAGTATTTTTGTATGGTTAGAGCTGGCTAATGATATCGTCAATGGTACGGGCAATCCAGTCAGGCTGATAGCTGAGTAAATCAGCCTCTTCTCCAAATCCCCAAGTAACAGCAAACTTTTTAATGCCAGTTTCTTGAGCTCCGATCATATCAAACTTGGTGTCCCCAATGATGAGGACTTGGTCTGCAAGGAGTTGATGCGTTTGCAAGGCGTAACGGATGACATCCGCCTTGTGTGGTGTTTCAGGACTAGAACCATAAATGCCATCAAAGAAATGATGGATTCCCAGATTTTTAGTCATATCATGAGCAGTAGGAGTATTCTTTGTTGTAGTGATGTAGAGAGGGTAGTTTTGCGAAAGCTCTTGAAGCAATTCCGTTATTCGGGGGAAGAGTTGGGCTTCGTGGATTCCTTTTTCCTTGTAGTAAGAGCGGTATATCTGCACAGCCTCTGGGATTTGTTTCTTGGGAAGGCATGTTGCAAAACTACTTTCAAGTGGTGGCCCCATGAAACCACGAATGGTTTTGGCATCAGGACTCGGAACTCCTAGTTGTTCAAAGGTATAGGTAAAGGCATTGTGGATCCCGATGGAACTGTCAACCAGGGTTCCGTCTAGATCAAAAAAGATTGCTGAGATAGAGGGCATAGTTTCTCCTAATAGATATAGATAAGCTTATTCTCCGAAGATTTCTTTTTGTAGGCGGCGACCAGTAGGTGTAGCGGCGAGTCCACCCTCAGCTGTTTCACGAAAGGCAGTTGGAAGACTCGATCCGACTTGGTACATGGCATCGATGACTTCGTCAACAGGGATCTTAGACTCGATACCTGCCAAGGCCATGTCTGCTGCGATAAAGGCAAAGCTGGCTCCCATGGCATTGCGTTTAACACAGGGAACTTCGACCAAACCAGCGACGGGATCGCAGATGAGGCCCAGCATATTTTTAATGACAAAGGCGATGGCTTGGCTAGCCTGATAGGGGGTTCCACCTGCAGCCAAGGTTAAGGCTGCGGCACTCATGGCAGAGGCAGAGCCAACTTCGGCCTGACAGCCACCTTCAGCACCTGAGATAGAGGCATTGTTTGCGATAACCAATCCAAAGGCACCAGCAGCAAAGAGGAAATCCAGCTGTTCTTCGTGGCTAAGGTCTAATTTTTGGATAGCAGCAGTGAGAACGGCTGGCAGACAGCCAGCACTTCCTGCGGTTGGAGTGGCGCAGACCAAGCCCATCTTCGCATTGTGTTCATTGACCGCGATGGCATTACGGGCTGCTGATAGGATGGTAAAGTCAGACAAGGCCTTGCCACTTTTGAGATGGCGGTCTAGTTTGGCCGCGTCTCCACCCGTTAAGCCACTACGGGATTTATTTTCACTGAGACCGAGCTCGACAGAGGCTTTCATGACTTCTAGATTGCGTTCCATGAGGAGGAGAACTTCTGGACGTTCCCGACCGGTTAGTTGATATTCTGTCGCAATCATGAGTTCTGCGACATTTCCTTGGAAGTCTAGATCCGCCTGCTCGACCAATTCTTTGATAGAATAAAACATGTTTCCTCCTACTTAAAGAAATTGACATTGTGGAGATGAGGGATTTTTCGGATTTCTTCAATCGCCTCTTCGCAACTTCGACTATCAACTTCGATAATCATGATGGCTTTTTCTCCAGCTTTTTCCCTAGTCACATTCATCTGAGCGATATTGATATCAAAACGAGAGAGGGCTTCAGTAACATGGGCAATCATACCTGGAACATCCTGATGTACGATGATAATGGTTGGTGTGTTCATGTTGAGAGAGACAGCAAAGCCGTTAAGTTCCGTAACTTGGATATTTCCTCCACCGATGGAAATTCCTGTCACACTGATGGATTTGTGTTCATTCTTCACAGTAATTTTAGTGGTATTAGGATGAGGAGCGTTGCTGTCTTTCTGAATGGTCCAGACAATCTTGATGCCACGTTTATGGGCAATCTCAAGGCTATTTGGAATGTCGGGATCGTCCGTATCCATACCTAATATACCAGCTACGAGAGCAAGGTCGGTTCCATGACCACGGTAGGTTTTGGCAAATGAATTAAATAATTGGAATTCGACTTCTGTCGGCGTATCATCAAAGATGGAAGAGACGATTTTCCCGATGCGAACAGCTCCAGCAGTATGGCTACTTGATGGGCCAATCATAACTGGTCCGATAATGTCAAAGACAGATTGAAAACGAAGTGAGTGCATCTGTTTCCCCTTACAAAGATTCTTGTATCTATTATATCAAAGAATGGACCTCTGCGCTTATTTCCCTTATCAAAAGCTTAAAATGATTAAAGAGAGTATAAAATAAGGCCTTTTGTGACAAAAACCTCCTTAAAACGGTAAATATAAAACATTTTTGTAATATTTCTACATAAAACCGTTAAACAACGGTAACATTTAAAAGGTATCATAGATATATCCAATGGAAGGAGAATTTTTAGATATGTCATTAACAACTAAAAAAATTAAAACAACTATCGCAGGAGTAGCAGCTTTGCTTGCTTTCTTTGCTCCATCACTTGCATCTGCACAAGAAACTGTAACTTACACAGTTAAATCAGGTGACACTCTTTCAGAAATTGCTGAGAAGTACAACACAACTGTTGAAAAATTGGCAGCAAAAAACAACATCAAAGATATTCACCTTATCTATGTTGACCAAGTTTTGGTTATCGAAGGAACAGCTCCATCGACAGCAACTGCAACCGCTGCAGCTTCAACAACAACTTATGAAGCACCAGCAGCTGCGGAAGAAACTGCAGAAGAAGTAACTGAAACAACAACTTATGAAGCGCCAGCTGCACCTGCAGCTCCAGCAGCAGAAAGCAACACTGCAGCAACTTCTACTGTAAGTGGTTCTGAAGCAGAAGCCAAAGAATGGATCGCTCAAAAAGAATCAGGTGGTAGCTACACTGCTACAAACGGACGTTACATCGGACGTTACCAATTGACAGATTCATACTTGAACGGTGACTACTCAGCTGAAAACCAAGAGCGTGTAGCAGATGCCTACGTTGCAGGACGTTACGGTTCATGGACAGCTGCCAAGAACTTCTGGCTTAACAACGGTTGGTATTAAGAATACAAGAGTCCTTTAGGGCTCTTTTTTTGTTTCTCTATAACAAAAAGTGTAAGGATCTTCTCAGTAATGCTCTGTTTGTATAATTTCGACTAAATTCTTCAAATTGTTTTAAAACTCAAATAGTATAAATAAGCTTATTATGTGTAAAATATATCATATAATAAGCTTTTTCTTGATTTAAATGAAATAAAATACAGTTTTTTCTTGACAAACGAGAACGGTAAGAGTATTATTTATACAATAATAAAGTATAAAAATAAAAGGAGGCTCTTTTATGAATAAAGTGAAGAAGGTGTTGATGACGATGTTTGGTTTGCTTATGTTTCCCTTATTATTTGCTTGTAGTAACACTCAATCCCAAGGTGTTGAAGCCATTAAAGCTAAAGGAAAATTGGTGGTGGCCCTAAATCCAGAGTTTGCTCCATTTGAATATCAGAAATTGGTCGATGGGAAAAATCAGATTGTAGGTTCAGATGTTGAGCTAGCCAAAGCCATCGCAAAGGAACTGGGTGTAGAAGTGGAGTTCTCTCCAATGAGTTTTGACAATGTACTGGCTAGTCTTGATTCAGGTAAGGCCGATCTTGCCATATCAGGTGTTTCTAAAACGGAAGAGAGAAGTCAAGTTTACGACTTTTCAATTCCCTACTACACTTCGAAAAATAAGGTTATCGTAAGAAAATCTGAATTAATGAATTACCAATCAGTGAAGGATTTGGCTCAGAAAAAGGTTGGAGCGCAGAAAGGTTCTATCCAGGAAACTCTGGCTAAAGAAACCTTGCAGAATTCTTCTCTCGTTTCACTTCCTAAAAATGGAAATTTGATAACAGATTTAAAATCAGGGCAACTGGATGCGGTTATCTTTGAGGAACCAGTGGCAAAAGGATTTGTAGAGAATAATCCAGACCTAGCCATCGCTGAGTTTGATTTTGACAATGACAAAGAAGATTCCTACGCTGTTGCGATGAAAAAAGACAGTAAAGAATTAAAAGAGGCGGTTGACAAAACCATCCAGAAGTTGAAGGATTCTGGGGAATTGGACAAATTGATTGATGATGCTTTTAAAGCCTCTATCGAAAAATAGAAAGAAGGAAGAGAAATGAGTAAGGAAAAAGTCATTTTAGCCTATTCAGGTGGATTGGATACATCAGTTGCTATTACATGGTTAAAAAAAGACTATGATGTGATCGCTGTTTGTATGGATGTGGGTGAAGGAAAAGATTTGGAGTTCATCCACGATAAAGCTCTCAAGGTTGGGGCTGTAGAGTCTTATGTCATTGATGTTAAGGAAGAATTTGCTAATGACTATGTTTTAGTGGCCCTTCAGGCTCATGCCTACTATGAACAGAAGTATCCCTTGGTATCTGCTCTGAGTCGCCCTCTTATTTCAAAAAAACTCGTTGAAATAGCTCATCAGACGGGGGCAACCACAATTGCCCATGGTTGTACAGGTAAGGGAAACGACCAAGTTCGGTTTGAAGTCTCTATTGCAGCTTTGGATCCCAATCTAAAAGTAGTTGCGCCTGTTCGTGAGTGGAAATGGTCTCGTGAAGAAGAAATCCAATATGCCAAAGAAAACGGTGTTCCAGTTCCTGCTGACCTAGACAATCCTTACTCTGTCGATCAAAATCTTTGGGGACGTGCAAATGAATGTGGTGTCTTGGAAAACCCTTGGAACCAAGCGCCAGAAGAAGCATTTGGAATCACATCTTCTCCAGAAGAGGCGCCAGACAGTCCAGAATTTATTGACATTGAGTTTAGCTGCGGGGTGCCCATCTCCCTCAATGGTGAGAAGATGAAAGTGGCGGATTTGATTCAAAAACTCAATGAAATTGCGGGCAAACACGGTGTCGGTCGTATTGACCATGTGGAAAATCGCCTAGTCGGTATTAAGTCAAGAGAGATTTATGAGTGCCCAGGTGCTGTGACTTTATTGGCAGCTCATAAGGAGATTGAAGACTTGGCTCTTGTGAGAGAAGTGGCTCATTTCAAACCTATTATCGAAAATGAGTTGTCCAATCTCATCTATAATGCCTTGTGGTTTAGCCCAGCAACTCAGGCTTTGATTGCCTATATCAAGGAGACACAGAAAGTTGTCAATGGAACTGCAAAAGTTAAACTTTATAAGGGGAACGCCCAGGTAGTGGCTCGGAAATCACCAAATTCTCTTTACGATGAAAACTTGGCGACTTATACCAGTGCGGATACCTTTGACCAAGATGCGGCTGTCGGATTTATCAAGCTTTGGGGGCTTCCGACTAAGGTTTATTCAGAAGTTCAGAAAAATGTTGAGTAGTGACGCGATAGAAAGGGACGACAGGATATGTCGAAAAATACAAAATTATGGGGTGGTCGATTTGAAGGCACTGTGGAAGATTGGGTAGAGCGGTTCGGTGCGAGTATTTCCTTTGACCACCAGCTGGCAAAATTTGATTTGATGGGCTCCTTAGCTCATGTTCAAATGCTAGGACAGACTGGCATTTTGAGTTTGGAAGAGGCAGAGCAGATCCAAGATGGTCTGAAAGCTTTGTTGCGAGATTTAGAGGCAGGAGAGCTTCATTTTGATATTGCAAATGAAGATATTCATATGAATATGGAAGTGTTGCTGACAGAGAAAATCGGTCCTCTGGCTGGGAAACTACACACAGCTCGTTCTCGGAATGACCAAGTCGCAACGCATATGCACTTATATCTAAAGGAGCAGCTTGGCCATGTCTTGGATAAGTTGGCGAATCTGAACAGTGTTTTGCTGGACTTGGCTGAAAAACATGTGGAAACCATCATGCCAGGCTATACTCATTTGCAACACGCCCAACCGATTAGTTTTGCCCACCATCTCATGGCTTATTACAATATGTTTCAAAGGGATAGCGAGCGATTCGCATTTAACTTGAAACATACGGACCTATCTCCACTGGGTGCGGCTGCCTTAGCGGGGACAACTTTTCCAATCAATCGTCAATTATCGAGTGATTTACTGGGCTTCCAACACCCCTATACCAATTCCTTGGATGCTGTGAGTGACCGTGATTTTATCTTGGAATTCCTGTCAAATGCCAGCATTTTGATGATGCATATGAGTCGTTTTTGTGAAGAAATCATCAATTGGTGCAGTTTTGAGTATCAGTACATTAGCTTGTCTGATAGCTTTTCAACGGGTTCGTCTATCATGCCCCAGAAGAAAAATCCTGATATGGCGGAATTGATTCGAGGGAAGTCAGGACGGGTTTACGGGCACTTGCTTGGGCTATTGACCGTCATGAAGTCTTTGCCTCTGGCCTACAATAAGGATTTGCAAGAGGACAAGGAAGGCATGTTTGATACAGTAGACACGATTTTGAATTCTCTGGATGTGTTGGCAGGTATGCTATCGAGCATGCAGGTTAATAAGGCCAAAATGCAGCAATCTACAGAGAATGATTTTTCGAATGCAACCGAACTGGCAGATTATTTGGCTGAAAAAGGCCTCCCTTTTAGAGAAGCTCATGAAATAGTAGGGAAATTGGTTCTAGACTCTATCAAGCATAGTAAAAATATCCAAGATTGGGATTTGGAGGAGTTGCAAGTCTACCATCCCTTGATTGAAGAGGATATTTATATCTACTTGCGCCCAGAAACCGCTGTTCAGAGGCGGAATTCCTTAGGAGGAACCGGCTTTGAGCAAGTGAAATACCAGATAAAACAAGCGAAGAAAGAACTTAAAGGGGAAAATTGATTCGTTTGCAAAGAAGAAAGAGAGGTTGAGATGATTTATCAGCCTCTTTCTTGTCTTCTCTAACCAAGCGTGTTATAATGAATACTGCTCAAGCGACCTTCAATCGTGAAGCACACACGACCTTCAATCGTGAATAAACGAATAGATGGGAGACTTACCATGAGTGATAACTCTAAAACACGTGTTGTCGTGGGTATGAGTGGTGGTGTCGATTCGTCGGTGACGGCTCTCTTGCTCAAGGAGCAGGGCTACGATGTGATCGGTATCTTCATGAAGAACTGGGACGACACAGATGAAAACGGCGTCTGTACGGCGACCGAAGATTACAAGGATGTGGCTGCGGTGGCAGACCAGATTGGCATTCCCTACTACTCTGTCAATTTTGAAAAAGAGTACTGGGACCGCGTTTTTGAGTATTTCCTAGCGGAATACCGTGCAGGACGTACGCCAAATCCAGATGTTATGTGCAACAAGGAAATCAAGTTCAAGGCCTTTTTGGATTATGCTATGACCTTAGGGGCAGATTATGTTGCGACTGGGCACTATGCCCGAGTAGCGCGTGATGAGGATGGCATCGTTCATATGCTTCGTGGCGTGGACAATGGCAAGGATCAGACCTATTTCCTCAGCCAACTTTCGCAAGAACAACTCCAAAAAACCATGTTCCCATTGGGGCATTTGGAAAAGCCTGAAGTACGAAAACTAGCAGAAGAAGCAGGTCTTGCGACTGCTAAGAAGAAAGACTCGACAGGGATTTGCTTTATCGGGGAAAAGAACTTTAAAAACTTCCTCAGCAACTACCTACCAGCTCAGCCAGGTCGCATGATGACTGTGGATGGACGTGATATGGGTGAGCATGCTGGTCTGATGTATTATACGATTGGTCAGCGTGGCGGACTTGGTATCGGTGGCCAACATGGTGGTGACAATGCACCGTGGTTCGTTGTCGGAAAAGACCTAAGCAAGAATATCCTCTATGTTGGCCAAGGTTTCTACCATGACTCGCTCATGTCAACCAGCCTAGAGGCCAGTCAAGTTCACTTTACTCGTGACATGCCAGAGGAATTTACGCTAGAATGTACAGCTAAATTTCGCTACCGTCAGCCTGATTCTAAGGTGACAGTACATGTCAAAGGAGATAAGGCAGAGGTCATCTTTGCGGAACCGCAACGCGCCATCACACCAGGACAGGCAGTTGTCTTTTATGATGGTGATGAGTGTCTCGGTGGCGGTTTGATTGATAATGCTTATCGAGATGGACAAGTTTGTCAGTACATTTAGATTGACAAATTTTCTCAATTTGTTACAATAATAACAGCAATAGAAATGATGGTCAAAGCTCATGGATGTTGCAGGTCTTTTTGTCCTGCACTTCTTACGAGTTTTGACTGTTTTTGTGTCGTTTAATACTCTTCGAAAATCAAATTCAAACCACGTCAGCTTCACCTTGCCGTACTCAAGTACAGCCTGCGGCTAGCTTCCTAGTTTGCTTTTTGATTTTCATTGAGTATAAGGGAAAGGATAAAAATGAGTCAGCAAGACTTTCGGACAAAAGCAGGAAATACAGTTCTTGGTGTTCGGGCGACAGCCTTGATTGTCCAAAATGGCAAGCTCCTAGTCACCAAAGATAAGGGCAAGTATTACACTATCGGCGGTGCGATTCAAGTCAATGAAAGAACGGAGGACGCGGTAGTCCGCGAAGTGAAGGAAGAACTGGGTGTCAAAGCTCAAGCTGGGAAACTAGCTTTTGTGGTTGAAAATCGTTTTGAACAAGACGGTGTTTCCTATCACAACATCGAGTTTCATTATCTGGTTGATCTACTTGAGGATGCACCTTTGACCATGCAAGAAGATGAGAGAGAGCAACCTTGTGAGTGGATTGACTTGGATGAGTTAGAAGATTTCCAACTAGTTCCAGCCTTTTTAAAAACAGCCCTACCAGATTGGGACGGCCAGCTAAGACACATCCATCTTGAGGAATAGGAGAGAAAATGAATTATAATTTTACGGAAGAATACGATATTATTGTAATCGGTGCGGGGCACGCTGGGGTGGAGGCATCCCTAGCTGCTAGCCGTATGGGCTGCAAGGTCTTGCTTGCGACCATCAACATTGAAATGCTGGCTTTCATGCCTTGTAACCCTTCTATCGGTGGTTCTGCCAAAGGGATTGTTGTGCGTGAAGTCGATGCTCTTGGTGGTGAAATGGCTAAAACCATTGACAAGACTTACATCCAGATGAAGATGCTCAACACTGGGAAAGGTCCAGCTGTCCGTGCCCTTCGTGCGCAGGCTGACAAGGAACTTTACTCTAAGGAGATGCGCAAGACAGTTGAAAATCAAGAGAACCTGACCCTTCGTCAAACCATGATTGATGAGATTTTGGTGGAAGATGGCAAGGTTGTCGGTGTTCGTACAGCTACTCATCAAGAGTATGCTGCCAAGGCTGTTATCGTGACGACAGGGACTGCCCTCCGTGGGGAAATCATCATCGGAGACCTAAAGTACTCATCAGGACCAAACCACAGCCTAGCTTCGATCAACCTAGCTGATAATCTCAAGGAACTTGGGCTTGAAATCGGTCGTTTCAAGACAGGAACCCCTCCACGTGTCAAGGCTTCCTCTATCAACTACGATGTGACAGAGATTCAGCCAGGGGACGAAGCGCCGAATCACTTCTCATACACTTCGCGTGATGAGGACTATGTCAAAGACCAAGTGCCATGCTGGTTGACCTATACCAATGGTACCAGTCATGAGATTATCCAAAATAACCTCCACCGTGCGCCTATGTTTACAGGTGTGGTTAAGGGAGTGGGCCCTCGTTACTGTCCATCAATTGAAGACAAGATTGTGCGCTTTGCCGATAAGGAACGCCACCAGCTCTTCCTTGAGCCAGAGGGGCGTAATACAGAGGAAGTCTATGTCCAAGGCTTGTCAACCAGTCTGCCTGAGGATGTCCAACGTGAGCTGGTTCATTCCATCAAAGGTTTGGAAAATGCAGAGATGATGCGAACTGGTTATGCGATTGAGTACGACATGGTCTTGCCTCACCAGTTGCGTGCGACTCTGGAAACAAAGAAAATCTCAGGACTTTTCACAGCTGGTCAGACAAATGGAACGTCAGGTTACGAAGAAGCTGCTGGCCAAGGGATTATCGCGGGTATCAATGCGGCTCTGAAAATCCAAGGCAAGCCTGAATTGATTTTGAAGCGCAGTGACGGTTATATTGGGGTGATGATTGACGACTTGGTGACCAAGGGTACCATTGAACCCTACCGTCTCTTGACTAGTCGTGCTGAATACCGTCTCATCCTCCGTCATGACAACGCCGATATGCGTTTGACCGAGATGGGTCGTGAGATTGGTCTTGTCGATGATGAACGCTGGGCTCGTTTTGAAATCAAGAAAAATCAATTTGACAATGAGATGAAGCGCCTAGACAGTATCAAACTCAAGCCAGTCAAGGAAACTAATGCCAAGGTTGAGGAAATGGGCTTCAAGCCGTTGACAGATGCAGTGACAGCCAAAGAATTTCTCCGTCGACCAGAAGTTTCTTACCAAGATGTAGTGGCCTTTATCGGACCAGCTGCTGAGGATTTGGATGACAAGATTATCGAATTAATTGAAACAGAAATCAAGTACGAAGGTTATATTTCCAAAGCCATGGACCAGGTTGCCAAGATGAAACGCATGGAAGAAAAACGCATTCCAGCCAATATTGATTGGGATGATATTGACTCGATTGCGACAGAAGCCCGCCAGAAGTTCAAGCTCATCAATCCAGAAACCATCGGCCAAGCCAGCCGTATTTCGGGAGTAAACCCAGCAGATATTTCTATTTTGATGGTGTATCTTGAAGGTAAAAACCGTAGTATTTCTAAAAATCAAGAAAAAAAAGCATAGAGAAAAACAGCTCCGAAGACGGGGCTGTTTTTTTGACGGACTCTGGATTTATATTGCACATTTAAATATTAAATTAAAAGAAATCTTTTATGCCACTGATAAAACATTATTAAAATATTCAAAGTAATGATTAAATATACTATTGGTGGAAGAAATACTGATCTGAGATTGGCCGTTGTAAAAGCAATGATACTAATATTGAATATTGAATACAAGAGAATAAGGGTTTTAGAAACATAAGTGATAAATATTCTAAAAGTTTTTTGCTTTTAATTTCTAGGACATTTGTTACTTATTATAATTTATAGAGCTATATTCATAAATAAATTTGACATTGAAATTATTTTATGATAAAATGAAAGCGTTAACAAAAGTATTTAGCTAAACTAGAAGGGAGGGGTCTGTCAGTAGTTGTTTTGCTGAATACACTATTCGTCTTTTAGTTTATATTTTATACTTTCAAAATTGGGAGATATATACAAATTTCAAATGTAGGTGCGGAGGTTGACCAGAGAATAGTACCTATCACTTGGTAGCTGAAACGATTGTCTCGCCTAAGATTCTTTGAGCGGATTTTAGGCGAGACATCGTTACACTAACCCTAGTCCTTGCATTTTATCACGAATAAAAAGACACTTCTCTCTATAAGAAGTTCCCATTTTTTGAAAAAATAAAGTATTGTGGAAGGGGATGATTAAAATTAGAAAAATAAATCCAGATATCTTATTTCTATGTGGTGTTTTGGTCATATGTTGCTGTCTTTTGCTTTTTCATATAAATCCTTACCATGTAGTTGATGATGAACCAATGTTAAAAATACAATCTATATTTTGGAGTTTGTTGTGGCGTCCAGTTCCATCTTTAGGAATGATGGTAGGGGTAATCATGATTTTTAAGAGTTTGAAAAAATAATATCATTTTATTTTTCGTCTTCGATTTTCTAGTTAGAATGGAGATTGGATATGAACAGACTTAAGTTGATATTCTTATTGTTGTTTAGCTTGCTCACTTTTGGAATATTTTTAGATGTCAAAGCAGATACTATTCCAGGTTCTGATTTTGAAGTGGTATCAGAGTTGGTATTAAAAGAAAATAAAACTGGGGTAATTTATGAGTTTGAAAATTTAGAAACTAGAGAACAATTTTTAAAATCTAGAAACACAACGCCTTCTAGTGCAAGTTCATTCCGTTCTTATGGAGTGAGTAGTGTCCGTAGAACATACCTCAGCTCTTACCGTGATACAGCGGTTTCTGGACGAGTTTCTTATACTGTTTATGGGGGGAGCTCAGGAGCTAGTGTGTCAATATCATCAGGACAAAGTTTTTCTTCTTCTGAGTATGGAATAGGTTTTACTTATGGAAGCGCAGCCACTCATTTTGTTCCGCCTTATAAATATGGTTATATAGTTTTGAAAGCTTCTTTTACAGTTAATATTTATAAATTAGAGGTTAAATATCAAGGAACTAATGAATGGCGTCCAGCTGGACGAATTAAGACATTTAGTAATAAAAATGTTTGGACCGAGTTGAGAACTTACAGTTAACTACTTTATAAAAATAAAAGAAAAAATATAACAGACTAGAATAACGAAGATGTGGTGCATAAGCACATCAAATTCCTGAGGAACTGATAGTCCTCAGGAATTTTTACTTAAATAAAGCTCACACAATAATGAAGCACACCCCAAAAGTTGGATTTTACTCTTACTTTTTGGGGTGTGCTTCATGGGTGAGGGATGATTTATTCTTCTTCATCTGGTGTGAGGATCATCGGGATGATGATTGGTTCACGTTCTGTATTTTCATAGAGGAAAGGACGAATGGCGTTGACAATAGCACCATTGACGGATTGTATGCTGGCGTCCTTATTTTTCAATGCGATACGAATTGCATTGAAGAGGATGCGCTGGCTTTGGCGAATCAAGTCTCCAGATTCCCTCATGTAGACAAAGCCTCGGCTGAGAATATCTGGACCAGACAAGATCATTTTAGACTTGAAGTCAACAGTTGCGACTGCTAGAACGACACCATCTTCAGATAAATCTCTACGGTCTTTGAGGACAGCCGCACCGATTTCACCGATACGATTTCCATCGACATAGATGTCTTGGGCGTTGAAATGACCTGCGATACGAGCTGAGTTAGCAGTAAGGGCAAGCACATCACCATTGCTCATGATAAAGATATTATCCTTCTCGACACCTGTATCCACCGCTAGTCCAGCGTGGACTTTCTGCATACGATATTCACCGTGGACAGGCATGAAGTATTTCGGCTTAATCAAGCGGAGCATGAGTTTTTGCTCTTGCTGACCACCGTGTCCAGATGTATGGATATTGTTCACCTTACCGTGGATAACTTCGACACCAGCTTCAGAAATGATGTTAATTAACTTGTTGACGCTAGTGGTGTTTCCAGGGATTGGGCTAGAAGAGAAGATGACCGTATCGCCGGGTTGGAGTTGCACCTGACGGTGGGTTCCATTAGCGATACGAGAGAGGGCTGCCATTGGCTCGCCCTGACTACCTGTACAGAGGATAAGAACCTCGCCTGCAGGATAGTCTTTGATTTCATTTGGCTCGATAAAGGTTCCCTTAGGAGCTTTTATGTAGCCAAGCTCGATCCCGTTGACAATGGCCTTTTCCATCGAACGTCCAAAGATAGTAATCTTGCGTCCCGTCTTAACAGCAGCATCCGTTGCTTGCTGGAGACGGAAGATATTTGAAGCAAAGGATGCAAAGATGATGCGTCCTTCGATGCCTTGGATGATTTTCATGATGGACTGACCAACGACTTTTTCAGAGTTGGTAAAGGTTGGTACTTCTGCATTCGTCGAGTCAGACAGGAGACAGAGTACGCCTTCTTCACCAAGGGCTGCCATCCGGTGCAAGTCCGCTGGTTCACCAACTGGTGTAAAGTCAAACTTGAAGTCACCTGTACAGACGATTTTTCCTTGAGGAGTATGAATAACAATCCCCAAAGGCTCTGGAATAGAGTGAGTCGTTCTAAAGAAAGTTGCCTTGAGATTTTTAAAGGTCAACTCAGTGTTGTGATTGATTTCGTAAAGTTTGGCGTTGCGCAAGAGGCCGTGTTCTTCGAGTTTTCCACGGATCAAAGCTAAGGCAAGCGGTCCAGCGTAGATAGGGACATTTGCTTGCTTGAGCAGGAAGGGAATCCCACCAATGTGGTCCTCGTGTCCGTGTGTAATCAAAACAGCCTTGACGCGGTCGATATTGTCCACGATGTAAGAGTAATCAGGAATGACATAGTCGATACCTAGCAAGTCATCTTCCGGGAATTTAATCCCAGCATCGACGATGATAATCTCGTCTTGGTATTCAATTCCGTAAGTGTTTTTCCCGATTTCTCCCAGACCACCGATGGCAAAAACGCCGACTTCTTCAGGTTTAAGAGTATAGGCCATATTAGAACTCCGTAATCTCGAAAGCGCCAGTTTCTTTTTCGTAATCTAGCAATTTGTCAGACAAGAGTTCGATAAATTCGATGTTGTACTCTGGGCGGTTTTCTTCGACAAGTTGGCGAGCAGCGATACGGCCTTCAAGTTCTGAGCTGGCATCGATGTCTAGGTAAAGTGAGCGTGTTGTTTCACGACGTGGGCTACGTTCTTTTGTTTCTTGATAAAAAACTTTGTAAATCATATAGTTCCTTTCTATTTACAGGTCAGCTTATTCCAAACTTTTAGCAGAGATTTGCTTGATTTCATTCCATTTTGTGTCTAGATTGACCTTGATTCGTTACAATTATTTCAATTATACCACAAAATGAAAAATTAGTAAAAGACGGAAATGGAGAAAGTCGGGAGGGGAAGAAGGAGTAAAAAGACAGGTAGGATTTGGTCGGAGAGCGCTTAGGTGTTATAATGAAAGGGGGAATCTAAAGAGATAGTAGATTTAAGGAAGAATACAGTTTTAGTTTCATTAATCGTTGGAGTGGATGGTTGGGACAGAATGATATCTTTGAAAAAAGAAAAAGCTCTTGAGAAATCTCGAGAGCAAACAAAAAGGCTGAGACAAAATTAAGGGATCTTTCTGAGCAAGCTCAAGGGGCAACACCATTACCTGAAGTGATTGAATCACAACCTTTGAAAGACTTGTCACCAAGTCAGACCAAATCTCAACCTTTACTCTATTTTATCATCTATGAGGCTAAGAAGTCAATCTATAAGTATAACGATGTAGAAATAGCAAGATGGAGTGGAGTGCTTACTAAACAGGCAAAGAAAAGCCCTTAATTTAAGAGTAAGCAAAAAGAGAGGACCAATGGTAGTCAGGGGTCTTTACAACTCAAAGCTGAAGGCAGTCCCACACCCGTACCAGAAGTTGGTATCTTTGAACGCTCTGTCACCAGTCGCCCTATGTTATCCTCTCGATATCTATACTTTACTATAACTTACTGAGGGAATCAACTTTAAAAGCATCAAAAAGCTCCTGACCGAAGTCAAGAGCCGTCAAACACTGGGGGCGAACTAATCAATCGCAATTTCAGTTCTTTAGAAACCAAAGTTTCAGGGATAGCACTGCAACCCGAAGAGTCAACGACTCAACCTGATTTTCCTACCAGTGTTGAATTACATTTTAACATTGATAGACCGATACTGTCAACAGTTTATATAAAAATAGGAATACCAAAAGGAGGATCAAGAATGTTTAGTTTGTTTGAATTTGCAGTAGGGGTTCGCCTCTTGATGTTTGTAGTCTTTGTAGCTTTTGTTTATGGGGGGAATGCCCTGTTTGTGCATCTGGAACACCGCAAAACAAAATTCCTTTGGAAGCTTGCTTTTGTGACTCTCTATTCAATTTTTCTCCTCCTTGTAACCTATGTTGTCTGGCTCGTTTTCTACTTTGGTTTAAATGCCTAAAGTCAATTATTCCTCTAGATATACAGAAAATCCACCTCGTCTTGATAGATGGGATGGATTTTTCTATTTTTAGGTGCTATCTTTATTGTTATGACGATGATTTCTAACGTCGAAAATCGAGTTAAGGCATATATGACTTATTTACACTTCTTTTTGTCTAAGTGGCAGGCCTCTTTTGTTTCAAAACAAAGAAAATTCCCATGCGCTGGCTTTTGTAGTATAATAGTAAACAGACAAAAAGATAGGAATGTGTTATGAAAGTATTAGCTTTTGATACGTCTAGCAAGGCTCTTTCTCTAGCCATTTTAGAGGACAAGCAAGTTCTTGCCGAGACTATGATCAATATCAAGAAAAATCACAGTATTACCCTCATGCCTGCCATCGATTTTTTGATGTCGAGTTTGGACCTGACGCCCATGGACTTGGATCGCATCGTGGTGGCAGAGGGACCAGGTAGCTACACAGGTTTACGAATTGCGGTAGCAACTGCCAAGACCTTGGCTCATACTCTGAACATTGAGTTAGTTGGGATGTCTAGTCTATTGGCTCTGGTGCCACGCCAAAAAGAAGGCTTGGTGGTTCCTATCATGGATGCGCGTCGTAACAATGTCTATGCAGGCTTTTATGAAAATGCCAAGCCAGTCTTGCCTGAAGCGCACCTGTCTTTTGCGGAAGTGCTAGAGCAGGTCAAGGATGCTGAACAGGTAACCTTTGTCGGAGAAGTTGGAGCCTTTGTGGAACAAATACATGAACAACAACCACAAGCTAGCTACCAAGAAACCTTGCCAAATGCAGCCAATCTAGCCCTTTGGGCCTGGGACAAGGAAGCAGACTCCTTGCACGACTTTGTGCCAAATTACCTCAAACGAGTTGAGGCTGAGGAAAACTGGCTCAAGAATCACACCGAGTCTGGCGAGTCCTACATTAAACGCTTATGATAAAGATCAAACGAATCCAACAGCAGCCTGACATGGCTCAAGCTATCTACACAGTCATGACAGATGTTTATCCGGTCAGTCCTTGGACGTTGGAACAAATCCAAGCAGACCTGTCCCAAGACCAAACTTGGTATGCAGTAGCTTATGATGGGACAGAAGTAATTGGCTTTCTAGCTGTGCAGGAGAATCTCTTTGAAGCAGAAGTCCTGCAAATCGCTGTCAAACAAACTTATCAGGGTCAGGGAAATGCGTCAGCCTTGTTTGCAACATTGCCGACAGATAAGGAGATTTTCCTAGAAGTCAGAAAGTCAAACCAACGAGCGCAAGCATTTTACAAGAAAGAAAAGATGGCGGTCATCGCTGAGAGAAAGGTCTACTACCATGACCCAGTCGAGGACGCCATTATCATGAAGAGAGAAATAGATGAAGGATAGATATATTTTAGCATTTGAGACATCCTGTGATGAGACCAGTGTCGCTGTCTTAAAAAACGACGACCAGCTCTTGTCCAATGTCATTGCGAGTCAAATTGAGAGTCACAAACGTTTTGGGGGCGTAGTGCCAGAAGTAGCTAGTCGTCACCATGTCGAGGTCATTACAGCCTGCATCGAGGAGGCGCTAGCAGAAGCAGGGATTACCGAAGAGGACATAACAGCTGTGGCGGTTACCTATGGACCAGGATTGGTCGGAGCTCTGCTAGTTGGTTTGTCAGCTGCCAAGGCCTTTGCTTGGGCTCATGGACTTCCGCTGATCCCCGTGAATCACATGGCTGGTCACCTCATGGCAGCTCAGAGCGTGGAGCATTTGGAATTCCCCTTGCTAGCCCTCTTGGTCAGCGGTGGACACACCGAGTTGGTCTATGTGTCAGAGGCTGGCGATTACAAGATTGTTGGGGAGACACGAGACGATGCAGTTGGGGAGGCCTATGACAAGGTCGGTCGTGCCATGGGCTTGACTTATCCAGCAGGTCGTGAGATTGACGAGTTGGCCCATCAAGGTCAGGATGTTTATGACTTCCCTCGTGCGATGATAAAAGAAGACAATCTGGAGTTTTCATTCTCAGGTTTGAAGTCTGCCTTTATCAATCTTCACCACAATGCCGAGCAAAAGGGAGAAAGCTTGTCTACAGAGGACTTGTGTGCTTCCTTCCAAGTAGCTGTCATGGATATTCTCATGGCAAAAACCAAGAAGGCTTTAGAAAAATACCCTGTTAAAACCCTTGTCGTGGCAGGTGGCGTGGCAGCCAATAAAGGTCTTAGAGAACGCTTGGCAGTCGAAATCACTGATGTCAAGGTCATTATCCCACCCCTGCGTCTCTGTGGAGACAATGCAGGTATGATTGCCTATGCCAGTGTCAGCGAGTGGAACAAAGAAAACTTCGCAGGCCTGGACCTCAATGCCAAACCAAGTCTCGCCTTTGATACCATGGAATAAAGAGTCAGCTTGAAGCTGGCTTTTTTGCTAAAATATTTTATAATATGTTAAAAAAGGAAAAGTTTTTACGAATAGAATAGTAAAGGGAGTTTGGCTATGATTGAAAAAATGGAATTGGGAGAATTTTACAAGGAATTGCGTCTGGCGAGAAAACTCAAGCAGTCAGATGTTGCTTGTGATGGACTGACAGCATCCCAGCTATCCAAGTTTGAACTGGGACAGTCTATGCTGTCCTTATTTCATACTTTCATAGTATAGGAGAAAATAGAATGAAAAAAATAATCTCACTCTACTACTTTATTATAGCAGTTTTGCTTGTCATTGCTGACCAGTTCTTGATTCGTCTGATTTTACACAGCGACCTTGCTACGGGTCTATGTGACTTTTCCTATTATTTGTCGGATATGATGTTGAATTTTCTTGTGGTTCTGCTTGCTATTATTGTTATGGTTTGGTCAGGGAAATGGCAGAAAATCAATAGTAGAAAATTTAAGGGATCCTATCTTTTTTATTCCTTCCTAGCCCTCCTAGCTTTTGTTATTTGGAATTTTGTAACCTTTTTTATTTTCCCCCCTACCAAAAATGAAATTGCTTATCAACTCGCCATTCCGACTTTTACAGGGGCTACAGCATTTTTGATGTATTTTTTCTATCCTGTAATTGCAGGTCCCATTTTTGAAGAGATAATTTATCGTGGATTGGTGATGACCGCTCTGGAAAAAGGGAAGAAATGGGGACTGGATGTGCTTGGATCTGCTGCTTTGTTTGGAATCTTGCACATTAGTAATCATGGTTGGGTTTTGACAGACTTTTTCTCATATATGGGTGGTGGTCTCATATTTGCAGTCTTATTTAGAGTAACCAAGTCCATTTATTGGCCTATTGGACTGCATATAGTCTACAATGGTATTGGTCAAATTCTGTCCTTGTTGTTTTAGAGTTTCTGCCAATCATAAAAACAAAAGAACTGACTAGCTAAGTATTATAAATAAGACTGTTTTTTCAGTCTTTTTTATTTTGACTGTCTGTTACTAATTTTTGATTAGTCCTTTGTTTCCTCATAATTCAGAGAACAAATCTCAAAATGTAATCGGAAAATCCAAAGTTTGTCAGTCTGAGACTTTTTTTGTATAGTAGAAATATGAAATCTACAAAAATAATCAGTAGTCTGCTTGCTCTTGGAGCTTTACTCATGCTTTTATCAGCTTGCCAGAATATCAAAAAGACACAACTGGTCTTGTTTGAATCCCTTTCTTTCGGTATGCCTGTTAAATCTTTTGAAGAAGTATTGGGAGAGGCTAGCCAAGTGGTGGAAGAAGAGGAAATGGCTTATCGCGATACTTGGCGTGCAGAAGATCCTTATTTCTATAAAACAGGCCGCCTTTTCTATCACTATGAGCAGATTACTTTGAAAGGCTATACTGGTCGAGCGACCTTTACATTTTCAAAATTGCATCACTTGGAAACAGTAGCGGCTTATTTTCCTGTTACCTCAAAAGCTGAGCAGCAAGCATTGCTCGATACCTTATCCCAGACTGTAAAAAAAGAACTAGAAGCTCTTCCAGATTACCAGTCTATGACCACTGATCCGGTAGGACTATATGATGACGGTTATCGCTACAAGGTCAAGTTGAAGGGACAACAGTGGGAACTCTGGGTCGATGTCTATCCGACAGAAAATAAATATGCTACAGACACAGAAACCGATAAGTATACTATCCGAGTGGATCAATTTCTCATGTATCCATAATACATCCTATTCAGTACTTTTTGCTAGCTACTAGTTTCAAACTCTAAACTTTTTTCTCTTCTTTGAATATGTTATAATAGTCCGTGCTGTGGCTGTGATGATGAACAGCCTCAATTGGAGAAAATATGAGGAGAAGGATGAAAGAAAAAGGATTTTGGGAAGGTGTACAGGCGGCTATGCCGACTGCCCTTGGCTATGTCAGCATTGGCCTGGCTTGCGGGATTATTGGCGCGCCCTATGTGACGCCTGTTGAGATGGGCTTGATGAGCCTCTTTGTTTATGCTGGGAGCGCCCAGTTTGCCATGTTGGCACTGATTGCGGTACAAGCGCCTGTGGCAGCTATTGCTATGACGGTCTTTTTGATCAACTTGCGACTCTTTTTGCTGAGCTTGCATGCATCGACTTATTTCCGTCATACTAGTCTCTGGCAAAATATCGGCATGTCTAGTCTCCTGACAGATGAGACCTACGGGGTTTTGATGGGAGAGTTAGCCCATACAGACAAGGTCCATCCTATGTGGATGCACGGGAATAATCTCAACAGTTATGTAGCCTGGTTTATTGGGACAGTTGCGGGGACAGCTTTAGGTGGGCTTCTTCCAAATCCTGAAGTCTTTGGCTTGGACTTTGCCCTTGTCGGAATGTTTATCGGGATTTTTACTTCTCAATTTCAGATTATGCAAAGACGGGTTCCTGTCCGCAATCTGCTGCGGATCCTAGCCGTTGTTGCGGTGTCTTTCTTTTTGCTCTTGACAGTAGTGTCTCAGTCGCTAGCTGTTTTGTTTGCGACCTTGCTAGGTTGTACTATGGGGGTTGTCTTAGATGGTCAGTAAATATCTTTTGTTAGCCGTTATCTTTTCAGGCCTTGTGACTTGGATTCCCCGTATGATTCCCTTCATCTTGGTCAAGTATAAGGGATTGCCAGCTATCGTCGAGCGTTTTTTGAAGTTTTTGCCTGTTTCCATTATCTTTGCCTTGATCCTTTCAAGCGTAGTGACTGGCAAGGTTGGGAGCCTTCCTCAGATCAAATGGCTGGACTTTTTAGCAGTCTTTCCAACGGCTTGGGTAGCCTTTCGCTACCGCAATCTAGTGGGTACGGTTCTTTTTGGAGTGGTCTTGATTGCAGTCTTGCGTCTGGTCTTTTAGTCAGTCATAAAAAAAACCTATCACCGAGATAGATATCATATAATGGCAAAAAAAAATATTTTCTGTTAAGATAGTAAAGTATTCTATTTTGGAGGAAATGACATGAAAAAAATCGTCAAATATTCATCTCTTGCTGCTCTAGGACTTGTTGCCGCAGGTGTACTAGCAGCTTGCTCAGGCGGAGATAAGAAAGATACTGCAAATAGCGAAGCAGCATCTGGCAAGAAAGAAATTATCGTTGCAACCAATGCTTCACCAAAACCATTCAACTACGAAGAAAATGGCGAGTTGACTGGTTATGAGATTGAAGTAGTCCGTGCTATCTTTAAAGACTCTGACAAATACGATGTCAAGTTTGAAAAGACAGAGTGGTCAGGTGTCTTTGCAGGTCTTGATAGCGACCGTTATCAAATGGCTGTGAACAATATCAGCTATACCAAAGAACGCGCTGAAAAGTACCTTTATGCAGCTCCAACTGCTAAAAACCCTAACGTTCTCGTTGTGAAGAAAGACGACGACAGCATCAAATCACTTGATGATATCGGAGGCAAGTCTACTGAGGTCGTTCAAGGGACAACATCAGCTAAACAGCTAGAAGATTATAACAAACAACACGCAGATAATCCAACGGTTCTTAACTACACCAAGGCTGATTTCCAACAAATCATGTCTCGTTTGAGCGATGGTCAGTTTGACTACAAGATCTTTGATAAAATCGGTGTTGAAATAGTTATCAAGAACCAAGGTTTGGACAACTTGAAAGTCATTGAACTTCCAAGCGACCAACAACCTTACGTTTACCCACTTCTTGCTAAAGGTCAAGATGAGTTGAAATCATTTGTAGACAAACGTATCCAAGAACTCTACAAAGACGGAACTCTTGAAAAATTGTCTAAACAGTTCTTCGGAGACACTTATCTCCCAGCAGAAGCTGATATTAAATAGTCGTATGAAATCATCCAGTCTGAGAAAGGCGGATGATTTCTCAATTTTTAGGTATATAGTTTCAAACTATATGTCTGCCTATCTAATAACAATTTGCTAAATCAAATAAAGTATGAGATACTATTACGGTATTATTTTTAAAGGAGATAGAATCATGAAAATTAAAAAATGGCTCGGTGTAGCAGCGCTTGCTACAGTCGCAGGCTTGGCTCTTGCCGCTTGCGGAAATTCAGAAAAGAAAGCAGACAACGAAACAGTTGTCAAAATTGCAACAGTTAACCGTAGCGGTTCTGAAGAAGCGCGTTGGGATAAAATCCAAGAATTGGTTGAAAAAGATGGAATTAAATTGGAATTCACAGAGTTCACAGACTATTCACAACCAAACAAGGCAACTGCTGATGGCGAAGTAGACTTGAATGCTTTCCAACACTACAACTTCTTGAACAACTGGAACAAAGAAAACGGGAAAGACCTTGTAGCGATTGCAGATACATATATCTCACCAATCCGCCTTTACTCAGGTAAAAATGGGGAAGAAAACAAGTATACCAAAGTGGAAGAAATCCCAGATAAGGGTGAAATCGCCGTACCAAACGATGCAACAAACGAAAGCCGTGCGCTTTACTTGCTTCAATCAGCTGGTTTGATCAAATTGGATGTTTCTGGAACTGCACTTGCAACAGTTGCTAACATCACAGAAAATCCAAAGAACTTGAAGATTACTGAATTGGACGCTAGCCAAACAGCTCGTTCATTGTCATCAGTTGATGCTGCCGTTGTAAACAATACCTTCGTTACAGAAGCAAAATTGGACTACAAGAAAGCACTCTTCAAAGAACAAGCTGATGAAAACTCAAAACAATGGTACAACATCATTGTTGCGAAAAAAGATTGGGAATCATCACCTAAGGCTGATGCCATCAAGAAAATTATCGCAGCTTACCACACTGATGAAGTGAAAAAAGTTATCGAAGAAACATCAGACGGTTTGGACCAACCAGTTTGGTAATAAGACACAGGGAGGTGGGAGAGAGTTTCCACCTCTTGCTTTTGTATAGAGAGTTGATTTTAAAGAGGCACTTGTGGTCTTTCCAGGGACGCAAGTACGTAGTAGAAAGAGAGAGAAAATGGTTTTTCCTAGCGAACAAGAGCAGATTGAAAAATTTGAGAAGGATCATGTGGCCCAACATTATTTTGAAGTCTTGCGCACCTTGATTTCCAAGAAATCAGTCTTTGCCCAGCAGGTTGGGCTCAAGGAGGTCGCAAACTATCTGGGTGAGATTTTCAAGCGTGTAGGGGCTGAAGTGGAGATTGATGAGAGCTATACGGCTCCCTTTGTCATGGCGCATTTCAAGAGTTCGCGTCCGGATGCCAAGACCTTGATCTTCTATAATCACTATGACACCGTGCCAGCGGATGGCGATCAGATCTGGACAGAGAATCCTTTTACCCTTTCTGTGCGAAATGGCTTTATGTATGGGCGTGGGGTTGACGACGACAAAGGCCACATCACAGCTCGTTTGAGTGCTTTGAGAAAGTATATGCAGCACCATGATGACCTGCCTGTCAATATCAGCTTTATCATGGAGGGAGCAGAGGAGTCTGCTTCCATGGATCTAGATAAGTATTTAGAGAAACACGCAGACAAACTTCGTGGGGCGGACTTGCTAGTCTGGGAGCAAGGGACCAAGAACGCCTTGGAACAGCTGGAAATCTCTGGCGGAAACAAAGGGATTGTGACTTTTGATGCTAAGGTGAAAAGTGCGGATGTGGATATCCACTCGAGTTATGGTGGTGTCGTGGAGTCAGCGCCGTGGTATCTTATCCAGGCCTTAAGTAGTCTGCGAGCTGCTGATGGACGTATCTTGGTAGAAGGCTTGTACGAGAATGTTCAAGAACCAAATGAACGAGAACTAGCCTTGGTAGATACCTACGCCCAACGCAATCCTGAGGAAATCAGTCGCATTTATGGCTTGGAATTGCCTCTCTTACAAGAGGAACGTGCAGCCTTTCTAAAACGTTTCTTTTTTGAGCCAGCCCTTAATATCGAAGGGATTCAGTCAGGTTATCAAGGGCAAGGGGTTAAAACGATTTTGCCAGCAGAAGCCAGTGCTAAGCTTGAGGTTCGTTTGATTCCTGGCTTAGAACCGCATGATGTTCTGGAAAAAATTCGGAAACAGCTAGACAAAAATGGCTTTGATAAGGTAGAATTATACTATACCTTGGGAGAGATGAGCTATCGAAGCGATATGAGCGCGCCAGCTATTCTCAACGTAATCGAGTTGGCCAAGAAATTCTATCCACAGGGAGTATCGGTCTTGCCGACCACAGCGGGGACAGGGCCTATGCATACGGTCTTTGACGCCCTGGAGGTGCCAATGGTGGCTTTCGGTCTAGGAAATGCCAATAGCCGAGACCACGGTGGAGATGAAAACGTGCGAATCGCCGATTACTACACCCATATTGAATTAGTAGAGGAGCTGATTAGAAGCTATGAGTAGAGATATTATCAAGTTAGATCAGATCGATGTGACTTTTCACCAAAAGAAAAGAACCATCACAGCGGTCAAGGATGTGACCATTCACATCCAAGAAGGGGATATCTACGGAATCGTTGGATATTCTGGAGCAGGGAAATCAACCCTTGTACGGGTGATTAATCTCTTGCAAAAGCCATCTGTAGGGAAAATTACCATTGACGACGATGTGATTTTTGATGGTAAGGTGACCTTGACAGCAGAGCAGTTGCGCCGCAAACGTCAAGACATTGGAATGATTTTCCAGCATTTCAACCTCATGAGTCAAAAGACAGCGGAGGAAAATGTGGCCTTTGCCCTCAAACACTCTGGACTCAGCAAGGAAGAAAAGAAAGCCAAAGTAGCTAAGTTGTTGGACTTGGTTGGCTTGGCGGATCGTGCTGAAAACTACCCTTCACAACTATCAGGAGGGCAAAAACAGCGTGTGGCCATTGCGCGTGCCTTGGCCAATGATCCAAAAATCTTGATTTCAGACGAGTCAACGTCTGCCCTTGACCCTAAGACAACCAAGCAGATTTTGGCCTTGTTGCAAGATCTAAACCAAAAATTAGGTTTGACGGTTGTCTTGATTACGCATGAAATGCAGATTGTCAAAGATATTGCCAACCGTGTGGCGGTCATGCAGGATGGTCGTTTGATTGAAGAGGGTAGTGTTCTTGAAATTTTCTCAGACCCTAAACAGCCTTTGACCCAAGACTTCATTTCAACTGCCACAGGTATTGATGAAGCCATGGTTAAGATTGAGAAGCAAGAAATCGTAGAGCACTTGTCTGAGAACAGTATCTTAGTGCAGCTCAAGTATGCAGGGGCTTCGACAGATGAACCACTTTTGAATGAATTGTACAAACATTACCAAGTAACGGCCAATATCCTCTATGGAAATATCGAAATTCTCGATGGCACTCCTGTTGGAGAATTGGTTGTGGTCTTGTCAGGTGAAAAGGCAGCACTGGCAGGTGCTCAAGAAGCCATCCGTCAGGCTGGTGTCCAGTTAAAAGTATTGAAGGGAGGACAGTAAAATGACAGAGTTGATTCAAACTTACTTACCAAATGTCTACAAGATGGGCTGGGCTGGTCAGGCAGGCTGGGGAACGGCTATCTACCTAACTCTTTATATGACAGTTCTTTCCTTCATCATCGGAGGATTCTTGGGGCTGGTGGCAGGTCTTTTCCTCGTCTTGACAGCGCCAGGTGGTGTTTTGGAAAATAAGGTTATCTTTTGGATTTTAGACAAGATTACCTCCATTTTCCGCGCGGTTCCTTTCATCATCCTCTTGGCAATCATGTCGCCACTGTCTCACTTAATCGTCAAGACGAGCATCGGGCCAAATGCAGCCCTTGTCCCACTTTCTTTTGCGGTCTTTGCCTTCTTTGCCCGTCAGGTGCAGGTGGTCTTGGCTGAGCTAGATGGTGGTGTCATTGAGGCGGCGCAGGCTAGTGGAGCGACCTTCTGGGACATCGTGGGTGTTTATCTATCAGAAGGTCTTCCAGATTTGATTCGTGTGACGACAGTGACCTTGATTTCCCTTGTTGGAGAAACAGCTATGGCGGGAGCAGTTGGAGCTGGTGGTATCGGTAACGTAGCCATCGCTTATGGATTTAACCGCTACAATCACGATGTGACTATCTTGGCAACCATCATTATCATTTTGATTATATTTACAATCCAGTTCTTGGGAGATTTCTTGACTAAGAAACTAAGTCATAAATAATGGACGGAGTTCAACGGGACTCCTTTTTGTTTTCTCACCGAAATGCAAGAAGGATAAAGCTTCTTTTTAGAAATATGCTATAATAAATAAAGGTCCCTCAATCAGCAAATCAGAAAGTTTGCTGTAGAAGGGATGATAATGTAAAGGAGTTTGGCTGGTATGAATTATTTCGAGGGGAATGAGTTTTTCCTTCTCTTATCTGTAGTTTTACTGATTGGTTTTGTGGTAAACTTTTTTGAAAAACGTAAAGACTACTATATTTTGGCGCTCTCCCTCTTATTTGCAGGAGCTATCTATGGTAAGAGTCGAGCGATGATTGTCTATTTGCTCGCCTTTATCGTTTACCAGTATTTTCTGGTTTTTCTAGCACAGCGGATAGAGGCAAAGTGGCTGAAACCACTGGTTTTCCTTTCCATTCTTCCTTTGGTGATCAATAAAGTCTTTGCCCTGACTTCTCTGCATTTGTTGGCCTTTATTGGAATTTCTTACATGTCCTTTAAGACCATTCAGATCATGCTAGAGATATCGGATGGCTTAATCAAAGAAAATATCAGTGTAAAAGATTATCTACAGTTTTTGCTCTTTTTCCCAACAGTTAGTGCTGGTCCAATTGATCGGAGTAGGAGATTTTTAAAAGAGATAAATGAGGTCATGCCCCGGAAAGAGTATCTAGAGTTAGCAGGGGACGGTGTGTATCGTATCGTTCTAGGCCTCCTTTACAAGATTGTTTTATCAACCTATGTTTACCAGATGTTACTCGCTCTAAATAATACTGGCACAGTCGTTTACTCAATCAAGTATATGTACCTCTATACCTTGTATCTGTTCTTTGACTTTGCAGGCTATAGTCTAATGGCCGTTGGAAGTAGTAATATTCTAGGTATTCAGACACCAATGAACTTTAACAAACCTTTCTTGAGTGTCGATATCAAAGATTTCTGGACCAGATGGCATATCACCTTGTCGACCTGGTTGAGAGATTTTGTATTTTCAAGAGTATTGATGCAGGTTATCAGGAAAAAATGGTTTAAAAATAGACTACACAATGCAACCTATGCCTATATGGTCAATATGTTGGTCATGGGTTTTTGGCATGGTCTTAGTGTTAGTTACATTGTCTATGGTTTTTATCATGGTGTCTTGATGGCTGGATTTGAAGTGTATCAAAAGAAAAGCAATTTTTATAAGAAAAATAAAAACAAAAACTGGTATAAGCTACTAAGTTGGTTTGTGACCATGAATTTGGTTATGATTGGTTTCTTTATCTTTTCAGGTGAACCCTATAAAATCTTACTGACGATTTTAAAGAGATAAGAGATTGAAAAGAAATCGGCTAGATCGAAGGGATAGGATAAAACGAGATGATTAAATTAAAAGCATTTTTACTATCGCTTGTGCTCGTAATTGCGACGCTTGCCCTTTTAAATGTGACGTATGTCAAGAAGATTGATGGTTATTATAAAGTCAAGGATAACAGTATTCGATACAGCACCTCATATGAAAAGTATAAAAGTAGAGATATTCTGACAAGCAATATTACTCCCAAGACACTGGTTCTAATGGGTTCCTCAGAGTTGGTTGCGACGATAAATGAAGACTATCATCCAAATAAAATTTTTAACTACAACGATTTTAATATCATGCAGATTGGGACCAGTTATTCTCAAAACATCATTCAGGCTACGACCTTGGGCTCTATTGAAGGATCTATGAGTAAGCGAAAAGTAGCTATAGTAGAGTCTGTTCAGTGGTTTGAAAAAGATGGGACCCATCAAGATGCCTTTTTGAACAAGGCTTCTCAGGAACATATTTTCCACATGCTAGATAATGACAAGATTAGTAAAGAAACGAAAGAAAAACTAATCAATCGCATTATCGAGATTACCAAAGGAAACAAGCAACAAAACGACATCTACAAAAAATACAAAAGTTATTTCATAGATGGAAAAGGAACCATTGTTGATAAAAAACTATTAGAGTTAGATAACGCGATGTATTCCTTTAAGCTCAAACGAAAATTTTATGAAAATCATGAGAAATCAGATTATCCTTCACTAGGAGACAAAACCCCAGACTATGATTGGGAGAAAATGACGGCTCAGTTTGTGGAAGAGGTCAAAAAGAAAACAGACAATAATGACTATGCTGTTGATAATAACTACTACAATACTTACTTAAAAGATCGCTATGCATCGCTAAAAGATTCTAATAAAGATTTGAGCTACCTAGAGTCACCAGAATATTCAGATATGGAACTTTTCTTGACGGTTGCTAAAGAATTGGGCATTGAAGTTGAGGTTATTATTTTCCCAGTAAACGGGAAATGGAATGACTACACTGGTGTCTCAAGAGAGATGCGAGAAAAAACTTATAAAAAAATAGAAGATGTCGCAAAAAGTCATGGTGCAACCGTATTAAACTATGGAAACAGAGAGTATGATGATTACTTTTTATTTGACGTGATGCACGTTGGAGTGAAAGGATGGATGGAAGTTGAAAAAGAACTTTACAAATTTGCAAACCAAGCTAACTAACACACATCGTTTAATCTTGTGGACACTATTTTTTTATACGGTTATCTTGAGCATCGTAATTTACTGTTTTGTGACCGATTTTTCGAATATTCAAGAATTTATCTATAGTGAATTTTAGGATTGTATACAAAAAGGCCCTGGAACTAGGCATAGCTAGTCTTCAGGGCTTTTATCTTATAGTTTATCAGCTATTTTTTGACTTAGAAATTGCCCAACCACAGCACCAATCAAGGCACCTAGGAGGATGCTTGAAACAAAGAGAAGGATTTTGTCCAACTCTGGAGCGACCATGATACGGTCGATGTATTCTTGGGATTTCCCACGCGCAAGTAAGGTAGCCACGTAAGCTTTGGGACGGATCCACATGAGGAAGATAGGGCCACTTGTGCTAAAAGCAAAGACGAGGAAGGAGAGGGTGTTTTTGATTCGGTCTTTGTAGTTTCCGAGACGAGCGATGGCATCTGCTGCAAGACCACAAGCGAGTCCTGGGAGAAAGGCACCAGCGCCATGCTTGCTAGCTAGGAAGAAAAGTGCCATAAAAAGTCCTAGAGTGGTGATGGCGCCAAAACGAGGGACCTTCGTCAAAAGAAGCATGTAGACACTGCCACCGACAAGGGCAGAAAAGGCAGGTGCGTAGAACATATTGCCTGTTTGGTCGACCAGGTGTCCTAGGAAGACTCCAATCCCTACACAGAGAAAGTAGAGGACGGCGGCCAAGAGGGTGGTTAAGATATTTTTTTTCATGAGAATCTCCTTGATGCGAATTAACAAAACCAATTGTATCACGCTTTTTGAGGATTGTAAATGGGAGTTCTATATTTTTGAAAACGTTTGAAATATGATATAATAGTTACATCGTTAGTTTAAGGAGAGTAGCATGGGAAAATTTCTAGAATTCGTCTTTAATCGTATCTTTTTGGGAATGATTGCGACGGCTTATTTCTGGCTATTAACACTAGCAGGAGGAGTGATCTTTGGTTTGGCCCCAGCTAGTGCAACTCTTATGAGTTTGTATGCGGAGCATGGGTATACCTATCGAGCCTACCATTTGAAGGAAGCTTGGGAATTGTATAAGAGCAATTTTGTCAAGAGTAATCTGGCTTTCTATAGTTTTGTGTTTGTGGATCTTGTCCTAGTTTATGGTTTATACCTTCTAGTTCAATTGCCCCACCAGACGATTTTCCACCTCTTGGCGACCTTTCTCAATGTCCTTGTAGTTGCTCTTGTCTTTCTAGCCTATACTGTGTCCTTGAAACTTCAGGTGTACTTTGATTTATCCTACCAAAATACCTTGAAACTGTCCCTTATCGGGATTTTTATGAGCCTACCTGCGATCACCAAGGTTTTACTCGGGTCCGCTCTCCTTGTAGGAGTTGGTTATTATATGCCTGCCTTGCTCTTTTTTGTAGGAATTGGAATATGGCATTTCTTTATCAGTGATATGTTGGAACCTATTTATGAAAGTATTCATGAAAAATTGGCGACAAAATAGAATGAAGCAGTTTTGGCTTCACTCTCTTTTGCAGATTTATAGTTTGGTTATGATCGTGGTCATTGCTAGTTTTGCGATTATGCTATCGTATGCTGACTGGGACTCGCGTGAGAAAGAGGCCCAACGGGTTGCAGAACGTGTGACCACTCGGACAGTGAGTGAAGTGGAATATTATCACAGAGAGTCAACCCGACTTGCTCAGTCTTTGGTTGAAATTCAGGCCCGCATCGAAGGGATTTACAAGTATTTCAGTCTCAGCACACCAGACTATTTCTATTGGCAATTAGAGCGTAAAACTTCGCCTTATATCTCGGTTTCCCTGTATGAAAATATTGATGACCTCTATGTTCGGAATGATTTTGTGACTGGAGTGGCTATTGTTCTTCAGGACTACAAGGAAGTATATGTTTCGACTAGAGAAAAACGCAGTGGAGAGAAAGTTCCTGCGGAGGATTTTAAGCCAACAGCCAATAGTTTTGCCATTCCTGTTTCCGATCCTGTGTCTGACAAGGATTTAGGAGTGATTTATATCTCCCTATCCCCAGATGTTTTACATGGCGCTATTGACAATACTCGGGGTCATATCCCAATGGCTGTAACAGTAACTTCGCCTTTTGAGACCGAGATGTTCCATATTGGGGAGAAGGTATCAGCCGAGCGAGAAAACTGGTTTGTAGGTGTCACCTCTCACGGTTATCAGGTTCGAGTTGCTGTTCCTAAAAATTTTGTTCTTACAGGAACTTTGACGAGTTCAGCTGTCATTATTGGGCTAAGTATTCTCTTTATCATCATTTTGTACGTGACCCTTAGACAGACTTTTTCAAATTACCAAAAGCAGGTCGTAGACCTAGTAGATTCGATCGAGGTGATTGCTCAAGGAGAAGAAGGCCTTCGAATCGATACCTCTGAAAAAGACCAAGAGTTGCTTCTCATTGCAGAAACAACCAATGATATGTTGGATCGCCTGGAAAAAAATATCCACGATATCTATCAGCTAGAGCTCAGTCAAAAAGATGCCAATATGCGAGCCCTACAGGCTCAAATCAATCCTCACTTTATGTACAATACTCTAGAGTTTTTACGGATGTATACCGTCATGCAAAGTCAGGATGAACTGGCAGATATTATCTATGAATTTAGCAGCTTGTTACGCAACAATATCTCTGACGAGAGGGAAACGACCTTGAAGCAAGAGTTGGAATTTTGCCGAAAATATAGCTATCTCTGTATGGTACGTTATCCTAAATCCATTGCCTATGGTTTCAAGATTGCACCAGAATTGGAAGAAATGAGGATTCCAAAATTTACACTCCAACCATTAGTAGAAAACTACTTTGCCCATGGTGTTGACCATCGCAGAACGGATAATGTCATCAGTATCAAAGCTTTGAAGGGCCAAGGCTTCGTTGAAATCCTAGTGGAAGACAATGGTCGGGGAATGCCCGCTGAGAAACTAGCTAGCTTGCAAGAAAAATTAGCTCAGCGAAGTTTTGAACACGAGGCAAGCTATAGTGGGGAGCGGCAATCAATTGGAATAGTAAATGTACACGAACGCTTTGTTCTCTACTTTGGGGATCGCTACCAAATCAGTGTAGAGTCAGCTGAGCAAGAAGGTGTTCGTTACCATATCACTATCCAGGATGAATAGAAAGGGTAGAAATGTATAAAGTTTTATTAGTAGACGATGAGTACATGGTGACAGAGGGGCTCAAGCGATTAATCCCCTTTGAAAAATGGGATATGCAAGTCGTCGCAACAGCTAATCACGCAGATGATGCTTTGGACTATATTAAGAAAAATCCAGTAGATGTGGTCATTTCCGATGTCAACATGCCAGATAAGACCGGACTTGAGATGATTAGGGAAATGAAAGAGCTACTTCCAGATACCTATTATATCTTGCTGTCTGGTTATCAGGAGTTTGAGTACGTTAAAAAAGCCATGAACCTTAGTGTCGTGGATTATCTGGTCAAGCCAGTAGACAAGGTGGAGTTGGGCAATTTATTAGAAAAAATTGCGCAGCAGCTTCAGGAAAAGGTGGAACAAAGTCAGACCCTCAGTCAAGAATTAGATGAAGAAGCCTTTATCAGTTTCTTAGCAGGTAGAGAAAACTGGTGGATAGGACTTTCAAAGGAAAAGCAAGGCTCTTTTACCATTCCTTACTATGTTTTGGGGCAAGACTGGCAGATTTTTATCTCTGATCAACCACTAGATGGAATCGTAGTAACGCCTTTTGGAGCACCCTACCAACAAGCCTTTGAAAAATGGAAAATCAACGCAGAAAAAGCCCTTTTCTACGGTTCAGTCAATCTAGAAAAATCCGAGAGTTTGTTTGCTTATTACGAGCCGATTTATCGGGTGATTATCCAAGGGAATATCAATCAAATCATCGAAGAATTAACCCTGCTAGAGAAGCTCGTCTTGGAAAATACCCCGCGCGTGGCCATCACGAAGCAGCTCTTCACCCAGTTTGTCATGGATGTCTTTCATTTGTTTGAACACCTAAAAGCAGATGATATGACCGAGATTGTAAAAGCTATTCATGCCATTAACACCTTTGAAGAATTGGTTGCCTATATCAAGGACACCTTGACCAAGTTCTTTGGCCAGTACCGCATGAATGAAAATGTAGTGAGCGTTCTGGAGGTGATTGGGCGTGATTATCAGAAAGAGCTCTCGCTTAAGGATATTAGCAAGGATCTCTTTATCAATCCTGTCTATCTCGGTCAGCTGATCAAGAGGGAAACCAACTCGACTTTTGCGGAATTGCTCAATAAACAGCGAATTAAGGCGGCGCAACAACTCTTGCTTTCGACCAGTGATAGTATCGAAGATATTTGCTATGCAGTTGGCTACAGTAATGTTGGATATTTCTACAAGGTTTTCCGTAAATTGTGCGGAAAATCACCGAAAGCTTATCGGAAACAGGTTGAAACCAGCTTGTAAAAGTTGTATTCCTGTACAAAAAATGCTATAATGTTCAAAATATCTTATGGAGGAAAACATGAAAAAGAATCCTATTTATCTTTGGGTATTGTTAGTCCTATCAGCCCTTATTTCATCTATGTCATTATTTGGAATCTTGAGTCCATTGCCAAGTAAAGATGTGCTTCGTGCTAGCTTGGCGAATAGCGGGTCCCTTACTGCCCAGCAATTAGAAGACACAGTCAACTATACTTACCAAGTAACAGCGTCATCGCACTCTATTTTTAATACGTTGTTGATTGTCTTATCTGCAGTTCTAGTTGTAGTAGCTTTTGTATTTCTCGTACGTAAAAATGTGCAATTTGCAAACTATGCTTATATCGGCTATGTTCTACTAGCGATTGTTGGTTTGGTTTATAGCTATATGAACGTTCAAGATGCGGTTCAATTAATCAAAGATTCTACCCTCGGCCTAGGAATGGGAGCACTAGCACAAGGAACGAATATTTTGTTCATCATTATCAATGTTCTCTTTTTAGCCTTAGTCTTTTACAAGATGTGGCGCCAACAAAAAGATTTGGCCGAAGAAGTCGAAGCAGAAGAAGTTGTCTAAGTATTGACAAAAAAGAACTATCAAGTTACAATCTTGGTAGTTCTTTTTTAAATCGTAAACAAAAAATCGAGGTCAACATGAAAAAAATATCCCTAGTGTATATCAGTCTGAGTGGGAATACAGAGAGTTTTGTAACCCGACTCAAGGACTATCTCTTGTCTCAGTATGAGGGAATTGAGGTCCAAAAAATCCATATCAAGGATTTGGTTAAGGAAGGCCAAGAATTCTTTGAAATGGAACATCCCTATGTCGCTTTCTTGCCGACCTATCTGGAAGGTGGAAATGGTGTCGATAACGGCGATGTTGAGATTCTAACGACTCCAGTGGGCGACTTTATCGCTTATGGAGACAATGCTAGTAAGTGTTTTGGGGTAGTGGGATCTGGTAATCGCAATTTTAACAATCAATACTGCCTAACAGCCAAGCAGTATAGCCAGCGTTTTGGCTTCCCGGTCCTAGCAGACTTTGAAATGCGTGGCATGCTGGGAGATATTAAAAAGGTCGCAGCGATCATTGCAGATTTGTATGAGTTAGAAACAGAAAAATAAAGTCGTACTGAGGGGCAGTTGAGATTTTCAACTGCTTTTTGCGTATACAAAAAGCACCCCGTAAGGGTGCCATTTTATAAACTATCCTGCTTTTCCGATGGCAAGTGCATAGATAAAGAAAATAGCAAAGCCAAAGAGGAAAATCAATCCTGCGATAGCAAGGAGTTTTAGCCAAGAAGGAAGATTTTTATTTTCACGCGTCACCAAAACATAGTTCAAGAGAGCGAAGAATGGTGTTGTCAGGAAAGAACCGATCATGGCAAAGCGAAGCATGGTGGAAACTTGACCAGCAAAGAATTTAATAATTACGATACCGATGATGGCGGTAATGGTCATCCAGATGTTCAAAGATTTGCGAGAATCCTCTTTTTGACGAATTAAGAGTCGTAGCGATTCCTGATTGACACGAGAGTAACCATCGATAACGGTGATGACTGTTCCAAAGATACAAAGAAAGGCGATAAAGGTAATCAAATAACGGGACCATTCTCCAAGAACAGAGGCATACATACCTACAAATTGAGAAATGTACTTGGCTGAAGCGGCTTCAACTGCTTGTCCTGTAGGATACTGAATCAGTGCTCCTAGTGCCACGAAGAATACAGCTAGGATAGCAGTTCCAATGTAACCAACGTTAAAGTCGAAAAGAGCGTCCGCTGTATTAAAGTTGACGGTCTTTTTCTTTTCAGCAGACCAGAGTGAATTGATGGCTGAAATTTCAATAGGGGCAGGCATCCATCCTAAGAGGGAAACGATGAAAGGGAGGGCCGCCATTTGCCAAGGTGTCTTTTCGACAAAATCAGAGCTGTATTCTGGATGCTTAATTGCTGCAATGATAACTGCAAGAACTGTTGCAATGGTCAAAGCAGACATGATCCATTTTGCCATACCGTCCAATAGTTTGTAGCCACCAAAGAGTAACATAGCCCAAATGACTGCAACAAGGATAAGGGACCATTGAGTGATGCTAAGACCGATCATTGGGAAGGCACTGGCGATGATAGCTGAGCACAGAATGGCAACACCAGCTGTGTTGACCATAGCTGAAAAGACATTGAGGATAAAGAAAATCCAGAGATAGAGTTTTCCTTTTTCAGCATAGCCTTCCACCAAGGTTTTGCCAGTGTCGGCAGTATATTCGGCACCAAAACGGAAAAATGGATATTTAAAAACATTGGCCAAGATAACCAAGAGGAGTAGTGACCAACCATAAGAACCACCAGCTTGAGTAGAGGATACAATGTGAGAACCTCCAACGGCAGCAGAAGCCATGAGGATTCCTGGTCCCATTGCCTTTAGTTTGCTTGCCCAGGTTGACTGGTTTGATAACGTAACTTGTGACATAATAAACGCTCCTATTTTTGAATTTTCAGAATAATCTGAATAGATAGCTACTATTCTACAAAAAACTTAAAAGAAATGCAAGAATATTTTGAAAAAATACAGAAAATTACAGAAAACTTTACATGCATTAATGAAATTTCTCCAAGGAGAATATGGTAAGTCTAAAAAATCCGAGAAGAAAGCTTCTCGGATTTTGATTATTTCAATTGATCTGTGACGTCTTTTGAGAGCAACATTCCCAGATGGTAAGTTTTATTGATATGTGCAATGACATCATTGATATTTTCAGTCGTGTGAATTTTCTCTTTGATGTCAGACCTAAATGTCTCGTCCTTCAAGAGTTGCTCTTGGTAGAGTCTTTGAAGTCTTTCCTTCTCGTACTTATTGAGCAGAAAAAGGAAAACCAAGCTAAGTACAACGAGGATATAAGCATATTGGCTCATAGGAAATCTCCCAGTGTGATAAAGAAATAGTAAAAGTGAATAAAGTGTTTCATTGAATAGCTGCAAGGCCGAACAAAATATAAATGTTATTTTGCCTCAATCTTTCAGACTGCTTTACAATCAAGTGATTAAAAGATTACGACATGAGCCTAACCAAATCGATATTATTTGGTTAGGTGAATTAGTGAAGCGCCAAGTCAAATCACTATAGTTACGACGTCATGGCCTCTAAATCGATTAAGTGAAGCGACTAATCAAATCCATGATAGGCTTTGACATTCGTTGCTTAGATTGCTTTGCAATCAAGTGATCTAAAGGATTACATACAATCAATATGATTTGATTGACCAATTTATTGAGGTGTTTAGGCAAGTGTCTCTGGTTACGACGTAAAGAAACATAAATCGACAATATTTATGTTTCTTTACTAGTGAAGCGCCTAGCCAAATCCCTGATAGGATTTGGCGTTAGTTACTTAGATTGCTTTGCAATCAAGTAACTTTGGCGATTTACATCTTCTCCGGCGCTTCTACCCCGAGCAAACGAAGAGCTTCTTTGAGGACGACTGCGGTTGCGTAGCTGAGGGCCAGACGACTGTCGCGCTCAGGACTTTCATCTAGGATACGTGTATGTGCATAGTACTTGTTGAAAGCTTGAGCCAAACTAATCGCAAATTTCGCAATGATAGAAGGTTCAAAATTATCTGCTGCACGATTGATAATACGTGGGAAGTCTTGGAGTAGCTTAATGATTTCCCAGCTTTCAGCATCATTCAGGCTGTAGTTGCTAGCTGTACCTGGTTTGAAATCGGCTTTGCGCAAGATAGATTGGATACGAGCGTAGGCGTATTGAACGTAAGGTCCAGTTTCTCCTTCAAAGGATACCATAGCTTCAAGGTCGAAGTCATATCCATTTGTACGGTCGGTCTTAAGATCATAGAACTTGATAGCCCCAACTCCAACAGCGTGGGCAACCTGGTCTTTATCTTCTAACTCAGGATTTTTCGCTTCGATTTGGGCCTTGGCACGACTAACAGCCTCTGCAATAGTAGGCTCTAGCAAGATGACATTTCCCTTACGAGTAGAGAGTTTTTTCCCTTCTTTTGTTACCAATCCAAACGGAACATGGACAATGTCTTGGCTCCAATCATAGCCCATCTCTTGTAGTACTGCCTTGAGTTGTTTGAAGTGGGCAGATTGCTCTTGACCAACAACATAGATGGATTTGGCAAATTGGTATTCATTTTTACGGTAAAGGGCTGCAGCCAAGTCACGTGTGATATAGAGAGTTGCACCATCAGATTTTTTGATAAGGGCTGGATGTTTAATTCCATATTTCTCAAGATTGACAACTTGGGCTCCCTCTGACTCCACAAGAAGTCCTTTTTCAGCGAGGATGTCTACAACAGCATCCATCTTATCATTGTAGAAGGCTTCTCCGTTGTAGCTGTCAAATTCGACTTGCAATTCATTGTAAAGGCGGTTGAATTCCACTAAACTTTCATCACGGAACCATTGCCAGAGAGCGAGGGCTTCCTCGTCACCATTCTCCAGTTTACGGAACCATTCGCGTGCTTCTTCATCCAAGCTAGGGTCTTTTTCAGCTTCAGCATTGATGCGAACGTAGAGTTTAAGAAGTTCATCGATTGGATGCGCTTTAACCGCTTCCTCATTTCCCCATTTCTTGTAGGCAACGATCAGCATTCCAAACTGTTTGCCCCAGTCTCCTAGGTGGTTGACCTTGACCGTTTGATAGCCGATTTTTTGGAAAATATGTGACAAGCTATCCCCGATAACGGTTGAACGCAAGTGCCCAATAGAGAATGGTTTAGCGATGTTGGGACTAGACATATCGATAACGATATTTTCTTGCTTGCCAATGGTTTGGTCGGCATAGTGCTCTTTTTCAGTGATAACATTTTGCAACACTTGAGCCGAAATAGCACTTTTATCAAGGAAAAAGTTGACGTAAGGTCCAGTAGCAACAACCTTTTCAAAGGCTTGACTATTGATTTTTTCAGCAATATCTGTTGCAATCATTTGAGGAGCTTTACGCTCGACCTTTGCTAGAGAAAAGGCAGGGAAGGCGATGTCTCCCATTTCTGAGTTTTTAGGTGTTTCCAGTAAATTTAAAATAGCCTCTTGATTCAGGCTATCAATGACGCTAGCCAACTCGCTAGCAATCAATTCTTTTGTATTCATAAGGGCTCCTTTTGGGCTTTTTTACTATTTTAACACAATTTACTACATTTTTTGAGAAAGAAAAGAATTTTTTTGAATTATCTATTTTTTTTGGTATAATGTAGTTATAAAATAAATGTAAAACTTGTTATAAATATTCACTTAAGAGGATAATATGAGAAAAAGAGAACGGCATCAATTGATTAAAAAGATGATCACCGAAGAAAAACTTGGGACACAAAAAGAGATTCAAGATCGTTTAGAAGCTCGTAATGTTTATGTGACACAAACGACTTTGTCACGTGATTTGCGTGAAATCGGCTTGACCAAGGTTAAGAAAAATGATATGGTGTATTATGTACTAGCAAATGAGACAGATAAGATTGATTTAGTTGAGTTTTTGTCTCATCATTTAGAAGGAGTTGCAAGAGCAGAGTTCACCTTGGTACTTCATACCAAACTTGGGGAAGCTGCAGTCTTAGCAAACATTGTAGATGCAAACAAGGATGAATGGATTTTAGGAACGGTTGCTGGTGCTAATACCTTATTGGTTATTTGTCGAGACCAGCACGTTGCCAAGCTGATGGAAGATCGTTTGCTAGATTTGATGAAAGATAAATAAGGTCTTGGGAGTTGCTCTCAAGACTTATTTTTAGCAAGGAGAGACGGAAAATGGCAATAGAAAAGCTATCACCCGGCATGCAACAGTATGTGGATATTAAAAAACAATACCCAGATGCTTTTTTGCTTTTTCGGATGGGTGATTTTTACGAGTTGTTCTATGAAGATGCAATTAATGCAGCGCAAATTTTAGAAATTTCCTTAACAAGTCGGAATAAAAATGCAGAAAATCCGATACCCATGGCAGGTGTCCCCTATCATTCTGCCCAGCAGTATATCGATGTTCTGATTGAACAGGGCTATAAGGTAGCCATAGCCGAGCAGATGGAAGATCCCAAACAAGCAGTTGGTGTTGTCAAGCGAGAGGTGGTCCAGGTCATCACACCTGGAACGGTCGTTGATAGCAGTAAGCCGGATAGTCAGAATAATTTCTTGGTTGCCTTAGATCGTGATGGCAATCAATTTGGTCTAGCTTATATGGATCTGGTGACGGGTGACTTTTATGTGACAGGTTTATTGGATTTTACTCTCGTTTGTGGGGAAATTCGTAACCTCAAGGCTCGTGAAGTGGTGCTGGGTTATGACTTGTCTGAGGAAGAAGAACAAATTCTCAGCCGTCAGATGAATCTTGTGCTTTCCCATGAGAAGGAAGGCTTTGAGGATATTCATTTACTAGATTCACGACTGGCATCTGTGGAGCAAGCGGCGGCTAGTAAGCTACTCCAGTATGTTCATCGGACCCAGATGCGGGAATTGAACCACCTCAAACAAGTTATCCGCTATGAAATCAAAGATTTCTTGCAGATGGATTATGCGACCAAGGCTAGCCTGGATTTGGTTGAGAATGCCCGTTCAGGTAAGAAACAAGGCAGTCTTTTCTGGCTTTTGGATAAAACCAAAACGGCTATGGGTATGCGGCTCTTACGTTCTTGGATTCATCGTCCTTTAATTGATAAGGAGCGAATTGTCCAACGTCAAGAGGTGGTGCAGGTCTTTCTTGACCACTTCTTTGAGCGTAGTGATTTAACGGACAGTCTCAAGGGTGTTTATGATATCGAACGCTTGGCTAGTCGGGTTTCTTTTGGCAAGACCAATCCCAAGGATCTCTTGCAATTGGCGACTACCTTATCTAGTGTGCCACGTATTCGAGCGATTTTGGAAGGCATGGAGCAGCCTGCTTTAGCTTATCTCATCGCACAGTTGGATGCCATTCCAGAGTTAGAGAGTTTGATTAGCGCAGCGATTGCCCCTGAAGCCCCTCATGTGATTACGGAAGGTGGCATTATTCGGACTGGATTTGATGAGACCTTGGATAAATACCGCCGAGTACTCAGAGAAGGTACGAGCTGGATTGCAGAGATTGAGGCTAAGGAGAGAGAAAACTCTGGTATCAGCACGCTCAAGATTGACTACAATAAAAAAGATGGCTATTATTTCCATGTGACTAATTCGCAACTGGGAAATGTGCCAGCCCACTTTTTCCGCAAGGCGACGCTGAAAAACTCAGAACGTTTTGGGACTGAGGAGTTGCCCCGTATCGAGGGAGATATGCTGGAGGCGCGTGAGAAGTCAGCCAACCTAGAGTACGAAATCTTTATGCGTATCCGAGAGGAAGTCAGCAAGTACATCCAGCGTTTGCAGGCTTTAGCCCAAGGAATTGCGACGGTTGATGTTTTGCAAAGTCTGGCGGTTGTGGCTGAAACCCAGCATTTGATTCGACCTGAGTTCGGTGACGACTCACAAATCGCTATCCAGAAAGGGCGTCATGCTGTCGTCGAAAAGGTCATGGGAGCCCAGACCTATATTCCAAATAGTATCCAGATGTCAGAAGATACCAGCATTCAATTGATTACAGGGCCCAACATGAGCGGGAAGTCTACCTACATGCGCCAGCTAGCCATGACTGCGGTTATGGCCCAGATGGGTTCCTATGTTCCTGCTGAGAGCGCCTACTTGCCTATCTTCGATGCTATCTTTACTCGCATCGGAGCGGCAGATGACTTGGTTTCAGGTCAATCAACCTTTATGGTGGAGATGATGGAGGCTAACAATGCCATTTCGCATGCGACCAAGGACTCACTCATTCTCTTCGATGAATTGGGACGGGGAACGGCAACCTATGATGGCATGGCTCTTGCCCAGTCCATTATCGAATACATTCATGAACATATCGGAGCCAAGACCCTCTTTGCGACCCATTATCATGAGTTGACTAGTCTGGAGTCTAGCTTGGAACACTTGGTCAATGTCCACGTGGCAACCTTAGAACAGGATGGACAGGTTACCTTCCTTCACAAGATTGAACCAGGTCCAGCTGACAAATCCTACGGTATCCACGTTGCTAAGATTGCTGGTTTACCAGCAGAACTTTTAGCAAGGGCGGATAAGATATTGACTCAACTGGAGAATCAAGAGACGGAAAGCCCTGCTCCAATGAGAGAAACAAGTGCTGTTACTGAACAGATGTCACTCTTTGACGCGCCTGCAGAGCATCCTATCCTAGCAGAATTAGCTAAACTGGATGTGTACAATATGACACCTATGCAGGCTATGAATGTCTTGGTCGAGCTCAAACAAAAGTTATAAAAAGATCCCACTCACATTTTTGTGAGTGGGATTTCTCTATTACTTTTTATGGGCCAAGAGTTGATTGATGTGGTCTACTTTTTTAGCTTCTCTTTTATAGAGAATAACCCAGATGATAAGGTAGACGATCGCAAACTCTGGAATGAGCTGGAGATAGAAGGTCCAGTGGAAGGGGAACCAACCAGCCAGAGTCGCTAGTGGGACAAAGCCAGCCAGCATGAGGAAGAAATGGGAAAGTGTGGCACGGAGCAAGCTCCAGTCACGATTGAATAAACGCCTGCCAAAGCTAAAGAGAACTCCGATAGCTGACCAGATGATCATACAGTAGAGCAAGATCAAGGCACCATGAACCTGATGTTCCACCATCACTTGTCCGACTAGAGAATCGGGACTAAGTGGAGCGTAGGTATTTGGTGCATAAATGAGTGAAAAGATGATAGAGAGGATGAGACCGATAAGAACACCAGCGGCTGCATCGTGAAAGATTTGTTTTTTCATAGTTCTAATTTCTCCTTGATGGTTTTTAGGTAACGGCGTGAAGAGTAGGTGAAGCTTTCGTTTTTGAGAAAGATTTCGACCAGGCCGTTGGGGGTTAGTTTGAGATGAGAGATAGCGTCAATATTAACGATTTCTGATTGGGAAATTTGGATGAAAGTGGTCGGCAGAATGTCAAGAACTTGATAGAGACGCAAATCAATGGTATAGGTCTGAGATGCAGTTTCTGCTAGAACCTTGCGATTCTCGATATAGAAGCGTTGTATCTTACAAATCTTAACTAGGTAGACCTGATCATCAATCTTTCCTTTGATTGTTTCTTTTTGGTCAAGATTTTCTGCGAACTCGATGACTTTCTGGACTTTTTCGGTCGTCTGAGGAGTTTGGACAATCAGCTTTTCCTCCTCGTAAGTCTCCTTAATCTGTAGTTCTACTTTCATAAATTTCTCTCCTTTTCAGTTATACAAGGTTGTGATCACTTCCTGTACACCTTTATTAAACACTATTTTACGCCCCATGGCAAGAGCTTTTGTCTATGTGGAGAGATTTGGAGTCTATGTGGTATTTGCTTTTTCTGATAGTATCTGAAATATGGTATAATAGCACTAATCAATTTCTAGGAAAATAGATACAGAAAGGGGCTGAAAGATGTCTCGTATTATTGAATTGCCAGAGGTGCTGGCAAACCAGATCGCGGCAGGAGAGGTCATTGAACGTCCTGCCAGTGTAGTCAAAGAGTTGGTAGAAAATGCTATTGACGCGGGCTCTAGCCAGATTATCATTGAGATTGAGGAATCAGGTCTAAAGAAGATTCAAATCACAGATAATGGTCATGGAATTGCCCACGATGAGGTGGAATTGGCCCTGCGTCGCCATGCGACCAGTAAGATAAAAAATCAAGCAGACCTTTTTCGGATTCGGACGCTCGGTTTTCGTGGTGAGGCCCTACCCTCTATCGCTTCTGTCAGTGTTCTGACTCTGTTGACGGCGGTGGATGGTGCGAGTCATGGGACCAAGCTCGTTGCGCGTGGGGGTGAAGTCGAAGCAATCACTCCTGCGACAAGTCCAGTGGGGACCAAGGTTTGTGTAGAGGACCTCTTTTTCAACACGCCTGCACGTCTCAAGTATATGAAGAGCCAGCAGGCGGAGCTGTCTCATATCATTGATATTGTCAACCGTCTGGGCCTTGCTCATCCTGAGATTTCTTTTAGTTTGATTAGTGATGGCAAGGAAATGACACGAACAGCTGGTACGGGTCAACTACGCCAAGCTATTGCTGGAATTTATGGCTTGGCGAGTGCCAAGAAGATGATAGCCATTGAGAATTCGGATCTAGACTTTGAAATTACAGGTTTTGTGTCCTTGCCTGAGTTGACTCGAGCTAATCGCAACTATATCAGCCTCTTCATCAATGGTCGATATATCAAGAACTTCTTGCTCAATCGTGCAATTTTGGATGGCTATGGCAGCAAGCTCATGGTGGGCCGTTTTCCACTGGCTGTCATTCACATCCATATCGACCCTTATCTAGCGGATGTCAATGTGCATCCGACCAAGCAAGAAGTGCGGATTTCTAAGGAAAAAGAACTGATGGCGTTAGTCTCAGAAGCTATTTCTAACAGTCTCAAAGAGCAAGCCTTGATCCCTGATGCCTTGGAAAATCTTGCCAAGTCGACTGTGCGCAATCGTCAAAAGGTGGAGCAGACCATTCTCCCACTCAAAGAAAATACGCTCTACTATGAAAAAACATAACTCTCAAAACCTAATCAAGCTGAGGTGGCTGATCATCAGGTTGAATTAACTGAGGAAGGTAGGGACCTAACCCTGTTTGCCAAGGAAACCTTGGACCAGCTGACCAAGCCAGCAAAACTCCATTTTGCAGAGAGAAAGCCTGTCAGCTATGACCGACTAGACCACCCAGAGTTAGACTTAGCTAGTTTGGACAAAGCCTATGATAAGCTGGAGCGAGAAGAAGCATCCAGCTTCCCAGAGTTGGAATTTTTCGGGCAAATGCACGGGACTTATCTCTTTGCCCAAGGTCGAGATGGACTCTATATCATTGACCAGCATGCGGCTCAGGAACGGGTTAAGTACGAGGAATACCGTGAAAGCATTGGCAATGTTGACCAGAGCCAGCAACAACTCCTAGTGCCCTATATCTTTGAATTTCCTGCGGATGATGCCCTTCGTCTCAGGGAAAGAATGTCTCTTTTGGAGGAAGTGGGCGTACTTCTAGCAGAGTACGGAGAAAATCAATTTATCCTGCGTGAACATCCTATTTGGATGGCAGAAGAAGAAATCGAGTCTGGCATCTATGAAATGTGTGACATGCTCCTTTTGACCAAGGAAGTTTCGGTCAAGAAATACCGAGCAGAGCTGGCTATCATGATGTCCTGCAAGCGGTCTATCAAGGCCAACCATCGTATTGATGACCATTCAGCTCGACAGCTCCTTTATCAGCTTTCTCAATGTGACAATCCCTATAACTGTCCCCACGGACGTCCTGTTTTGGTGCATTTTACCAAGTCGGATATGGAAAAAATGTTCCGACGCATTCAGGAAAATCATACTAGCCTGCGGGAGTTGGGGAAATATTAAGAACACAAAAAGCCTTTGTTTTTTCCAAACAAGGCTTTTTAGCTTTTCTATGGTGGGAATTTTGAATGGACATGGCAACTTGCCATGAGGTTTACACTTGCTTGACAAGAAAAAGTAATGAGAAATATGATTCAATTGACTCAAGGTTTCATAGAGTCGTCTTGGTTTGAGGGATTCTCAAGACCAATCACTTTATCAAGATAACGTTGTTTGGTTTTGAGAGTCTTGCTGATAGCAATCGCTGAAGCAATCAAAAGAACGAAGGTCAGCCAAATCCAGGCGGTGAACTCGGCTGGAAAACTAGAACCAGCTAAAAAGAGATAGATAGCCAGAGCTAAGACGAAAATATAAATCACTTGCCAGAGGCCAAAAGATTTAACTTCTTTATAGTATTTGTCCTTATCTTCCTCCAAAATCACTTCTGTAGAAGTTTTTTCAGAGTTTTCATCTAGTAGTAGATAGTCAGTTGTCACTTGAAAAATCTTGCTTAATTCAATGATTTTTTCGATTTCTGGAAGAACTTGACCAGACTCCCACTTGGAGATACTTTGCCGAGAGACATTGATTTGTTCTGCTAGCTTTTCCTGGGACCAACCTTTTTCCTTTCGGAGCTCAAATAGTTTTTCTGCGAGTTTCATGATTCTATCCTCCTTTTTCTACCTCTATCCTAACAATTTTTACTTATAATGAGAATACAATCTCTTGTACTATTTGTCAACCAGAGGTTGCACCTTTTGTTGCAGTCTGTCTTGGGGAAATATGGTATACTAGATAGGCAAAATAATGGAGAAAAAATTATGTACGAATATTTAAAAGGAATCATTACTAAAATCACTGCCAAATACATCGTCCTAGAGGCAAATGGTATAGGTTATATTTTGCATGTAGCCAATCCCTATGCTTACTCAGGTCAGGTCAATCAAGAAACTCAAATTTATGTGCACCAAGTTGTCCGTGAGGACGCCCATCTGCTCTATGGTTTTCGATCAGAAGATGAGAAGAAACTCTTTCTTAGTCTGATTTCGGTATCAGGGATTGGTCCGGTATCAGCTCTTGCTATCATCGCAGCTGATGACAATGCTGGCTTGGTTCAGGCGATTGAAACTAAGAACATCACCTACTTGACTAAGTTCCCTAAAATTGGCAAGAAAACAGCCCAGCAGATGGTGCTAGACTTGGAAGGTAAGGTAGTTGTGGCTAGCGATGACCTTCCTGCCAAGGTGGCAGTGCAAACCAGCGCTGAAAACCAAGAACTGGAAGAAGCCATGGAAGCCATGTTGGCACTGGGCTACAAGGCGACTGAGCTCAAGAAAATCAAGAAATTCTTTGAAGGAACGACAGATACAGCTGAGAACTATATCAAATCGGCCCTTAAGATGTTGGTAAAATAGGAGAATAATATGACAAAACGCTGTGGTTGGGTTAAAATGAACAATCCTTTATATGTGGCCTATCATGATGAAGAGTGGGGTCAACCCCTTCATGATGACCGTGCTCTTTTTGAGTTGTTGTGTTTGGAAACTTACCAGTCGGGTCTATCTTGGGAAACGGTACTCAACAAACGCCAAGGATTCCGAGAAGCATTTCATGGCTATCAAATTCAAGCGGTCGCGGAAATGACAGATGGGGAGTTGGAAGCCTTGTTAGAGAATCCAGCCATTATCCGAAATCGTGCCAAGCTCTTTGCGACGCGTGCCAACGCCCAAGCATTTTTACAAATCCAGAAAACCTTTGGCTCTTTTGACGCTTATCTCTGGTCCTTTGTTGATGGGCAAACCATCATCAATGATGTTCCTGACTATCACCAAGCACCTGCTAAAACAGCCTTGTCTGAAAAGTTGTCTCAAGATCTCAAAAAACAAGGCTTCAAATTTACAGGTCCAGTCGCAGTTTTGTCTTTTCTACAGGCGGCAGGCCTGGTTGATGACCACGAGAATGATTGCGAGTGGAAAAACGGAAATTAGTGAGTCCAAGCGTCTAACTATCTGAGAAAATAGAAAAAGCTGAGAAAATTATCTCAGCTTTTTGATTATATGCTAGTAACTTTTATAGTGCAGTAAGAAATGTCAGTCCACCTAAGACAACGCCAGCTGAGTTTGGAATAATTAGTATCCAATCCTTCTTAGGCTCTTTTGTCCATCCGTAAATAACCCAAATTAAACAAGATACTGCTGCGGATAAAGGCTGGAATGGTTGAGCTTTGTTGCCTTGTAAATTGGCAAAAATTTGTGGGATGTAGGCGATAAATACAACAATCCCGATAAAGGCTCCAATTGAACCGACAATTTGATTTATTTTTTGTTTAGTCATATACACCTCCTTTAAAAAGATATCATAGAAATAAGCAAAATGCAATAAATTCAGACACAAATTGTAACGAAAATCAATACCAAAGCACAAAAATGGAGAAATTGTTTATTTTTTGTTATAGTCAAAGCGAATGACTTGCTTCTGTGTATCCACATAAGCGTGAACGCCAAAGGGCACAATGGCTCTTGGAGTTGCGTGACCGACATTCAGATTATAGACAATCGGGATATTGTTATCAATGATATCCAATAGTGCTTCCTTATAGTCGTCATAGAAGGTTTCATCCATTGGCTTTCCGACCAAGAGTCCACTGATAACCCCAAATATCCCCGTGTCCTTTAAAGTCCGCAACATTTTTTTGAAATCATCAGGTTCAGGCTTTTCTTCGCTTGTTTCTAGCAAGAGAATCTTTCCTTCCCAGTCACATAAGTCAGGGAAGAGTCGGTACTCTTGGCAGAGGTCCGTGCTGTCTGCGTATCGAGAATTGTCAAAGATATCATAGAGGGACTCAAGGCAACCACCGAGAATTTCTCCCTCAAACTGAGCATTTCCTTGCAACAAATCAAAGCCTGTATTTACATGACTGATACGAGCTGTTCCCAGAGCCTTGGGACTAAAATCAGTCCGTTCCTCATACCAAAGGTCGCTAGGGCGGATTTCTGAGATTCTTCCTGTCTTGATCAATTCTTTAAAGTAGTGAAAGCTATAGGGTAACATCTCATTGTCTAATTCACAAATGTCTGCTAGAAAGGATTGCCCATAAAAAGTCTTGATCCCTAGTTTGTGCAACATAAGGTGGTTCATGGTTGTATCCGAGAAGCCAAGAAAAATCTTTTGTTGGATAACCTTTTGGAGCTGGTCGTTTTCAAAAAGGTAGGGTAGCAAGCGATAGGTATCATCCCCACCGATGGCGCATAGGATCATGTCGATGCTATCATCAGAAAAGGCCTGCATCAAATCCTCTGCACGTGCCTCCGGATGGTCCTTGATAAAGTCTAACCCTTTTAGCGAATGGGGCAGAAAGACAGGATTGAGTCCCAAATCCTTGAGACGTTGAATACCCAAATCGACTTCGTGTTTGACAAAATCCTCTCCGATAACACCACTAGACAAACTAACAATACCAATAGTAGAAATCATATCTCATCCTCCTAGAAATAGATTGATACTCTTCGAAAATTAAATTCAAACCACGTCAGCTTTGCCTTGCCGTATATATGTTACTGACCTCGTCAGTTCTATCTACAACCTCAAAGCAGTGCTTTGAGCAACCTGCGGCTAGCTTCCTAGTTTGCTCTTTGATTTTCATTGAGTATGAGCCTATTCTATCACAAAAGATGAGAGAAAACTACAAGAATGAGACTCAGAAGTGCTATTGAATCTCAAGAAAGCAAGTGAAAAAGCAACCGCCTATGCAGTTGCTTTTCGTTTTTCTAATCTCGCTGGATATGAGTTACTTGGTCAACTCTTGATTATAGGAGAGGGCTAAATCAATCCAGTAAGGCAGTTCTTTTTGACCTTCGATATCTAGGTCTATATAGCCATGATAAGGTCGCCCTCTCATCAATGTAGTATGAGCTCCTGTTCGGGGTAGAACTTGCTTTTCCATTTCTTTGCCAATTCTCACCATAACCAGCTCGTCCTTTCTGGAACTGACTGTAAGGACCATTTTCCCACGAATCATAAAGGCAAGGCCACCAAACAGTTTCTTTTCTTCTAGCTCTTCTTCGAAAATTTGGGGAGGAAGTTTAAGTGCTAAAATTTTGCGAATCTGCTGGGCTAAAGATTGACTATATGCCATAGCTTTTCACTTTTCTTAATAACGTGATGGACCCGCGCTAGCACTTCGGATATTGAAACGTTTCTTGAGATAGAAGCGAAGGACGAGAAGAGCAGCTCCCAGGATAGCCAAAGGCAATGGAGCAAGGATTGGATTGAGAGCTGCTGGAAGGAAGCTTGTTGCGAAGAAGACAGCCAACCAGAGAAGCATAGCAGCGAGGATGACGAGGATTGATTTCCAGAAAGGAGGGCGCTGGCTACGATCTGTGTCTGGTCCATAGTACTGGTAGACAAAGTAGTACATCAAGTAGAAGGCAAGTCCTCCTACAAGTCCAACCAACAAGAGGGTAATCAACCCATAGCCAATAGCCTGATCTGTAGAGAAGAAGGTAGTCAGAGCGCTAACCAATGCAAAGAGACTGGTGATAAAAAGGGCTGAGTCCATAATCATGAGTTTTGGATCATCATTTTCTTTTGGATGCTCTTTTTCATATTGCTCTTTGACAGTGAAGCTATGAGCCCAGTGGGTTGGAGCCCCGTAGAGGGAACGTGCAGTCGTTCCTTTGGCTTGCTCTTCAAGGATTTTAGGAATGACTTCCTCAAAGATAGCCTTGATTTCAGCGTCTGTTTTACCATCTTTGATAAATTGCTGGGTAGCAATATGGATAAACTCTTGGTTTTTCTTAGTTAATTTTTGTAGATCAATCTGAGACATGGGAATTCCTTTTAGAACCATTTTTTATGGATGAGATAGAGAGTGAGTGAAACACTCATAGCAAAGGCGATAAAGACGATTAACCAGAAGGCGTGAGGTTCACCATTTAGAGGGATTTCATTATCCTTAAAGTTCATCCCGTAGGCTGAGAAGATCATGGTTGGGATAGACATGACGATGGTCACGAGAGCTAGGGTCTTCATGATGTTGTTCTGGTTATTGGAAATGATAGAGGCAAAGGTCTCTGTCATAGAGTGAAGGACGTTTCCATAGATATCTGCCATCTCAATGGCCTGTTGGGTTTCAATCAGAGTGTCTTCGAGTAGGTCTTCGTCTTCTAGGTATTTCTTGATATTGCTAGTTGCGCTGGTCAATTTCTTAATCACGCGCTCGTTCGTCTTAAGTGAGGCCTTGAAATAGACGATGGTCTTTTCCAATTCCATGAGCTCGATCAGCTCTTCGTTTCGAGTAGATTTGTGAAGTTGACTTTCGATTTGTTCACTCTTACGGTCAATCGAACGAAGGGCCGTAAGGTAAAGTTCGGCGTTGCGGTAGAGAATCTGGAAGATAAAGCGTGAACGCATGAAGGTGTAAAAGTTGCGCAGTCTACGGTTGATAAAGACATCGAGAACGGGGAGGGATTCCAAGCAGGTGGTGATAATGGTTTCCTCGGTGATGATAATCCCCAGCGGAATCGTTACGTAGTAGGTACGATTGTTTCTTTCCTCTGTGATGGGAACGTCCACGATGATCAAAGTATACTCGTCTTCGATGGTAATACGGGACATTTCTTCCGCATCGAGCGGTGCTCGAAGGTCGGCAATATCAATGTCGAAGGCGTTAGCGATTTCCAACGATTCATTTTGTGTAGGATTGACGAGGTTGATCCAAGTACCCGGTTCAAGCGTGTCGATCTCTTTAAATTCAGTTGTTGTTGAGAGAAAAACTTGTTTCATATCCCCTATCCTTTCCTACTATTCAGTGATTCATTTTTTGCACCGTACTATTATACTATAAAAACAGCTTTTTGGGTAATAGAATTTCACATTTTTTGGTATAATGGAAAGCAATAATGGACTAGAAAGAACAAAGATGCAAGATAAAATTGTGATTCATGGGGCGCGTGCCCATAACTTAAAAAATATTGATGTGGAGATTCCAAGAGACAAGCTGGTTGTTGTGACTGGTTTGTCAGGGTCTGGGAAATCCAGTCTGGCCTTTGATACCCTCTATGCTGAGGGCCAACGTCGTTATGTGGAGAGTTTGTCAGCCTACGCTCGCCAGTTTTTGGGCAATATGGAAAAACCAGATGTGGATGCTATTGATGGTCTCAGCCCAGCTATTTCCATCGACCAAAAAACGACTAGCAAAAACCCACGCTCGACTGTTGGGACAACTACTGAAATCAATGATTATCTGCGTCTCCTCTATGCACGTGTGGGGACGCCTTACTGTATCAACGGGCATGGGGCTATCAAGGCCTCTTCTGTAGAGCAAATCGTGGATAAGGTTTTGGAATTGCCGGAACGCCAACGTCTGCAAATTTTAGCTCCGGTCATTCGTAAGAAAAAAGGGCAACATAAGAGTGTCATTGAAAAGGTTCAGAAAGACGGCTATGTCCGCGTCCGAGTGGATGGGGAAGTTTATGATGTGACCGAAGTGCCAGAGTTGTCTAAGAGCAAGCAACACAATATCGATGTTGTGGTAGACCGTATTGTTATCAAGGAGGGCATTCGTAGCCGTCTCTTTGACTCCATAGAGGCTGCCCTTCGTATCGCAGAAGGTTATGTCATTATCGACACTATGGACGATTCTGAGTTGCTCTTCTCTGAGCATTATGCCTGCCCGGTTTGTGGTTTTACCGTACCAGAGTTAGAGCCACGTCTCTTCTCCTTCAATGCTCCTTTTGGATCTTGTAGTGAGTGTGACGGTTTGGGTATCAAGTTGGAGGTGGATGTTGACTTGGTGGTTCCTGATACCAGCAAAACTTTGCGTGAGGGAGCCTTGGCACCTTGGAATCCTATCTCATCCAACTACTATCCAAACATGCTAGAACAAGCTATGACAGCCTTTGGAGTGGATATGGATAAGCCATTTGAAGACTTGTCAGAAGAAGATAAAAACTTGATTCTTTACGGGTCTGATGGCAAGGAATTCCATTTCCACTATGAAAATGAATTTGGCGGTGTGCGCGATATTGACATTCCTTTTGAGGGAGTTGTCAATAATATCAAGCGTCGTTACCATGAGACTAACAGTGACTACACCCGTACCCAGATGCGACTCTACATGAATGAGCTGACCTGCGGAACTTGCCACGGCTACCGTCTCAATGACCAGGCCTTGTCTGTTCGTGTGGGTGGTGAGCAAGGGCTACATATCGGTGAAATCTCAGATTTGTCTATCGCAGACCATTTGGAGTTGGTGAGCCAGTTGACCTTGTCTGAAAATGAAGCCATTATTGCTCGTCCCATTCTCAAGGAAATCAAGGATCGCTTGACCTTCCTCAATAACGTGGGGCTTAACTATTTGACGCTGTCACGTTCGGCAGGAACCCTTTCAGGCGGGGAGAGCCAGCGTATTCGCTTAGCAACCCAGATTGGGTCCAACCTATCAGGTGTCCTTTATATCCTGGATGAGCCGTCCATTGGTCTTCACCAGAGGGATAATGACCGCCTGATTGCAAGTTTGAAAAAGATGCGTGACTTGGGTAATACCCTGATCGTGGTGGAACATGACGAAGATACTATGCGTGAGGCAGATTATCTGATTGACGTTGGTCCGGGTGCCGGTGTTTTTGGTGGAGAGATTGTTGCTGCAGGAACACCCAAGCAGGTGGCCCGTAACAGCAAGTCTATCACAGGTCAGTATTTGTCAGGGAAACGTGCCATTCCAGTGCCAGCAGAGCGTCGTGCCGGAAATGGACGTTTTATCGAGGTGACAGGAGCGCGTGAGAACAACTTGCAAAATATCACTGCTCGCTTCCCATTGGGAAAATTCATCGCAGTGACAGGGGTGTCAGGTTCAGGGAAGTCGACCTTGATCAACAGCATCCTCAAAAAAGCCATTGCCCAGAAGCTCAACCGCAATTCAGATAAACCTGGTAAGTTTAAGACGATTACAGGGATTGAGCATGTAGACCGCTTGATTGACATTGACCAGAGCCCGATCGGACGGACGCCGAGGTCCAACCCAGCTACCTATACGGGAGTTTTTGACGATATACGTGACCTCTTTGCCCAGACAAATGAAGCTAAGATACGAGGCTACAAGAAGGGCCGTTTCAGTTTCAACGTCAAGGGAGGCCGTTGTGAAGCCTGCTCGGGTGACGGGATCATCAAGATTGAGATGCACTTCTTGCCAGATGTTTATGTGGCCTGTGAAGTTTGCCATGGGACTCGCTACAACAGTGAAACCCTAGAAGTCCACTATAAGGAAAAGAATATCTCGCAGGTCTTGGACATGACCGTCAACGATGCGGTGGAATTCTTCCAACACATTCCTAAGATTCAACGCAAACTTCAGACCATCAAGGATGTAGGGCTGGGCTATGTAACGTTAGGACAACCAGCTACCACCCTTTCAGGTGGAGAAGCCCAGCGTATGAAGTTAGCTAGTGAACTCCACAAACGCTCAACAGGTAAATCCTTCTACATTCTGGATGAGCCGACGACAGGACTTCATACGGAGGACATCGCTCGTCTGCTCAAGGTTTTAGCTCGCTTTGTAGACGATGGCAATACAGTCCTCGTTATCGAGCACAATCTAGATGTTATTAAAACAGCAGACCATATCATCGACTTGGGACCTGAAGGCGGTGTTGGTGGAGGAACCATCATTGCAACAGGAACTCCAGAAGAAGTAGCGGCCAATGAAGCCAGCTACACAGGACACTATTTGAAAGGAAAGTTACAATAAGATTTAAAAGGCTCTGCTTTTTTAGGCAGAGTCTTTTTTATAATAAATTACGAATTTTTTCTTTTATAAATGGGTTAAGAGAATAGTGTTTATTCAGATATTCTAGGAGTTCTTGAGCAGACTCAGAAATACGTTCGTAACCTTGCAAAAAGTGAGGCAATTGCTTGGCTTCCTTTGGATAACCTTCTTCAAATCGTCTGTTGGTATTAAAGATATCTATAAAATTAGATTTAGAAGTTGTTTCCAAACTGATTAGTTCAGTCCAAAGCTTGACGGCTCTGTTTTGTATTAAATCATAAGCAGCTAATTTTTCGCCTCGCTGATAGCGACCTAGCCCTAAATATAGATTACATAAAATTTCTCCCAACAGCCATTCACGGTCTCTGTTTTCTTTTGATGGCAGTCTTTGTGGCTGACAGATTGTTTCATCAAAACCGACCTCCTTCCAGATAATCTTGCCTTCAGAGAAGGGAATGTTTACCAGTTCGTGAGCTTCAAAGACAGCAAATTCACAAAAAACATCATCTTCAAATAGAACTTTATGTCCGTCCACTGTATTTTGGTAGTGAAATGCAATTGGTTCTAGCTTACTTAACCAGGTTAGGTCTTGGATATAAGTCTGCTTGTAGCCATCTTTTACAATAACAAAGAAGTCTAAATCTGAGTACTGATCCAATCGTTCTCTTTCTGTTCCGCAAGAACCAAGTGCCAGCAAAGCTAGTGCTTGGTTCGAATCTTTTAGAGACTGACCAATCTCATCTAGTCTTTGTAACAGTAATTCTGTTTTATTCATATTGCTACCTCATTCTTTCTTGTCTAACAGAAATTATACATTAAGCGCTTTCAAATGTCAATTTTATCTAATCCTAGCTATATAGATTGTATTATTTTCGATATTTTTTTGCTATAATAAATTAAATCATTTTACGGAGGTTTTCTCATGTTATCAAGAGTTGAAAAATTTGAAGTAGCCTTAAAACAGACAGAGTGTGATGCTGTCTTAGTAACCAATCTGAAGAATATTTACTATCTGACTGGTTTCAGCGGGACAGAAGCGACGGTTTTCATCAGTAAAAATCGCCGAATTTTCCTGACGGATGCGCGCTATACCCTGATTGCTAAAGGAGTGGTTCAGGGCTTTGATATTGTTGAAACGCGAGATGCGGTTGGTGAAATTGCTAAAATTATAGCGGACGACAAACTGGAAAAAATTGGCTTTGATGACGAGATTTCCTATGCTTACTTCAAGATGCTGGAAAGTGTGTTTGCTGGTCATGAGCTGGTTCCAATGACTGGTTTTATTGAAAATCTGCGGATGATCAAGGATGAGCAAGAAATCGCAACCATTCGTAGGGCCTGCCAGATTTCGGATCAAGCCTTCCTAGATGTACTGGATTTTATCAAGCCTGGTGAGACGACAGAGCTGGCTGTTATGAACTTTTTGGATGCCCGCATGCGCCAGCTAGGTGCTTCAGGCGCGTCCTTTGACTTTATCATCGCTTCGGGCTACCGCTCTGCTATGCCACATGGAGTGGCTAGTGACAAGGTCATTCAAAATGGTGAAACCCTGACCATGGACTTTGGTTGCTACTACAATCACTATGTCAGCGATATGACACGGACTGTTCATGTGGGACAGGTGACAGATGAGGAGCGGGAGATTTATGATATTGTCCTGCGTAGCAATCAAGCTCTGATAGAAGCAGCCAAGGCTGGTCTCAGTCGGATCGATTTTGACAGGATTCCTCGTCAAATTATCAACGATGCAGGCTACGGTCCTTACTTTAGCCACGGGATTGGACATGGGATTGGTCTGGATATCCATGAAATTCCTTACTTTGGCAAGTCAGAAGAGCCAATCAAGGCTGGTATGGTCTTGACCGATGAGCCGGGCATCTATCTGGATGGAAAATACGGGGTGCGTATCGAGGATGATATCTTGATTACGGATACAGGTTGCAAATTATTGACCCTTGCTCCGAAAGAATTGATTGTTATCTAAGAAAATTAAGATAAATCATTGACTTTTATATTTTAAAGGTTTATACTGATAGACGAAAACGGTAGGTGAGGCTACCATAGGGATACGGATGACTACCGCAAAGCAGTGGAGACACTACTCGTTGGTCAACAGTCCTGGTCGCGAAGGCCAAGACTAAGCTCATTACATCGCCCTATGGAGTTAAAGCTTGAACGAAAAAACAGATAGTTAGTTTTTTAATCCTGCCATTTTATGGTGGGATTTTCTACTGTTTTAGAACAAGGAAAGGAGACAAACGATGCAAATTGACGATCATCCAGAACCGCACATACACAGCCAATCGCTGATTTGTGTCGTTCTGCCCTTATAAAGTGATTGGTCTCTGTGTATGAAACATATCATTCATACAGATAGGAGAAACCAATGAAAACTACAAAAGAAAGATTAGCAACAGCTATTCACACACCTTTAAACGAAACTCTATCTTTTTATAAGACAAGTCTAACAGGCTTGACTGAGGAGCAGGTGGAGAAAAATCGTGACCTATATGGCGAAAACACCATCACCAAGGGTCAAGAAGACAGTATCCTCAAAAAGATTTACGAATCTATTATCAATCCATTTACAATCATCCTGCTGGTCATCGCTATGATTTCCATGGTGACCAATGTCTGGTTGGCGAAGCCTGGACAAGAAGATCCGACGACCTCTATCATCATCGTCGTTCTCGTTCTAATCTCTGGTGGCATACGCTTTGTCCAAGAACTGCGGAGTGACAAGGCTGCGACCAATCTATCAAAAATGATTGTGAATACAGCCACAGTTATCCGCGAAGGCCAGAGTTTAGAGGTCGCAATTGAAGATTTGGTCGTTGGAGATATAGTCAAATTAAGTGCTGGGGATATGATTCCAGCAGACCTCATTTTAATTGAATCACGTGATTTCTTTGTTCAACAGTCTGGTTTGACAGGTGAAAGTGACTCGGTTGAAAAACTAGCCTTGTCAAAAATGAGTCAGTCAAATTTTGATAGTCTGCTAGAAGCAGAAGCGCTCGCTTTTATGGGAACCAATGTGATATCAGGAAGCGCTAAGGCTTTGATTCTAGCGGTCGGTGATGACACCATGATGGGAGAAATCGAGCAGACTCTCAATACCTATGACGAACCGACCTCTTTTGAACGGGAGATGAACAGCATCTCTTGGCTCTTAATCCGTTTGATGTTAGTCATGGTTCCCATCGTGTTTCTCTCCAATGGCTTGACAGATGGCGACTGGCTGGAAGCAGGTGTGTTTGCACTGAGTGTTGGTGTTGGATTGACACCTGAGATGCTTCCTATGATCATCACGGCCAGTCTAGCAAAAGGCTCCATTATCATGGCCAAGGAAAAAGTGGTTATCAAGAAACTCAATGCCATACAAGATTTAGGTGCTATTGATATCCTATGCACGGATAAAACCGGAACCCTTACCCAAGACGAAATTGTCCTGGAATATCCTTTGGATATACATGGAGATTTGGATTTGTCTGTGTTGAGACGGGCTTATCTCAATTCCTATTTTCAAACCGGTTTGAAAAACTTGATGGACCGTGCCATCATCAGTAGAACTGAAAAAGAAGCTAAAGAACACGCTATTCTACAAAATTTGGATACTAGCTTCCAAAAAATAGACGAATTGCCCTTTGATTTTGAACGCAGACGGATGAGTGTCATCGTCAAGGATGAGAACGAAGTTGTTAGTTTGGTAACCAAGGGTGCCCTAGAGGAAATGCTTGCGATTTCAACCCATGTGGAATATCAAGGTCAGATTAGCCCTCTGACGGATGATATCCGAGTGGAAATCTTAAAAGAAGTAGATCAACTTAATCAACAGGGATTGCGAGTCTTGGGAGTTGCCTATAAAACAGGCCTAAAAGAAGGTTTTGCTTACTCCGTTGAAGATGAAAAAGAGATGATTCTAACAGGCTATCTTGCCTTTCTAGATCCACCAAAACCATCTGCAGCACCTGCTATCCAAGCTTTGTTAGAACACGGTGTTCAAACAAAGATCTTGACGGGAGACAATGAGAAGGTAACTCAAGCAGTTTGCGAAAAAGTTGGTTTAGACGTTGATCAAATCTTGTTGGGTTCTGATATTGATGCCATGACGGACGAGGAATTGGCTCAAGCAGTTGAGAAGGTGACTGTCTTTGCCAAACTCTCTCCTGACCAAAAAGCTCGCATCATTCTACAGCTAAAAAGAAATGGTCATGGTGTCGGCTATATGGGAGATGGGATCAATGATGCCCCTTCTATGAAAGTGGCAGATGTGGGGATTTCTGTTGATACAGCAGTAGATATTGCCAAAGAAACGGCTGATGTCATTTTGCTAGATAAGGATTTGATGGTGCTTGAAAAAGGGCTAGTTGAAGGACGCAAAGTCTATGCCAACATGACCAAATATATCAAGATGACGGTCAGCTCTAATTTCGGGAACATTTTCTCTCTGTTAGTGTCTGGTATCTTTTTACCTTTCCTTCCTATGGCTCCGATTCACTTGATTGTGTTAAACCTCGTCTATGATCTTTCTTGCATTTCCTTGCCATTTGATAATGTAGATGAAGACTTTTTGAAACATCCTCATAAGTGGGAAGCCAAGTCTATTACTCGCTTTATGATTTGGATGGGTCCGATTTCTTCTGCCTTTGATATTTTGACCTTTATCTTGCTCTATTTTATCATTGTCCCAATGGCGACAGGCCAAGCCTATGCTCACGGAGCAGAGTCTGCAACGGGCTTTATCATCTTGTTCCAGACAGGTTGGTTCATTGAATCCATGTGGTCCCAAACCATGGTTATCCATATGCTTCGTTCAGCAAAACTTCCTTTCTTACAAAGTCGTCCATCATGGTTTGTTCTTGGGACAACCTTGCTAGCAGCTAGTTTTGTGACCTTCCTTCCCTACTCTTCAATTGCTAGCCTGCTTCATTTAACCCCTCTGGAACCAATTTATTTCCTCTTTTTGCTTTTGATTATCGTTCTCTATATGATAAGTGTTACAGTTGTAAAACGATTGTATATCAAAAAATTTAAAAGTTGGTTATAAATTGATTTTGTCAAGAAAAAAGTACGAAAATCGCGAAAAAAGTTAATTTTTTTTAAAAATAGGTCGCAAGTCGGATGTTTTTTATGGTATAATAGACTAAACTGATAGTAACATGTAGCGAAAGGGGTAGGTACATGATCAAAATTTATACAGTCTCAAGTTGTACTAGCTGTAAAAAAGCGAAAACCTGGCTCAATGCCCACCAGTTAAGTTATAAAGAACAAAATCTCGGTAAAGAAGGAATTACAAGAGAAGAGTTATTAGATATTCTCACGAAAACAGATAATGGAATTGCCAGTATCGTTTCGTCAAAAAACCGCTACGCTAAGGCACTTGGAGTTGACATCGAGGATTTGAGTGTCAATGAAGTGCTCAACTTAATCATGGAAACACCACGGATCTTAAAGAGTCCGATTCTCGTTGATGAGAAGCGCCTGCAAGTCGGCTATAAAGAAGATGATATCCGTGCCTTCTTGCCACGCTCTGTCCGTAATGTAGAAAATGCAGAAGCACGTCTACGTGCAGCTCTATAAAACATCAAGGCTGGGAGTGACTCCTGGCCTTGTTTGCTCTTTTGTTTTAAAATCAAGTGAGGAATTATGAAAAAGTTACTAATTGCTAGTTTTGCTCTCCTCTTTTTGCTTGCGGGATGTGGGCAAAAAAAGGAAACTCCTGCTGCTTCCACAACAACATCTGAACCTCTCCAATCCAACCTTCCCGTTTTGGACAATGCCGAAAAGAATACGGTTGTCACCAAGACCTTGCTGATGCCGAAGTCAGAAAATGGGACGCAACAGATTCAGACCATTACTTATAAAGGCAGTCAGTTTTTGACCTTGACCATCCAGCAAAAACGACCTGTCGGGGATGAACTCAAGACCTTTATCTCTGAAAATGGCCTAGAGGAAACGCAAAAAGCGCTTCTTGAAGCAGAAGAAAAGGATGAGACTATCCAAGAGGCGCGCAAACTGGCAGGATTTACACTGGAAACCAAGCTACTCAGCGAGACAGAAATCCAGACCACAACGACTTATGATTTTCAAGTTTTGGATGTCAAAAAGGCATCTCAACTAGAATATTTAAAAAATATCGGCCTTGAAAATCTCTTAAAAAACGAACCTAGCCAGTATATTGCTGACAGAGTGGCAAATGGGGCGACAGAACAATAGAAAATCCAAATTAATAGACTGACTTATTTGTAGAACGTAAGGAAATATGCTATAATAGTAATATTCTAAGGAAAGAGGGTGTTAGAATGGGATTTACTGAAGAAACTGTACGGTTTAAATTGGATGATTCCAATAAGAAAGAAATTAGCGAAACGTTGACAGATGTCTATGCTTCTTTGAACGACAAGGGCTACAATCCAATTAACCAGATCGTCGGTTATGTATTGAGTGGTGACCCTGCCTACGTTCCTCGTTATAACAATGCACGAAATCAAATCCGTAAGTATGAGCGTGATGAAATTGTTGAAGAATTGGTACGCTACTACCTTAAGGGACAAGGAGTCGATCTATAATCTATGAGAATTATGGGATTGGACGTCGGTTCAAAAACAGTAGGGGTGGCGATTAGCGATCCCCTAGGCTTCACTGCTCAAGGACTTGAAATCATTCAGATTAATGAGGATCAGGGCCAGTTTGGTTTTGACCGTATCAAGGAATTGGTTGACAGCTATAAGGTGGAACGCTTTGTAGTAGGTCTGCCAAAAAATATGAACAATACCAGCGGTCCACGAGTAGATGCCAGTCAAGCCTATGGTGCCAAGCTAGAAGAACTCTTTGGTTTGCCAGTAGACTATCAGGATGAGCGTTTGACAACGGTCGCTGCGGAACGTATGTTGATTGAACAAGCAGATATCAGTCGTAACAAACGCAAGAAAGTTATTGATAAGTTGGCTGCTCAGCTGATTTTGCAAAATTATTTAGATAGAAAATTTTAAGACAGAGGAGAAACTATGTCACACGATCACAACCATGACCACGAAGAACGTGAATTGATTACACTAGTAGATGAGCAAGGAAATGAAACCTTGTTTGAAATTCTTTTGACCATCGATGGGAAAGAAGAATTTGGTAAAAACTATGTTCTGCTAGTGCCAGTTAATGCAGAAGAAGATGAAAATGGTGAAGTTGAAATTCAAGCTTACTCATTCATCGAAAATGAAGACGGAACAGAAGGCGAATTGCAACCAATCCCAGAAGACTCAGAAGACGAATGGAACATGATTGAAGAAGTCTTCAACAGCTTTATGGAGGAGTGATACAGTCTGGGAGACTGTATCAGCCCTGCTTCTAGAAATAAGAAAAAGCAGGAACGTTCAGTGAACGTTTTTACCCTTACGCTAAAAATAAAGACCGTAAGTAAGTCCGTGGGATGTTTTTAACCCTATTGAAATTTATAGTAGCTAGTGATTAGCTAACCAGGTAAGAGGTCGGGATTTTAGTCCCGACCTCGCTTTTTATTTGTAATCATACTTTGATGTGGTAGTTGATTGGACTTTTGTTAAGGAGACATGTATGTTTGAAGTAGAAAAGTGGCTTCATAGTCGGATTGGTTTAAATTTTAGATCTGGACTTGGACGAATGCAGCGAGCAGTGGATTTGCTAGGAAATCCTGAGAAGACTTATCCTATTATCCACGTAACAGGGACTAACGGTAAGGGGTCAACTATTGCCTTTATGAGGGAGTTGTTTGCAACTCATGGAAAAAAAGTTGGTACTTTTACCTCTCCTCATATTATCAGCATCCATGATCGAATCTGTATCAATGGGCTACCGATTGTTAGTGAAGACTTTGTCCGTATAGCTAACCAAGTCAAGGAGATGGAGAAAACTCTTTTGGAAACACATGACCACTTATCTTTCTTTGAGTTGTTGACCTTGATTGCTTTGCTTTATTTTAAAGAGCAGGGAGTGGATCTAGTTCTGCTAGAAGTGGGGATTGGTGGTCTGCTTGACACCACTAATGTCGTAACTGGAGAGATTGCAGTTATTACCTCCATTGGGCTAGATCATCAGGAGACCTTGGGCGATAGCCTGGAGGAAATAGCCAAGCAGAAAGCTGGTATTTTCAAGGCTGGCATGCAGGCGGTCATTGCCAAGCTTACTCCAGAAGCGGAGCTTGTCTGTCAAAAAAGAGCAAAAGAGTTAGCTGTTGAACTTTATCAAGCTGGGCGAGACTTCACCTTGAAAGCTGGAAATTTCTCAAGCAACCTAGCAAGCTTTTCCCAGCTTGAAATCGGTTTGGAAGGTGTTTATCAGCAAGAAAATGCCGCCTTGGCTTTAGAAACTTTTCTTCTGTTTATGGCGTCAAGAGAGGAAGGTGTCGAAGAAGAGCTTGTCAGACAGGCCTTGCAAGAGACCCACTGGGCAGGTCGATTGGAACGGATTTGCCCGCAAATCTACCTAGATGGGGCTCACAATCTGCCAGCCTTGACTCGTCTAGTCGAGTTTATCCAAGGGAAAATCCAGCAAGGTTACCAGGTTCGCATCCTTTTTGGAGCACTTAAACGCAAGGATTATCAGGGGATGCTAGGCTATCTATCTAAGCAGTTGCCTCAGGTGGAACTTAAGGTAACAGGCTTTGATTACCAAGGCTCTCTGGATGAAAAGGATGTGGCGGGTTATGATTTGATTCCTTCCTATGGCGACTTTATCAGAGAATTTGAAGATAAGGCCAATGGCCAGGACTTGCTTTTCGTGACGGGTTCACTCTACTTTATCTCAGAAGTCCGAGCGAGTTTGCTAGGAAGTGACGAGATTAGTTGATCTTCTAGGCTTAAGTTGTTATACTTGAGGTAGGAGGTACATCTGGAAACTGATCCAGCAAAACATTGGCACAAAAGAAAGGAAATCGCTATGAAAACAAAAACATTCACACTTTCTATTGCTTCACTAGCAATTCTTAGTCTTTTGGCAGCTTGTGGACCTAAGGCACAAGCCCCTACCCAGCAATCGGCTCAGCAATCATCTTCTCAACAAGAATCATCTTCTAGCTCTGCTACAAGTGCTAGTCAACCACAGGTGTCCTCAAGTCAAGACACTACTGTAGCTCAACCTACGAATATCGATGGTACCTATACTGGAAAGGATGAAAATGATCAAATCACTCTTGTTGTAACAGGTAAAACTGGTACATGGACTGAGGTCGAGCCAGATGGAGATAAGGAAATCAAGCAAGTCAGCTTTGAGTCAGAAAATCAACGTGTCATTATCGGTGGGGATGTCAAAATTTACACGGTTAATGGTAATCAATTGATTATCGATGATATGGATCGTGACCCATCTGATCAAGTGGTACTAACAAAATAGAACTTCAAATTTAACTAAATAGAAGTTCGGAATTAAGGTTCCGACTTTACCTTCTACGACCTCAATAGCGACTGTCCTAGGATTTGTTCGATATTGAAAAATATAAATAATTATGGAAAGAACTATCATTTTGGTAGTTCTTTTTAAGTTTCTTAATACCCTAGTTAAAAAGATAAGAGGGGCAGCGCTTCATATAGTGTGGGTGTAGTTTAGAAATCTTGCAGTTCTTGGAATAGTTTGCATAGAAAAAGGTAAACGGTTGCCATCTACCCTTGAACTGAGGTATACTAGTAGAAACATGAGTTTATCAAGCAGTTAAGGAGAATGTTAGAAAAGGAAGGGGATTTATGACAGCTAGAAAAATGCAGCTACTCATGTCCAAATATGGTTTTAGTATTACCATCATGTTGGCAGAGTTGTTTATCGTCTTTGGTTTATTTCTCTATCTAGGGCAGATGGCTCCGATTCTCTGGATTATCCTAGTCATTTTAGTGAGCTTAGCGACCATTGTATCGATTGTCAATCGGTCCATGAATCCTGAGAGTAAGGTAACATGGTTGTTAGTAGCCTTTGTGCCAGTTTTTGGCCCCTTGCTCTATATCATGTTTGGAGAACGTCGTTTATCTAAAAAAGAATTGAAGCAGCTAAAGCAGCTCCAATCAATGGTTGACCGAGAGGACAATAGCAGAGCTCTCCGTTTGGAGTTAAAAGAGCAGGACAAGTCAGCTTACGGAGTTATCAAATCACTTCTTAGCATGGATACGAATGCCGATGTCTATGATCGAACGGATACACAATTTTTTGCATCTGGTGAAAGCATGTGGCACCAGATGCTAGAGGATCTCAAGAAAGCTAAGAAGTTTATCTTTCTCGAATACTATATCATCGAAGAAGGTTTGATGTGGAATAGTATTTTGGAGATTTTGGAAGAAAAGGCCGCTCAAGGAGTAGAGGTGAAGCTTCTCTATGATGATATTGGTTGTATGGCAACCTTGCCTGGAGATTACACCATCCAGCTTCGTGGTCGAGGGATTGAAGCCCACAAATTTAACAAGGTGATTCCACGTTTGACCGTTGCTTATAACAACCGTGATCACCGTAAAATCATGATTATAGATGGTCAAATTGCCTATACAGGTGGTGTCAATCTGGCAGATGAGTATATCAACCATATCGAACGCTTTGGTTATTGGAAGGATAGCGGTATTCGTCTGGATGGACCAGCGGTTAAGGCTTTTACCAGACTCTTTTTATCTGCCTGGTACATCAATCGTGGGGAAATTAGCGACTTTGACCAATACCATCTCGAAAATCAGCCAAAAGACGGGATGGGGCTCTGTATTCCCTATAGTAGTGGCCCTAAACCTATTTACCGATCTCAGGTTGGGAAAACGGTCTATCAAAATCTTATCAATCAAGCTACAGACTATGTTTATATCACGACCCCCTATCTGATTGCGGACTATGATCTCACAGAAAGTATCAAAAATGCAGCTCTGAGAGGGGTAGATGTGCGAATTGTGACACCTTGTATCCCAGATAAGAAGGTCATCCAATTGGTTACTCGAGGAGCCTATCCAGACTTGTTATCTGCAGGGGTTCGTATTTATGAGTATAGTCCGGGATTCCTTCATAGCAAGCAAATGCTTGTCGATGGAGAGGCAGCTACTGTGGGGACCATCAATTTTGACTATCGTAGCTTGCTCCACCACTATGAAAATGCTGTTTTGCTTTATAGAACGCAGTCTATCATCGCTATTGAAAGGGACTTCGAAGAGATTTTTAAAGTTTCTCAAGAAATTTATCCCCACACCATCAAAACAAGCTGGTATCAAAGCCTAATCAAGGAAATTGTCCAGTTGTTTGCACCTATGCTCTAACTATCGACCAAGATCTAGCCCAAGGCTGGGTCTTTTTTGTCTTCTTACGAATAGATAAGTAAAGGAGAAAACCATGCTTAATCTAGAAGATGATGATTTTATCAGAGAGTATAGTAATAGTCGATTTCATCGTTTTCGTGAAATCGAACGCTTTGCGTTATTGGATAAGAAATTCAGCAAATATCAATCCCAAGCTGACATTCCTGTAAGATTTTGATATACTAAAACAGATAAACTTAGAGGAGAAATTGAATGAACGTATACGGGAAAATAGATGAGAAACAAGAAGAATCTCATTACCAAGACTTGTCAGTGCCAGAAAAACGAGAAGGAGCTCCCATTCCCTTTTTTAGTATCATGCTTTGGAGTTTAGTGGCCACAGCCATTTCGGTTGCCCTGCCTTTTATTTTTGGTTTAATCAGTCCGCAACAAACTCAAGATCTTTATACCGGTTGGGCCTTGCATCAAAATGGTCAAATGTATACAGATTACTTTGGGACGGAGGGATTGCTCTATTATGTGCTAAACTATCTTTTTCAAGGCAGTATTTTGATTGCTTTGGTTGAGTGGTTGGCCTTATTTGGAGCAGGTATTTTTCTTTTTAAGGCTGCGGATACTCTTGTCGGCCAAGAAAAGGAAGCGAAGCGAGTTGTCTTTATTCTATACTTGCTTGTAGCAGGTCTCGCTTTTGGTGGCGGTTATGCTCTCTTGCTAGCCCTGCCTTTCCTATTTTATTCATTGAGTATCGTTACAAATTATCTCGCTTTTCCGAAGAATGACAAAGGGTTTGTACGAGTGGGGATGAGCCTTGCTCTCGCTTTCTTCCTTGCGCCAATCCCAACCGCCTTGTTTGCGGCTGTACTGGCCTTGGGGATTATCGGCTTTAATTTAGGCAAAGGTCACTTTGTTCATGGCCTATATCAGTTCTTTGCGTCAGCCCTAGGATTTTCACTCTTATTCTATCCTTTAGGCTATTATACAGTGTGGATAGGTAGTTTTGGGGATGCCATTAGCCAGACCTTGTATCCGGTAAATGCTCTTAGCCTCTTTTCGAACTCGCATTTGCTTGAAAATGCAGCCTTCTATGGTTTGCTTGCCATTGGATTAGGTTCCCTTGGCTTGCTCTTTGCAGGCTTGTTCCAGTCAAAACCAGCCAAGCAATATGCCCTCTCAATTGCTGCTAGCTTGGGCTTGTTGGTTTCTTTGGGAATCTTGATTCTCTCCAAAGAACCTATCAACGGTACTCGTCTTGTGGTGCTAATTCCTTTCTTGATCTTGCTCCTTCTGACAGGAATCAAGGAAGATGTTTCTGAGGGAGGGAGTCGTCGTAGAAGAAGACGTGAGAAACAAACTTCTTTCTTTAAAGGAAATTTCTATCTACCACTGATTGCCCTTGCCTACCTCATTGTTCTTCCTATCGTGAGTCGCTACCTTTCGCACCCAGCGACTTATCAGGAGAGAGACCGTCTTGCTAGCGTGGTCAAACAACAAACGAGTTCTGAGGATCGTGTCTATGCTTGGGATGATCGTCCTGATTTCTACCGTGCAAGTGAACGCTTGGCGCCGACTTCTCTATCAACTCCAACACTTTATACTGCAAGCGATGAAAATAAAACCAAACTGATGAATGACCTGAAAGAGAATCAACCGAAGATGATTGTGGTCAATCAAAAAGTTGCCTTGTGGTCAGATGTAGAGAGCTGGCTCAGTGAAAACTATGAGCTTGTTCAGACAGATACTAGCGAGTTCAAACTTTATAAATCAAAATAACAAAAAATCAATATCTTGTGGAATTTTAAAAATTTTAGGATTTTTAACACAAGATATTGATTTTTATTTTTAGAGTGGTATAATACTTCATAGAACAACATTTTAGAAAAGAGCATGGATATGATTGTATTAGAAGAAAAGCTTGCAACCGTTCCCACCTTGTTCGTTGAAAAACGAGATGGTAGACGAGTGGTGTTTGATGTAGACAAGATTGACAAGGCTCTCCACAAGGCGGCGGAAAAGGTTATGGACGTTACGCCTCTAGTAGAAAAACGCCTAAATGGTCTAGTTGAAAGAATCGTGACTGAAATTCACAGCCGCTTCCCTCAAGGTGTCAAGATTTACGAAATTCAAAATGTCGTAGAGCACGAACTCCTTGAAGCTAAAGAATATGCGCTGGCTGAGGAGTATATCACTTATCGGACACAAAGGGATTTTGAGCGCTCAAAAGCGACAGATATCAACTTTAGTATCCATAAACTTCTCAATAAAGATCAAGCAGTTGTTAATGAAAATGCTAATAAAGACAGCGATGTCTTCAACACCCAGCGTGATTTGACAGCAGGGATTGTTGGGAAGTCAATCGGACTGCAAATGCTTCCTAAGCACGTAGCCAATGCTCACCAAAAAGGGGATATCCACTATCATGACTTGGACTACAGCCCCTACACTCCGATGACCAACTGCTGTTTGATTGATTTTAAAGGCATGTTGGAAAATGGTTTTAAGATTGGTAATGCAGAGGTAGAGAGTCCCAAGTCTATCCAGACTGCGACAGCTCAAATTTCACAAATCATCGCCAACGTTGCTTCTAGCCAGTACGGGGGCTGCTCAGCTGACCGTATCGATGAAGTTTTAGCTCCGTATGCAGAGAAGAATTACCAGAAACACCTCAAGGATGCGGAAGAGTGGGTCCTGCCTGAGAAACGGGAAGATTATGCTTGGAAGAAAACCCAAAAGGACATCTACGATGCCATGCAATCTCTCGAGTATGAAATCAACACCCTCTTCACTTCAAATGGCCAAACACCTTTTACTTCGCTCGGTTTTGGTTTAGGAACTAGTCGTTTTGAGCGGGAAATTCAAAAAGCTATCTTGAACATCCGAATCAAGGGGCTTGGTTCAGAACACCGTACAGCTATCTTCCCTAAACTCATCTTTACGCTAAAAAGAGGACTCAACTTAGAGGAAGGTTCACCTAACTACGACATCAAACAGTTGGCCCTCGAGTGTGCAACCAAGCGGATGTACCCAGATGTCTTGTCCTATGATAAGATTATCGAGCTGACAGGCTCCTTCAAGGTTCCTATGGGCTGCCGTTCTTTCCTCCAAGGATGGAAAGATGAAAATGGTGTTGAGGTCAATTCAGGTCGTATGAACCTAGGTGTTGTGACAGTCAATCTGCCTCGTATCGCCCTCGAGTCTGAAGGAGATCTGAATAAGTTTTGGGAAATCTTCAACGAACGTATGAACATCGCAGAAGATGCTCTGGTTTACCGTGTTGAACGGACCAAGGAAGCAACACCAGCGAATGCCCCTATCCTCTATCAGTACGGAGCCTTCGGTCGCCGTCTCGGAAAAGAAGAAAGTGTTGATCAGCTCTTTAAGAATCGCCGTGCGACAGTTTCGCTGGGCTACATCGGTTTGTACGAAGTGGCTACAGTCTTCTTTGGAAATAGCTGGGAAAGCAATCCTGAAGCCAAGGAATTCACACTGGATATCATTCGCGATATGAAACGTCGTGTGGAAGAGTGGTCTGACCAATATGGTTACCATTTCTCTATCTACTCCACACCGTCTGAAAGTCTGACAGACCGCTTCTGTCGCTTGGATACAGAGAAGTTCGGCTCTATTCCTGACATCACGGACAAGGAATACTACACCAACTCGTTCCACTACGATGTTCGTAAAAATCCAACACCGTTTGAAAAATTAGACTTTGAGAAAGTTTACCCAGAAGCAGGTGCGTCAGGTGGTTTTATCCATTATTGTGAGTATCCAGTTCTTCAACAAAATCCTAAGGCCCTGGAAGCTGTTTGGGACTATGCCTATGACCGTGTCGGCTATCTAGGGACCAATACTCCGATTGATCGTTGCTACAAGTGCGACTTTGAAGGGGATTTTGAACCAACTGAGCGAGGCTTTGCTTGTCCCAACTGTGGCAATAGCGACCCTAAAACAGTAGATGTGGTCAAACGTACGTGTGGTTATCTGGGGAATCCTCAAGCGCGTCCGATGGTTAATGGACGCCACAAGGAAATTGCTGCGCGTGTCAAACACATGAACGGTTCAACTATTAAAACAGCCGGACATGAAGTAACAAATTAGAAGGAAACGCAATGGGGAAATACCAATTAGACGATAAGGGACGCGCACAAGTGACCCGTTATCACGAGAAACACTCTAAAGGTGGAACAGGTAAAAAAGAACGCTTGCTCAACCTCAGAGAACAATTTTTAAATAAGCACAAGAAAAAGTGAGAGTCCGCTCTCGCTTTTCTCTTAGGTGGGAGGGGAATATGGAACTACGCAGACCAACATTGGCAGATAAAGAAACAGTTTTAGAGATGATGGCAGAGTTTGAACAGACTCAATCAGCCCACGATGGTGGGTTTTGGAACGCCAACAATTTTGTTTATGAAGAGTGGATAGAAGAAAATCTTCAGGCGGAAGCGGGACTCAATATTCCTGAAAACTGGGTTCCTGCTATCCAGCTGCTTAGTTTTGACGTAGCAGGCCAGGCTCTTGGCTTTCTCAACCTTCGTCTCAGATTAAATGACTACTTACTAGAAAATGGGGGCCATATTGGCTACTCCATTCGTCCATCTGAAAGAGGTAAAGATTATGCCAAAGAATTCCTCCGACAAGGTCTACAAATTGCTAAGGGAAAGAATATTAAACGAGCTCTGGTAACTTGTAGCACAGAAAATCCTGCCAGCCGAGCTGTTATCTTAGCTAATGGTGGTGTCTATGAGGATGTTCGAAACGGAACGGAGCGCTACTGGATTGATGTCGATTAAGGAGGAAGCATGGAGATAAGACGACCAACTTTGGAAGATAAAGAAGCGATATTAGAGATGATTGCGGAGTTCGATGCAGCAAAATCCTATATGCACGGTGGCATGGGCTCCGCTTGGAAGCGAGCAAAGGATTATGAGGATTGTTTAAAGATTGTAGAGCAGCAAGAGGATGCTGCCAACCTGCCAGTGGGCTGGGTTCCTGCAATCAAATTTTTATCCTTTGGTGAGACTGGCTTGCCTTTGGGATTTTTAGCCCTGCGCTTGTCCTTGAATGACAAATTATTTGTGGAAGGCGGTCATATTGGCTATTCTATCCGTCCCAGTCAACGAGGCAAAGGATATGGGAAGGAGCAGTTGAGGTTAGGACTAGCAGAGGCTCGAAAGCAAGGATTGGAACGAGTGCTGATTACCTGCGATGAAGACAACGAAGCCAGCCGCCGCACGATTCTCTTCGCTGGCGGTGTTTACGAAAATACAATCGATAGAAGTCAGCGCTATTGGATAGAGTTGGAGTAGAAGGATGACATGGAATACACCAAAACCTGGTGAATGGAAAAGCGAGGAGCTTAGTAAAGGGCGGATCATTGACTACAAGGCCTTTAACTTTGTAGATGGAGAAGGTGTGCGTAACTCTCTCTATGTCGCAGGCTGTATGTTCCACTGCGAGGGGTGCTATAATGTTGCGACTTGGTCTTTCAATGCAGGGATTCCTTATACGGCAGAATTAGAAGAACAAATCATGGAAGACCTTGCCCAGCCCTATGTTCAAGGATTGACCCTGCTAGGAGGAGAGCCCTTTCTTAATACGGGTATTCTCTTGCCGCTCGTTAAGCGAATTCGAAAGGAATTGCCAGACAAAGACATCTGGTCCTGGACGGGCTACACTTGGGAAGAAATGATGCTGGAAACTCCAGATAAACTGGAACTCTTGTCGCTGGTTGACATCCTTGTCGATGGACGGTATGATAAAAGCAAGCGCAATCTCATGCTCCAGTTTCGAGGGTCTTCTAATCAACGGATTATCGATGTGCAAAAATCTCTCAAAAGTGGGCAAGTAGTGATTTGGGACAAGCTTAATGACGGAAAAGAAAGCTATGAACAGGTGAAGAGAGAATGAAGAAAAAAGACCTGATAGAACAACTGGTTTCAGAGATTGAAACGGGAAGGGTTAGGACGCTGGGGATTTACGGTCATGGGGCTTCAGGTAAATCAACCTTTGCACAGGAATTGTACCAAGCTTTAGATTCCACAAAAGTAAATTTACTAGAGACAGATCCCTATATCACCTCGGAACGTCACCTGGTAGTACCAAAGCAAGCACCAGATCAAAAAGTGACAGCTTGTCTGCCAGTGGCGCATGAACTGGCAAGTTTACAGAGAGATATTCTCGCCTTGCAGGCAGGTTTGGATGTCTTGACAATCGATGAACCGTGGAAGGCTAGCGAGGTCTTGTCTGGAGCAAAGCCGATTCTGATTGTTGAAGGGATGTCTGTGGGCTTTCTACCCAAGGAACTCTTTGACAAAACCATCTGTTTCTACACGGATGAGGAGACCGAATTAAAGAGGCGCTTAGCTCGAGATACGACTATGAGAAATCGCGATGCATCTTTTGTATTAGCTAGCCATCAGATGAGACGGGAGCAGTACCTGCGATACTATAGAGAAACCGAGTCAAAAGCAGATATCTTAGTAGATCAATCAGAAGATAAACTCAAGGTCAAAATGACACATATTATATAGAAGAAAAGGTAGTTTTTTATAGATATAAATCCGTAATTTTGGAAAGATAAAAAGAGAAAACAGTTTCATCTTAAAAAAACGAAAAAAAGCTTACAAATCCCTTGCAATCGCAGGGGCTTTGTGTTATTCTATTATGGTGCTGTAAATTACAGCCTTAGCTTTGATGCAAGAGGTTGCGACACGCTCGGTTGCATTGCCACGCAACACGCGTCGGTTTTCTTGTGGAGCTAGCCTATTATCTTAAATAGACGAAAAGGAGAAAAAGATGGCAAACAAAAAAATCCGTATCCGTTTGAAAGCTTACGAACACCGTACGCTTGATACAGCGGCTGCAAAAATCGTAGAATCAGCTACTCGTACAGGTGCACAAGTTGCGGGTCCAATCCCACTTCCAACTGAACGTAGCCTCTACACAATCATTCGTGCGACTCACAAATACAAAGACTCTCGCGAACAATTTGAAATGCGTACACACAAACGTTTGATCGATATCGTTAACCCAACTCAAAAAACAGTTGATGCGTTGATGAAATTGGATCTCCCAAGTGGTGTAAACGTAGAAATCAAGCTTTAATCCAAAGCTTGAAAACTTGAGCATGAAAAACGCTCGTTAAAAACTTTTTGAATAAAAAATATAGAAAAGGAACTATTTTCTCATGACAAAAGGAATCTTAGGGAAAAAAGTGGGAATGACTCAAATCTTCACTGAAGCTGGCGAATTGATCCCTGTAACAGTTATTGAAGCAACTCCAAACGTTGTTCTTCAAGTTAAAACTGTTGAAACAGACGGATACAACGCTATCCAAGTTGGTTTCGATGACAAACGCGAAGTATTGAGCAACAAACCTGCTAAAGGACATGTAGCGAAAGCTAACACGGCTCCTAAGCGCTTCATTCGTGAATTCAAAAACGTTGAAGGCTTGGAAGTTGGTGCTGAAATCACAGTTGAAACATTCGCAGCTGGAGACGTTGTTGACGTAACTGGTACTTCTAAAGGTAAAGGTTTCCAAGGTGTTATCAAACGCCACGGACAATCACGTGGACCAATGGCTCACGGTTCCCGTTACCACCGTCGTCCAGGTTCTATGGGACCTGTTGCACCTAACCGCGTATTCAAAGGTAAAAACCTTGCAGGACGTATGGGTGGCGACCGCGTAACAATTCAAAACCTTGAAGTTGTACAAGTTGTTCCAGAAAAGAACGTTATCCTTATCAAAGGTAACGTACCAGGTGCTAAGAAATCTCTTATCACTATCAAATCAGCAGTTAAAGCTGGTAAATAATAAAGAAAGGGGAAATCAGTCACAATGGCAAACGTAACATTATTTGACCAAACTGGTAAAGAAGCTGGCCAAGTTGTTCTTAACGATGCAGTATTTGGTATCGAACCAAATGAATCAGTTGTGTTTGATGTGATCATCAGCCAACGCGCAAGCCTTCGTCAAGGAACACACGCTGTTAAAAACCGCTCTGCAGTATCAGGTGGTGGACGCAAACCATGGCGTCAAAAAGGAACTGGACGTGCTCGTCAAGGTTCTATCCGCTCACCACAATGGCGTGGTGGTGGTGTTGTCTTCGGACCAACTCCACGTTCATACGGCTACAAACTTCCACAAAAAGTTCGTCGCCTAGCTCTTAAATCAGTTTACTCTGAAAAAGTTGCTGAAAACAAATTCGTAGCTGTAGACGCTCTTTCATTTACAGCTCCAAAAACTGCTGAATTTGCAAAAGTTCTTGCAGCATTGAGCATCGATTCTAAAGTTCTTGTTATCCTTGAAGAAGGAAATGAATTCGCAGCTCTTTCAGCTCGTAACCTTCCAAACGTGAAAGTTGCAACTGCTACAACTGCAAGTGTTCTTGACATCGCAAATAGCAACAAACTTCTTGTCACACAAGCAGCTATCTCTAAAATCGAGGAGGTTCTTGCATAATGAATTTGTATGATGTTATCAAAAAACCTGTTATCACTGAAAGCTCAATGGCTCAACTTGAAGCAGGAAAATATGTATTTGAAGTTGACACTCGTGCACACAAACTTTTGATCAAGCAAGCTGTTGAAGCTGCTTTCGAAGGTGTTAAAGTTGCCAACGTTAACACAATCAACGTAAAACCTAAAGCGAAGCGTGTTGGACGTTACACTGGTTTTACTAACAAAACTAAAAAAGCTATCATCACACTTACAGCTGATTCAAAAGCAATCGAGTTGTTTGCTGCTGAAGCTGAATAATCTAAGGAGGAAATATCGTGGGAATTCGTGTTTATAAACCAACAACAAACGGTCGCCGTAATATGACTTCTTTGGATTTCGCTGAAATCACAACAAGCACTCCTGAAAAATCATTGCTTGTTGCTTTGAAGAGCAAGGCTGGTCGTAACAACAACGGTCGTATCACTGTTCGTCACCAAGGTGGTGGACACAAACGTTTCTACCGTTTGGTTGACTTCAAACGTAACAAAGACAACGTTGAAGCAGTTGTTAAAACAATCGAGTACGATCCAAACCGTTCTGCAAACATCGCTCTTGTACACTACACTGACGGTGTGAAAGCATACATCATCGCTCCAAAAGGTCTTGAAGTTGGTCAACGTATCGTTTCAGGTCCTGAAGCAGATATCAAAGTCGGAAACGCTCTTCCACTTGCTAACATCCCAGTTGGTACTTTAATCCACAACATCGAATTGAAACCAGGTCGTGGTGGTGAATTGGTGCGTGCTGCTGGAGCTTCTGCTCAAGTATTGGGTCAAGAAGGTAAATATGTTCTTGTTCGTCTTCAATCTGGCGAAGTTCGTATGATTCTTGGAACTTGTCGTGCTACAGTTGGTGTTGTCGGAAACGAACAACATGGACTTGTAAACCTTGGTAAAGCAGGACGTAGCCGTTGGAAAGGTATCCGTCCAACAGTTCGTGGTTCTGTAATGAACCCTAACGATCACCCACACGGTGGTGGTGAAGGTAAAGCACCAGTTGGTCGTAAAGCGCCATCTACTCCATGGGGCAAACCTGCTCTTGGTCTTAAAACTCGTAACAAGAAAGCGAAATCTGACAAACTTATCGTTCGTCGTCGCAACGAGAAATAATAGCAAACTAGTCGCCTAAGCGACTAGGGAATCCGCCAGCTCGGTAGCGCTCCATGTTAGCGCAAGCCGCTGTGGTACAACATTTAAAGGAGAAAAAATAAAAATGGGACGCAGTCTTAAAAAAGGACCTTTCGTCGATGAGCATTTGATGAAAAAAGTTGAAGCTCAAGCTAACGACGAAAAGAAAAAAGTTATCAAAACTTGGTCACGTCGTTCAACGATCTTCCCAAGTTTCATTGGTTACACTATTGCAGTTTATGACGGACGTAAACACGTACCTGTTTACATCCAAGAGGACATGGTAGGTCACAAACTTGGTGAATTTGCACCAACTCGTACTTACAAAGGTCACGCTGCAGACGACAAGAAAACACGTAGAAAATAAGGAGAACATAAATGGCAGAAATTACTTCAGCTAAAGCAATGGCTCGTACAGTACGTGTTTCACCTCGTAAATCACGTCTTGTTCTTGACAACATCCGTGGTAAAAGCGTAGCCGATGCTATTGCAATCTTGACATTCACACCAAACAAAGCTGCTGAAATCATCTTGAAAGTTTTGAACTCAGCTGTAGCTAACGCTGAAAACAACTTTGGTTTGGACAAAGCTAATTTGGTAGTATCTGAAGCATTCGCAAACGAAGGACCAACTATGAAACGTTTCCGTCCACGTGCGAAAGGTTCAGCTTCACCAATCAACAAACGTACAGCTCACATCACTGTAGCTGTTGCAGAAAAATAAGGAGGTAACATCGTGGGTCAAAAAGTACATCCAATTGGTATGCGTGTCGGCATCATCCGTGATTGGGATGCCAAATGGTATGCTGAAAAAGAATACGCGGATTACCTTCATGAAGATCTTGCAATCCGTAAATTCGTTCAAAAAGAACTTGCTGACGCAGCAGTTTCAACTATCGAAATTGAACGCGCAGTAAACAAAGTTAACGTTTCACTTCACACTGCTAAACCAGGTATGGTTATCGGTAAAGGTGGTGCTAACGTTGATGCACTCCGTGCAAAACTTAACAAATTGACTGGAAAACAAGTACACATCAACATCATCGAAATCAAACAACCTGATTTGGATGCTCACCTTGTAGGTGAAGGAATTGCTCGTCAATTGGAGCAACGTGTCGCTTTCCGTCGTGCACAAAAACAAGCAATCCAACGTGCAATGCGTGCTGGAGCTAAAGGAATCAAAACTCAAGTATCAGGTCGTTTGAACGGTGCAGATATCGCCCGTGCTGAAGGATACTCTGAAGGAACTGTTCCACTTCACACACTTCGTGCAGATATCGATTACGCTTGGGAAGAAGCAGATACTACATACGGTAAACTTGGTGTTAAAGTATGGATCTACCGTGGTGAAGTTCTTCCAGCTCGTAAAAACACTAAAGGAGGTAAATAACCAATGTTAGTACCTAAACGTGTTAAACACCGTCGTGAATTCCGTGGAAAAATGCGCGGTGAAGCAAAAGGTGGAAAAGAAGTAGCATTCGGTGAATACGGTCTTCAAGCTACAACTAGCCACTGGATCACTAACCGCCAAATCGAAGCTGCTCGTATCGCCATGACTCGTTACATGAAACGTGGTGGTAAAGTTTGGATTAAAATCTTCCCACACAAATCATACACTGCTAAAGCTATCGGTGTGCGTATGGGATCTGGTAAAGGGGCACCTGAAGGTTGGGTAGCACCAGTTAAACGTGGTAAAGTGATGTTTGAAATCGCTGGGGTATCTGAAGAGATTGCTCGCGAAGCGCTTCGTCTTGCTAGCCACAAATTGCCAGTTAAATGTAAATTCGTAAAACGTGAAGCAGAATAAGGAGAAGGCATGAAACTTAATGAAGTAAAAGAATTTGTTAAAGAACTTCGTGGTCTTTCTCAAGAAGAACTCGCGAAGCGCGAAAACGAATTGAAAAAAGAATTGTTTGAACTTCGTTTCCAAGCTGCTACTGGTCAATTGGAACAAACAGCTCGCTTGAAAGAAGTTAAAAAACAAATCGCTCGTATCAAAACAGTTCAATCTGAAGCGAAATAATAGACTAGGGAAGGAGAAATTTCAATGGAACGCAATAATCGTAAAGTTCTTGTTGGACGTGTTGTATCTGACAAAATGGACAAGACAATCACAGTTGTAGTTGAAACAAAACGTAACCACCCAGTCTATGGTAAACGTATTAACTACTCTAAGAAATACAAAGCACATGATGAAAACAATGTTGCCAAAGAAGGCGATATCGTACGTATCATGGAAACTCGTCCGCTTTCAGCTACAAAACGTTTCCGTCTTGTAGAAGTTGTTGAAGAAGCGGTCATCATCTAATCAAACCTGAAAGGAGAAAACTGAAATGATTCAAACAGAAACTCGTTTGAAAGTCGCAGACAACAGCGGTGCGCGCGAAATCTTGACTATCAAAGTTCTTGGTGGTTCAGGACGTAAATTTGCAAACATCGGTGATGTTATCGTGGCATCTGTAAAACAAGCTACTCCTGGTGGTGCGGTTAAAAAAGGTGACGTTGTAAAAGCTGTTATCGTTCGTACTAAATCAGGTGCTCGTCGTGCTGATGGTTCATACATCAAATTTGACGAAAACGCAGCAGTTATCATCCGTGAAGACAAAACTCCTCGCGGAACACGTATCTTTGGCCCAGTTGCACGTGAATTGCGTGAAGGTGGCTTCATGAAGATCGTGTCACTTGCTCCAGAAGTACTTTAATTGGTTGCTCAAAGAAAATTAAAACAAGTCTAGGAAGTAAGACGAAAACATAACTTAAGTTAGGTGAGTTGAAACTGACGAAGGATTGCTTTGATTTTCGCAGAGCAAAAACAAGCAAACTAGTCCCCTAGCTTAATGCTAGGGTGCCCTTATGGGCGTAAGAAAAATCAAGGAGAAACCTAATGTTTGTAAAAAAAGGCGACAAAGTTCGCGTAATCGCTGGTAAAGATAAGGGAACAGAAGCTGTTGTCCTTACTGCCCTTCCAAAAGTAAACAAAGTTATCGTTGAAGGTGTCAACATCGTTAAGAAACACCAACGTCCAACTAACGAGCTTCCTCAAGGTGGTATCATTGAGAAAGAAGCAGCTATCCACGTATCAAACGTTCAAGTATTGGACAAAAATGGTGTAGCTGGTCGTGTTGGTTACAAATTTGTAGACGGTAAAAAAGTTCGCTACAACAAAAAATCAGGCGAAGTGCTTGATTAATCACGAAGGAAAGGAGAAGTATAATGGCAAATCGTTTAAAAGAAAAATATCTTAATGAAGTAGTTCCTGCTTTGACAGAACAATTCAACTACTCATCAGTGATGGCTGTGCCTAAAGTAGATAAGATCGTTTTGAACATGGGTGTTGGTGAAGCTGTATCAAACGCTAAAAGTCTTGAAAAAGCTGCTGAAGAATTGGCACTTATCTCAGGTCAAAAACCACTTATCACTAAAGCTAAAAAATCAATCGCCGGCTTCCGTCTTCGTGAAGGTGTAGCGATCGGTGCAAAAGTTACCCTTCGTGGTGAACGTATGTACGAATTCTTGGACAAATTGGTTTCAGTTTCACTTCCACGTGTGCGTGACTTCCACGGTGTTCCTACAAAATCATTTGATGGACGCGGAAACTACACTCTTGGTGTGAAAGAACAATTGATCTTCCCAGAAATTAACTTTGATGACGTTGACAAAACTCGTGGTCTTGACATCGTTATCGTAACAACTGCTAACACTGACGAAGAGTCACGTGCATTGCTTACAGGCCTTGGAATGCCTTTTGCAAAATAATATAGGAGGTAAATCTAATGGCTAAAAAATCAATGATTGCTAAGAACAAACGTCCAGCGAAGTTCTCTACTCAAGCTTATACTCGTTGTGAAAAATGTGGTCGTCCACATTCAGTTTACCGCAAATTTAAACTTTGCCGTGTTTGCTTCCGTGAATTAGCTTACAAAGGACAAATTCCTGGTGTAACAAAAGCATCTTGGTAATTTAAGATATCAAGGGCGTCAAAACTCCAAGTGGAAATAGGAAACTTGACGAAGAAACTGAAGTTTCTAGGAAAGTTTATCTTTTTCACACAGAGTTTAGCCCAGGTTCAGTTGGGCTTTCCAATTTGAACACGAGCTACAGCTTTGGCAAAAAAGACCAATTTGCTTTGGAGCATCGCTCCTGCATCAAATTGCCTATTTTTGCTCTTGCTGTTACGCTCTTTGTATCATGTATTAACTAGCAAGTGCAACTTGCAAACTACTAGTAAGAGGAGAAAAACAAAATGGTTATGACTGACCCAATCGCAGACTTCCTAACTCGTATTCGTAACGCTAACCAAGCAAAACACGAAGTACTTGAAGTACCTGCATCAAACATCAAAAAAGGGATTGCTAAAATCCTTAAACGCGAAGGTTTTGTTAAGAACGTAGAAATCATCGAAGATGACAAACAAGGCATCATCCGTGTATTCCTTAAATACGGACCAAACGGTGAAAAAGTTATCACTAACTTGAAACGTGTTTCTAAACCAGGACTTCGTGTCTACAAAAAACGTGAAGATCTTCCAAAAGTTCTTAACGGACTTGGAATTGCTATTCTTTCAACTTCTGAAGGTTTGCTTACTGATAAAGAAGCTCGCCAAAAGAACGTTGGTGGAGAAGTTATCGCTTACGTTTGGTAAAATCAAGATACAAAGCTCGTAAAGAACAAAGCAAAATTAGGAAGTTGGAGAAGTTTGTTTACAAACAAGCCAACTTATCTATTTTGCACAGTTCTTAGAGCGTGTTCAATTTAGCTATTGAACTCAATAAGTATCTTTAACCCCCGTGAAAACTGGCCGTTATGGCCTGACAATTTAACAGGAGAATAAAAACATGTCACGTATTGGTAATAAAGTTATCGTGTTGCCTGCTGGTGTTGAAATCACTAACAATGACAACGTTGTAACTGTAAAAGGACCTAAAGGAGAACTTACTCGTGAGTTCTCAAAAGATATTGAAATTCGTGTGGAAGGTACTGAAGTAACTCTTCACCGTCCAAACGATTCAAAAGAAATGAAAACAATCCATGGAACTACTCGTGCCCTTTTGAACAACATGGTAATTGGTGTATCAGAAGGATTCAAGAAAGAACTTGAAATGCGCGGGGTTGGTTACCGTGCACAACTTCAAGGATCTAAACTTGTTTTGGCTGTTGGTAAATCTCATCCAGACGAAGTTGAAGCTCCAGAAGGAATTACTTTTGAACTTCCAAACCCAACAACAATCGTTGTTAGTGGAATTTCAAAAGAAGTAGTTGGTCAAACAGCTGCTTACGTACGTAGCCTTCGTTCACCAGAACCATATAAAGGTAAAGGTATCCGTTACGTTGGTGAATTCGTTCGCCGTAAAGAAGGTAAAACAGGTAAATAATGTTGAGTGGTTGATTTTTAACCACCAACCTATTTTCCAACTTAGTGCATAGCACACGATTTAAAACTAAAGAGGTGAAAACTGTGATTTCTAAACCAGATAAAAACAAACTCCGCCAAAAACGCCACCGTCGCGTTCGCGGAAAACTCTCTGGAACTGCTGATCGCCCACGTTTGAACGTATTCCGTTCTAATACAGGCATCTACGCTCAAGTGATTGATGACGTAGCGGGTGTAACGCTCGCAAGTGCTTCAACTCTTGACAAAGAAGTTTCAAAAGGAACTAAAACTGAACAAGCCGTTGCTGTCGGTAAACTCGTTGCAGAACGTGCAAACGCTAAAGGTATTTCAGAAGTGGTGTTCGACCGCGGTGGATATCTATATCACGGACGTGTGAAAGCTTTGGCTGATGCAGCTCGTGAAAACGGATTGAAATTCTAATAGGAGGACACTAGAAAATGGCATTTAAAGACAATGCAGTTGAATTAGAAGAACGCGTAGTTGCTGTCAACCGTGTTACAAAAGTTGTTAAAGGTGGACGTCGTCTTCGTTTCGCAGCTCTTGTTGTTGTTGGTGACCACAACGGTTGCGTAGGATTTGGTACTGGTAAAGCTCAAGAAGTTCCAGAAGCAATCCGCAAAGCAGTAGAAGATGCTAAGAAAAACTTGATTGAAGTTCCTATGGTTGGAACAACAATCCCACACGAAGTTCTTTCAGAATTCGGTGGAGCTAAAGTATTGTTGAAACCTGCTGTAGAAGGTTCTGGAGTTGCCGCTGGTGGTGCAGTTCGTGCCGTTGTGGAATTGGCAGGTGTGGCAGATATTACATCTAAATCACTTGGTTCTAACACTCCAATCAACATTGTTCGCGCAACTGTTGAAGGTTTGAAACAATTGAAACGCGCTGAAGAAGTTGCTGCCCTTCGTGGTATTTCAGTTTCTGATTTGGCATAAGAAAGGGGATAAAATGGCTCAAATTAAAATTACTTTGACTAAGTCTCCAATCGGACGCATTCCATCACAACGTAAAACTGTTGTAGCACTTGGACTTGGCAAATTGAACAGCTCTGTTATCAAAGAAGACAACGCTGCTATCCGTGGTATGATCACTGCAGTATCTCACTTGGTAACAGTTGAAGAAGTAAACTAATGAATTTTTAGGGGATGTGGCAATACTCATCCCCTAAAACTAGATATAGTCATCTAAGATGACAATGTATAGGCGAGTTGATAAGGGAGACAACCTTTTCTCTCTTATCGGCGCTAGCATTTTACAAAAGAGGAGAAAATAATAATGAAACTTCATGAATTGAAACCTGCAGAAGGTTCTCGTAAAGTACGTAACCGTGTTGGTCGTGGTACTTCATCAGGTAACGGTAAAACATCTGGTCGCGGTCAAAAAGGTCAAAAAGCTCGTAGCGGTGGCGGAGTTCGCCTTGGTTTTGAAGGTGGACAAACTCCATTGTTCCGTCGTCTTCCAAAACGTGGATTCACTAACATCAACGCTAAAGAATACGCAATTGTAAACCTTGACCAATTGAACGTCTTTGAAGACGGTGCAGAAGTAACTCCAGTTGTACTTATCGAAGCAGGAATTGTGAAAGCTGAAAAATCAGGAGTTAAAATTCTTGGTAACGGTGAGTTGACTAAGAAATTGACTGTGAAAGCAGCTAAATTCTCTAAATCAGCTGAGGAAGCTATCACTGCTAAAGGTGGTTCTGTAGAAGTCATCTAAGAGAGGTGACCCATGTTTTTTAAATTACTAAAAGAAGCGCTCAAGGTTAAACAAGTTCGATCAAAAATTCTCTTTACGATTTTTATCATTCTTGTTTTCCGTATTGGGACAAGTATCACTGTTCCAGGTGTGAATGCAAAAAGTTTGGAAGCTCTCAGTGGTTTATCTTTCTTGAACATGCTTAGTCTTGTTTCAGGGAATGCCATGAAGAACTTCTCCGTTTTTGCACTCGGAGTAAGTCCGTATATCACTGCTTCCATCGTTGTTCAATTGCTACAAATGGATATTTTACCGAAGTTTGTAGAATGGGGCAAACAAGGGGAAGTAGGACGGAGAAAACTAAACCAGGCTACTCGTTACATTGCACTTGTGCTTGCATTTGTTCAATCTATCGGGATTACAGCAGGATTTAACACTCTTTCTGGAGCAAAATTATTAACGACAGCTTTAACACCACAAGTCTTTGTTACTATCGGTATTATCCTCACAGCAGGTAGTATGATTGTAACTTGGCTCGGGGAACAAATTACAGATAAGGGATACGGAAACGGTGTTTCTATGATCATCTTTGCAGGTATTGTCGCTTCAATCCCTGAGATGATTAAAGGAATCTATGTTGACTACTTCGTCAATATTCCAAGTAGCCGTTTGACTTCATCTATTATCTTTGTCGTTATTTTGATTATCGCTGTCTTGTTGATTGTATACTTTACAACCTTTGTTCAACAGGCAGAATATAAAATTCCAATCCAATATACAAAAGTTGCTCAAGGAGCCCCATCAAGCTCATACCTTCCTTTGAAGGTAAACCCAGCGGGGGTTATCCCAGTTATCTTTGCAAGTTCCATCACAGCAGCACCTGCAGCCATTCTTCAATTTTTGAGTGCTACAGGTCATGATTGGGCTTGGGTACGTACAGCACAGGAAATGTTATCTACAACATCTCCAACAGGTGTTGCCATGTATGCCTTGTTGATCATTCTCTTTACATTCTTCTATACATTTGTACAGATCAATCCAGAGAAAGCAGCAGAAAACTTGCAAAAGAGTGGAGCCTACATTCATGGTGTCCGTCCTGGTAAGGGTACTGAAGAATTCATGTCGAAACTTCTTCGTCGCCTTGCGACTGTCGGATCAATCTTCCTTGGTGTGATTTCAATCTTGCCGATTGTGGCAAAAGATGTCTTTGGTCTTTCAGAAGCTGTTGCTTTTGGGGGAACGAGTCTTTTGATCATTATCTCAACTGGTATCGAAGGAATCAAACAGCTAGAAGGTTACCTATTGAAACGTAAGTATGTTGGTTTCATGGACAAAACAGAATAAAAGCAAGATTACTTTTGCTTAGAGAGTGGAGTATGAAGGTCTATCTATCAGAGAGATTTTCGTCTCCCCTCTTCTATTTTGTTTTTAAATAGGGGTTGAAACGAATTTCTGCTTCTATTTAAATACAAAATAAGGAGATCCTATCATGAATCTTTTGATTATGGGCTTACCTGGAGCAGGTAAGGGAACGCAAGCAGCTAAAATTGTGGAGCAATTCCACGTGGCACACATTTCAACTGGAGATATGTTCCGTGCTGCTATGGCTAATCAAACTGAAATGGGTGTACTTGCCAAGTCATATATTGACAAAGGTGAGTTGGTTCCGGATGAAGTTACAAATGGAATTGTTAAAGAACGCCTTTCTCAGGACGACATCAAAGAAACAGGTTTCTTGTTGGATGGTTACCCACGTACGATTGAACAAGCTCATGCCTTGGACAAAACATTGGCGGAACTTGGTATCGAACTGGAAGGTGTGATCAATATCGAAGTGAACCCAGATTGTCTCTTGGAACGTTTGAGTGGCCGTATCATCCATCGCGAAACAGGTGAAACCTTCCACAAAGTTTTCAACCCACCAGTTGACTATAAAGAGGAAGATTACTACCAACGTGAAGATGACAAACCGGAGACAGTGAAGCGTCGTTTGGATGTGAATATTGCACAAGGTGAACCAATCATTGCTCACTACCGTGCCAAAGGTTTGGTCCACGATATCGAAGGAAATCAAGATATCAATGATGTGTTCAAAGACATCGAAAAAGTATTGACAAATTTGAAATAAAGCGTTTTTCACACTTGCAAAAAATCGCTACAAATGTTATACTGAGATAGTCTGACTTATAATTGTTGTCTCTGTTTTCAGAGGCATCGAATCGAAATTTATGGAGGTGCTTTTGCGTGGCAAAAGACGATGTGATTGAAGTTGAAGGCAAAGTAGTCGATACAATGCCTAACGCAATGTTTACGGTTGAACTTGAAAATGGACATCAGATTTTAGCAACAGTTTCTGGTAAAATTCGTAAAAACTATATTCGTATTTTAGCGGGAGATCGTGTTACTGTCGAGATGAGTCCATATGACTTGACACGTGGACGTATCACTTACCGCTTTAAATAATCGAAAAACTTGGAGGGATAAGAAATGAAAGTAAGACCATCGGTCAAACCAATTTGCGAATACTGTAAAGTAATTCGTCGTAATGGTCGTGTTATGGTAATTTGCCCAGCAAATCCAAAACACAAACAACGTCAAGGATAAGATAGAAAGGAGAAAACATGGCTCGTATTGCTGGAGTTGACATTCCAAATGACAAACGCGTAGTAATCTCATTGACTTACGTTTATGGTATCGGACTTGCAACATCTAAGAAAATTTTGGCTGCTGCTGGAATCTCAGAAGATGTTCGTGTACGTGACCTTACATCAGATCAAGAAGATGCTATCCGTCGTGAAGTGGATGCAATCAAAGTTGAAGGTGACCTTCGTCGTGAAGTAAACTTGAACATCAAACGTTTGATGGAGATCGGTTCTTACCGTGGTATTCGTCACCGTCGTGGACTTCCTGTCCGTGGACAAAACACTAAAAACAACGCTCGCACTCGTAAAGGTAAAGCTGTTGCGATTGCTGGTAAGAAAAAATAATATAGGAGGTAAAAGTCTTGGCTAAACCAACACGTAAACGTCGTGTGAAAAAGAATATCGAATCTGGTATTGCTCATATTCACGCTACATTTAATAACACTATTGTTATGATTACTGATGTGCATGGTAATGCAATTGCTTGGTCATCAGCTGGTGCTCTTGGTTTCAAAGGTTCTCGTAAATCTACACCATTCGCTGCTCAAATGGCTTCTGAAGCTGCTGCTAAATCTGCACAAGAACACGGTCTTAAATCAGTTGAAGTTACTGTAAAAGGTCCAGGTTCTGGTCGTGAGTCAGCTATTCGTGCGCTTGCTGCCGCTGGTCTTGAAGTAACAGCAATTCGTGATGTGACTCCAGTGCCACACAATGGTGCTCGTCCTCCAAAACGTCGCCGTGTATAATCATCGCATTACACTGCTTTTCGTTTAAGAGGGAGTAACTAAATGATTGAGTTTGAAAAACCAAATATAACAAAAATTGATGAAAATAAAGATTATGGCAAGTTTGTAATCGAACCACTTGAACGTGGCTACGGTACAACTCTTGGTAACTCTCTTCGTCGTGTACTACTAGCTTCTCTACCAGGAGCAGCAGTGACATCTATCAACATTGATGGTGTGTTACATGAGTTTGATACAGTTCCAGGTGTTCGTGAAGACGTGATGCAAATCATTCTGAACATTAAAGGGATTGCAGTGAAATCATACGTTGAAGACGAAAAAATCATTGAACTTGACGTTGAAGGTCCTGCTGAAATTACAGCTGGAGACATTTTGACTGACAGTGATATTGAGATTGTAAATCCAGATCATTATCTCTTTACAATTGGTGAAGGTTCTTCTCTAAAAGCGACAATGACTGTTAACAGTGGTCGTGGATATGTACCTGCTGATGAAAACAAAAAAGATAATGCGCCAGTTGGAACACTTGCTGTAGATTCTATTTATACACCAGTTACAAAAGTCAACTATCAAGTAGAGCCTGCTCGTGTAGGTAGCAATGATGGATTTGACAAATTAACCCTTGAAATCTTGACTAATGGAACAATTATTCCTGAAGATGCTTTAGGGCTTTCAGCACGTATCTTGACAGAACATCTTGATTTGTTTACAAATCTTACTGAGATTGCTAAGTCAACTGAAGTGATGAAAGAAGCTGATACTGAATCTGACGATCGTATTTTGGATCGTACGATTGAGGAACTGGACTTGTCTGTGCGTTCATACAACTGTTTGAAACGTGCCGGTATCAATACTGTGCATGATTTGACAGAAAAATCTGAAGCAGAGATGATGAAAGTACGAAATCTTGGACGCAAGAGTTTGGAAGAAGTGAAACTCAAACTCATTGACTTGGGTCTTGGATTAAAAGATAAATAAAGGAGGAATACATGGCTTACCGTAAACTAGGACGCACTAGCTCACAACGTAAAGCAATGCTTCGCGATTTGACAACTGACCTTTTGATCAACGAATCAATCGTGACAACTGAAGCTCGTGCTAAAGAAATCCGTAAAACTGTTGAAAAAATGATTACTCTAGGTAAACGTGGTGATTTGCATGCACGTCGTCAAGCAGCTGCTTTCGTACGTAATGAAATCGCATCTGAAAACTATGATGAAGCAACTGATAAGTACACTTCAACTACAGCACTTCAAAAATTGTTCTCAGAAATCGCACCTCGTTATGCTGAACGTAACGGTGGATACACTCGTATCCTTAAAACTGAACCACGTCGTGGTGATGCTGCGCCAATGGCGATCATCGAATTAGTATAAAATCATCAATTTTGTTGAGTGTTATGATGATGGAGTCTTGTGCTCTTAGTCTAGCTCTGGTCTACCGCTGGGACTTCGGTCCTAGCGGGAACACTCATCATCATTTGATAGGGTAGACGCTTGTTTACGAAATTGTTTTTTTCTTAAGAACAACTTCGTAAGCAGGCGTTTTTTAGTATTTTTTACGGAAATATGCTATACTAGGAAAAAAGAAAATCAAAAACGTTCAGGTTTTCTAAAAATCGTAGAAATGGGGTATAAGGATGAAGGCTATTATTACAGTGGTTGGTAAGGACAAGTCTGGGATTGTTGCAGGCGTGTCTACTAAGATTGCAGAGTTGGGTTTGAATATTGACGATATTTCTCAGACGGTATTGGATGAGTATTTTACCATGATGGCTGTCGTATCTAGGGACGAAAAACAAGATTTCACTTATCTGCGAAATGAGTTTGAAACTTTCGGTCAGTCCTTGAATGTTAAAATCAATATTCAAAGTGCAGCGATTTTTGACGCCATGTATAATATCTAGGAGGTCATCATGGATATTAGACAAGTTACTGAAACCATTGCTATGATCGAGGAGCAGAACTTCGATATCAGAACCATCACCATGGGCATCTCCCTTTTGGACTGTATTGATCCAGATATCAATCGTGCTGCTGAAAAGATTTACCAAAAAATCACCACTAAAGCTGCAAATTTAGTGGCTGTAGGAGATCAGATTGCTGCAGAACTTGGCATTCCCATTGTTAATAAACGGGTATCGGTGACTCCAATTTCTTTAATTGGTGCTGCGACTGATGCGACTGACTATGTTGTTTTGGCAAAGGCACTTGACAAGGCTGCCAAGGAGATTGGTGTTGACTTTATCGGTGGATTTTCAGCTTTGGTACAAAAAGGCTACCAAAAAGGAGATGAAATTCTCATCAATTCTATCCCACGCGCTCTAGCTGAGACAGACAAGGTTTGTTCGTCTGTTAACATTGGCTCAACTAAGTCAGGTATCAACATGACTGCGGTCGCTGATATGGGACGTATCATCAAGGAAACAGCTACGCTGTCAGATATGGGTGCGGCCAAGTTGGTCGTATTTGCTAATGCTGTTGAGGACAATCCTTTTATGGCAGGGGCCTTTCACGGTGTTGGCGAAGCAGATGTTATCATCAATGTCGGGGTTTCGGGTCCTGGTGTGGTCAAGCGCGCCTTGGAAAAGGTTCGTGGACAGAGTTTTGATGTAGTAGCCGAGACGGTCAAGAAAACAGCCTTTAAGATTACTCGTATTGGTCAGCTAGTCGGTCAAATGGCCAGCGAGAGACTGGGTGTTGACTTTGGGATTGTAGACCTAAGCTTGGCACCAACTCCTGCAGTTGGCGATTCTGTGGCTCGTGTCCTTGAGGAAATGGGCCTAGAAACAGTTGGTACGCATGGGACGACGGCCGCCCTCGCTCTTTTGAATGACCAAGTTAAGAAGGGCGGAGTGATGGCTTGTAACCAAGTCGGTGGCTTGTCAGGTGCTTTTATCCCCGTTTCTGAAGATGAGGGGATGATTGCTGCGGTACAAGATGGCTCTCTGAATTTAGAGAAACTAGAAGCCATGACGGCTATCTGTTCTGTTGGGCTGGATATGATTGCCATTCCGGAAGATACGCCTGCTGAAACCATTGCAGCTATGATTGCGGATGAGGCGGCAATTGGTGTCATTAACATGAAAACAACGGCCGTCCGTATTATTCCAAAGGGCAAAGAAGGCGATATGATTGAGTTTGGAGGCTTGCTAGGGACAGCTCCAGTTATGAAGGTCAACGGGGCTTCGTCTGTTGATTTCATCTCTCGCGGTGGGCAAATCCCAGCTCCAATCCATAGTTTTAAAAATTAATAAAAAAGCGAGAGGATTTAAGTTGAGTTTAAGGATGACTGTGTATACTATAATCATTAAATAAAGACCTCCTAACTTTATTTAATAGAAATCCTAAACTTTTTCATAATAATCTCCTAGGGAAGCTACCATGAGGGTAGCTTTTCTTTTGGATAATTTACAAATGTTGGCTTTGCTTTTGAAAGCCGAATATTTCTTTGATCCATGATATAATAGAAGAAAATGGAGGATAGAAAATGTCTAAAGTAAGATTGTACTTGGTCCGTCATGGGAAAACGATGTTTAACACAATTGGACGTGCTCAAGGATGGAGTGATACACCCCTGACTGCAGAAGGTGAGTTGGGAATCCATGAACTGGGAATTGGCTTGAGAGAGTCTGGCTTGCAGTTTGACCGCGCTTATTCCAGTGATTCAGGTCGCACTATTCAAACCATGGGAATTATCCTAGAAGAACTTGGCCTGCAGGGAAAAATCCCTTACCGCATGGACAAGCGCATCAGAGAGTGGTGCTTTGGTAGTTTTGATGGAGCCTATGATGGGGACCTCTTTATGGGATTGATTCCGAGAATTTTCAATGTAGACCATGTTCACCAGTTGTCCTATGCAGAACTAGCAGAAGGTTTGGTAGAGGTTGATACAGCAGGCTGGGCTGAAGGTTGGGAAAAACTCAGTGGTCGAATCAAGGAAGGCTTTGAAGCGATTGCCAAAGAAATGGAAGAACAAGGTGGGGGCAATGCTCTCGTCGTCAGCCATGGAATGACCATTGGGACTATTGTGTATCTGATCAATGGTATGCATCCACATGGTCTAGATAATGGTAGCGTGACGATTCTTGAATATGAGGACGGTCAGTTTAGCGTAGAAGTTGTTGGTGACCGTAGCTATCGAGAGCTCGGACGTGAGAAGATGGAAGAAATAAAAAATTAGCTCCAAGTGGGAGCTAATTTTTTCCTGTTAAATAAGTTGGATTTGCGACTCAGTATTTCATTTTATCCAAGTCTAAAAGAACATTTCTCGTCTTTCAAATTCCCCCAAAAATGGTATAATAGTAACATCACAAAATTGGAGAGAGACCATGAGTTTTTATAATCATAAAGAAATTGAACCTAAGTGGCAGGGTTACTGGGCAGAACATCATACATTTAAGACAGGAACAGATGCCTCAAAACCGAAGTTTTATGCGCTTGACATGTTCCCTTACCCGTCTGGAGCAGGTCTGCACGTAGGGCACCCAGAAGGCTACACTGCAACCGATATCCTCAGTCGTTACAAACGTGCGCAAGGCTATAATGTCCTTCACCCAATGGGTTGGGATGCCTTTGGTTTGCCTGCAGAGCAATACGCTATGGATACGGGGAATGACCCAGCAGAATTCACAGCGGAAAACATTGCCAACTTCAAACGTCAAATCAATGCGCTTGGCTTCTCTTACGACTGGGATCGTGAGGTTAACACAACAGATCCAAACTACTATAAGTGGACGCAATGGATTTTCACTAAGCTTTACGAAAAAGGCCTGGCCTATGAAGCCGAAGTGCCTGTAAACTGGGTTGAAGAGTTGGGAACAGCTATCGCAAACGAAGAAGTCCTTCCTGACGGAACGTCTGAGCGTGGAGGCTATCCAGTTGTCCGCAAACCGATGCGTCAATGGATGCTTAAAATCACGGCCTATGCAGAGCGATTGCTTAATGACTTGGATGAGTTGGATTGGCCAGAATCTATCAAGGATATGCAACGCAACTGGATTGGTAAATCAACTGGTGCCAATGTAACCTTTAAAGTTAAGGGAACAGACAAGGAATTCACAGTCTTTACGACTCGTCCTGACACTCTTTTCGGTGCGACTTTCACTGTCTTGGCTCCTGAGCATGACTTGGTTGACGCTATCACAAGTCCAGAGCAAGCTGAAGCCGTAGCAGACTACAAACATCAAGCCAGCCTCAAGTCTGACTTGGCTCGTACCGACCTTGCCAAGGAAAAAACTGGTGTTTGGACGGGTGCTTATGCCATCAATCCTGTCAATGGCAAGGAAATCCCAATCTGGATTGCAGACTATGTTCTTGCTAGTTATGGAACAGGTGCTGTCATGGCCGTGCCTGCCCATGACCAACGTGACTGGGAATTTGCCAAACAATTTGGTCTTCCAATCGTCGAAGTGCTTGAAGGTGGAAATGTAGCAGAAGCTGCTTACACAGAAGATGGTCTTCATGTCAATTCAGACTTCCTAGATGGCCTTAACAAAGAAGACGCAATTATTAAAATTGTGGCTTGGTTGGAAGAAAAAGGTTGTGGTCAAGAGAAGGTTACCTACCGTCTCCGCGACTGGCTCTTTAGCCGTCAACGTTACTGGGGGGAGCCAATTCCAATCATTCATTGGGAAGATGGGACTTCAACAGCTGTTCCAGAAAGTGAATTACCACTTGTCTTGCCAGTAACAAAGGATATTCGCCCTTCAGGTACTGGTGAAAGCCCGTTGGCTAACTTGACTGACTGGTTGGAAGTGACGCGTGAAGATGGCGTTAAAGGTCGTCGTGAAACCAACACCATGCCACAATGGGCTGGTTCAAGCTGGTACTACCTCCGCTATATTGACCCACATAACACAGAAAAATTGGCTGATGAGGACCTCCTCAAACAATGGTTGCCAGTAGATATCTATGTGGGTGGTGCAGAGCATGCCGTTCTTCACCTGCTCTATGCTCGTTTCTGGCACAAATTCCTCTATGACCTCGGTGTTGTTCCGACTAAGGAACCATTCCAAAAACTCTTTAACCAAGGGATGATTTTGGGAACAAGCTACCGTGACCACCGTGGAGCTCTTGTAGCGACTGACAAGGTTGAAAAACGTGACGGTTCTTTCTTCCATGTGGAAACAGGAGAAGAGTTGGAGCAAGCACCAGCTAAGATGTCTAAATCTCTCAAGAACGTTGTCAATCCAGACGATGTGGTGGAACAATACGGCGCTGACACCCTTCGTGTCTATGAAATGTTCATGGGACCACTCGATGCCTCTATCGCTTGGTCAGAAGAAGGTCTGGAAGGAAGCCGTAAATTCCTCGACCGTGTTTACCGTTTGATTACAAGTAAAGAAATCGTTGCGGACAACAATGGTGCTCTTGACAAGATCTATAACGAAACTGTTAAGGCTGTAACTGAGCAAATCGAATCCATGAAATTCAACACAGCAATTGCCCAACTTATGGTCTTTGTCAACGCTGCCAACAAGGAAGACAAACTCTATGTAGACTACGCCAAAGGCTTTATCCAATTGATTGCCCCATTTGCACCTCACTTGGCAGAAGAACTCTGGCAAACAGTTGCAGCAACAGGTGAATCCATCTCTTACGTGGCTTGGCCAACATGGGACGAAAGCAAATTAGTTGAAGATGAAATCGAAATCGTCGTCCAAATCAAAGGTAAAGTCCGTGCTAAACTCATGGTTGCTAAAGACCTATCACGCGAAGAATTGCAAGAAATCGCTCTGGCTGATGAAAAAGTCAAAGTAGTGATTGATGGCAAGGAAATCGTGAAAGTGATTAGTGTACCTAACAAGCTTGTTAATATCGTTGTGAAATAAGATAGGAATCCTTCAGAGTAGAATCTGGAGGATTTTTAAATTGGATTATGCTATAATAGTCCCAACTAAGATAAAAACACAGTTCTGGTTGGTAGTCCAGACGTAGGCAAGCCTATCAGTAACCTTCCTCCTTGGTTGTCCATTCTTAGGGATAGATTTAAGGAGGTGCTGTCGTGGAAATCGTTTCAATTGGCTTGACAGTTTATTTTGAAGATGGATTTTGGCATGGATTGTTTGAACAAGAGTGTGAGGGAACTTATCAAGTTTGTCGTGTGACATTTGGTCAGGAACCAAAAGAGGATGAAATTTTGAAACTTTTACAGACTCAGTTTGCTCGGTTATCTTTTAGTCCAGAGGCAACAGTCAAACAGCATGTGAAGATTAAGAATCCGAAGCGTCTGCAGCGAGCTGTAAAGAAACAGGTGAAGCAGAAAGTTTCTTCTAAGTCACAAGAGCTCTTGCAGTTGCAGTACGAGGAACAAAAAAAGCATTCAAAACAACAGTCTAGTCTCCAAAAGCAATTGCTCAAGCAAGAGAGATTTGAACGCAAACAGCAAAAACGTAGAGAGAAGCACAAGGGTCACTAGTGACTCTCTCTTTCATAAAATAGAACAGCTCTTCTTGGATAACAAGAGCTGTTTTTGCTTGTATTGAAGATTTCTTTCCTAATAGATAGACTTATCGTTAATGGCAGTTTCAAATTCAGGACCATACTTGCTTGCTTCAAATTCAATCCTGCCCCATTCAGCATTTTCATTTTACTAGAAGGGAGTGTGTGCCATGATTTCTGATTCATTTTTTATTGCTTGGTTTAGCGAGAACAATACTATTGACTCCTGGATTTTTCTGCCGGATGCTATAGAATACCTCTTTTGTAGCGCATGTTTAAAAATATAATGTGTGGTTGTAAGTGATTTTAAACTTCCTCTAGTGATTCGATAGGAGAAAAACGGTTGCAGCCTGCTCTACTTTAATTTAACCCCCATTATTTTACCACTTGGCCTTTCATTTTAACTGCTTATCTCAAAAGTCGATTTTTCTTTCATACTTTTTGTTAAACTAGTGTGGTTAAGAGGAGGAAAAAATATGATTTTACAAGCTAAACATTTGACTAAACGGTACGGCAATCATATGGCTGTCGATGATATTCAGTTAGAGTTTGAAAAAGGAAGTTTCAATGCTATTTTGGGACCCAATGGTGCAGGGAAATCAACCACTATTTCCATGTTAATCGGTTTGAAAAAGCCGACAAAGGGTCAGATTCGATATGCGCCAAATACGAAAATCGGAGTTGTTTTTCAAGCTAGTGTACTGGATGAGATGTTGACGGTTAGGGAAAATCTCACGATTCGTGCTCAACAGTATAAGGAGATTGCGGCAAGTCGTGTGGATGATTTGATTCATCAACTGGGTTTGACTGCTTTCCAGAAACAACTATATGGGACTTTGTCAGGTGGGCAAAAACGTCGGGTTGATATTGCGCGTGCTCTTCTTTCGCGACCAGATATTCTTTTCTTGGATGAACCAACGACAGGTCTTGATATTCAAACTCGCAAATCCATCTGGGATCTACTGTATCGACTACAAAAGGATGAAGGGATGACTATTATCTTAACGACTCATTATCTGGATGAAGCAGATGAAGCGGATCAGATCTATATCGTTGATCATGGGAAAGTGATTGCGCAAGGTTCTGCGACTGCTATTAAAAGTCAGTATGCATCTAATATTCTAAAAATTCGTTTTAAGGAAATGAAGGATTTAAAAAAGCTGCTACAGACTGGAATGACAGTAGAGGAAGAAAATGAGTTGAAATATCTTTTTTATCCAAGGACGTCACAGGAAGCCATTGAATATTTGGCAAAAGTTCGAGAAGAAATTGATGCTTTTGAGTTTCGTCCGGGTACTATGGATGATGCCTTTATTGCACTTACAGGAAGAGAGGTTCGCTAATGTTAGCTTTATTGAAACGGAATTTTATCTTATATTTTCGTAATCGTTCGGGAGTATTTTTCTCATTATTGGGGGCATTGATTTCCTTCCTCCTTTATATCATTTTTTTGCAGAAGAATTTGACGGATTCTTGGTCCCAACTCCCTAATAGTACGAACCTTTTAAACAACTGGCTGATGGGTGGGACCTTGGCTGTGACTGGGATGACAACCAGTTTTACGGCTCTTAAACAAATGGTTCAGGACCGCGAAAATCAAGTGGATCAAGATCTTTTCTTGACAGATTTAGGTAACTGGGGCTTACAGGCGTCCTATCTAATCAGTAGTATTGTTATTTCTTTTGTCATGCAGGTGTTTATGTTTGCTGTTATGAGTTTTTATTTTAAAGAGAGCCCAGTTATCAGTCATTTACCGGAAATCGCTTTGATTATGTTGTTAAGCAGTCTGCTTTCAAGTTTGGTAAATGTTCTCTTGATTTACCGTTTTCAATCTGTAGATAGCCTTGGTAAACTGGCAACGATAGTGGGAACTGCTTCTGGATTTTTAGTAGGAACTTATATCCCCATTGGAGTATTACCTGATTCTGCACAGCTTTTCATGAAATGTACCCCTGCAACTTATATTGCTTCTCTCTATCGACAAGTTTTGATGAAAGATCGGTTAGAAACCGCATTTTCAGGAAATAACAGTCTGTTACAGGAATTTCAAGAAAAAATGGGAATCCAAATCAACTGGCAAGAACTATTGACAAAGGAAGAAACATACTTTATAGTGGTTATTATCAGTCTCGTCGCTATTCTTCTTTGGCTTTTATTTGTTAAAGTGTTTAGCAAGAGAAAATAAAGGTGTATTGGAGAGAAAATGAAGATTCGTTTTGAAATGAAGACAGAGTTTTCAGAAAAAGACCCACACATTTTAATTCAGGCAGCTCAGTTAACCGACCAAGCAAGAGAAGTCATGGAGTATTTAGAACAATTTTCAACGACTAATCAGGTGGTCATTCCTATTCGAACGGATGATCATCTGGTTATGGTGAAAATTGAGGATCTTATTCTAGCAGATATCGATAAGAATTTGTTGACCATTTATACGGTAGATGGGATTTATAAAACTAAGGAAACATTGACAAACTTTCAGAATCGAATTAATCGACGTAACTTTATACAGATATCGCGTCATTCAGTTATAAACATTGACCATTTAGAGTCATTATCGGATAGCTTTTCAGGGAACATGATGGCTAAGATGACTCGGGGTCTCAAATCGAGTGTGAGTCGGAAATACGTTAAGTCCTTAATGGATTATCTAGGTTTATAGGAGAAAATCATGAAGCGATTGATTGCTTATTTTGTATCGGGAATGCGTACGGCCTCCTTTGTTTATTTGAGTTTGGTGTTATTGGCTCAGTTTTATTCAGGTATTACCTATCCCGCACCAACGACAAAAAATATTCTAGCTTTGTTTTTGATGAGTGGAATTATGGGTGTATTGACCTTAATCCTTGAAAGGCTAGAGTTTCTTGCTTATAGTATGCGTGTGGGAGTTCATTTGTTAGCGACAGCTACTATTTTAGTATTGACCTATTTATTTTTTGGCTGGGGTTCAGCATTGTTGAGTCCCTTGCTTTGGTTCTTTTTCTTATTAATTTATGGACTGATATGGTTGTACCAGATCTGGCAAACTCACAAGCTCACTCAACGAATTAATCAAGCCTTAGAAGATAAAAGAAAGAAAACGAATCACTAATGTAGTGTTGAGGATGAGGTTTGGGGAGAGTGCTAGTTTCCATATAGAGCAAATTATGATATAGTATTTTCAGCGTAAAACAAGGAGAAAAACAATGCCAGTAAATGAATATGGTCAGATAATTGGTGAGTCAATGGAAGGTTATACACCAGGTGAATTGCCTTCCATTGATTTCTTAGAAGGGCGCTACGCTCAGATAGAGGCTCTTTCAGTGGAAAAGCATGCGGAGGATCTGCTAGCTGTTTATGGTCCTGATACGCCTCGTGAGATGTGGACCTACCTTTTTCAGGAACCAGTGGCAGATATGGAGGAACTGGTTACCGTCTTAAATCAGATGTTGGCTCGTAAGGACCGTTTTTACTATGCGATTATAGATAAGGAAACTGGTAAGGCTTTGGGAACTTTTTCACTCATGCGCATTGATCAGAATAACCGAGTAATAGAAGTGGGTGCTGTCACTTTTTCTCCTGCTCTTAAGGGTACGAGGATAGGGACGGAGGCTCAATATCTCCTAGCTCGCTATGTTTTTGAGGAGCTTAACTATCGTCGATATGAGTGGAAATGCGATGCTCTAAATCTGCCATCAAGACGAGCTGCGGAACGTTTGGGCTTTGTCTATGAAGGGACCTTCCGCCAGGCAGTCGTTTATAAGGGGCGCACGAGGGATACGGATTGGCTCTCTATGATTGATAAGGACTGGCCTCAAGTCAAAGCTCGTTTAGAAACATGGTTAGCTCCTGAAAATTTTGATAAAAATGGACGGCAGTACAAGAGCTTAAGAGAATTCTGAGAGGTGTTGAGATGATGACTATTAGAAAGCAAGAAGTTGTTAAGTTAGAGGATGTTTTGCATCTCTATCAGGCAGTTGGATGGACAAATTATACACATCAACCTCAGATGTTGGAGAAAGCTCTGTCTCACTCACTAGCGATTTATTTGGCACTTGATGGTGATGCCGTGGTAGGCTTGGTCCGTTTGGTCGGAGATGGTTTTTCATCGATTTTTGTCCAGGATTTGATCGTTTTGCCTAGCTATCAGCGCCAAGGGATTGGTAGCGACTTGATGAAAGAGGCTTTAGGTGATTACAAAGATGCCTATCAAGTCCAACTAGTGACCGAACAGACAGAAAAAAACTTGGGATTCTATCGATCTCTGGGATTTGAAACCTTATCTACTTATGATTGTACAGGAATGATTTGGGTGGATCGAAAAAGATAAAAAAATTATTTTTTCTTAAGTAAAGTTTAAGTATCCTCTTGTATCATATAGTTATTAAATAAAGACCTCCTAATACTCTTCGAAAATCTCACCATACTTCGTTAGAGTCGACTTAGCTAACTATAGTTACGCTTGCGTCTATCTGCCTAGTCTGATTTCGATTTTCATTGAGTACCCTTTATTTAATGAAATCCCAAACTTTTCTTTTTCATCATAATCTCCTAAAGAAGTCACCCAATCAGGTGGCTTTTTATGACTTGGAGAGGAAAAATCCATTTGTAAAAAAATTTTTTAAAAAATGATAAATCAGAGAAAAAGTTAAGTTAGCTTTAAGATTCATCTTGTATCATATAACCATTAAATAAAGACCTCCTAACTTTATTTAATGAAATCCTAAACTTTTCTTTTTCATAATAATCTCCCTAAAGAGGCCACCCAATCAGGTGGCTTTTTTGTTTGAAAAAACTCCTTAGAAAAGACTAAGGAGAAAGAATTATGTTTTCTTTTTTAGTTGTTGATTTCGATACTGTCTAGGTGTTAGGTAATAGTGCTGCTTAAATTGACGGTTGAAGTTTGAAAGGTTGGTGAAACCGACCTGGCTTGCAATTTCTTGAATGCTGAGGTTGGTTTGGACGAGTTTCTCACAGGATTTCTCAAGACGTAACTGGAGCAGGTAGTCCATACAACTGGCTCCAGTATGTTGCTTGAAAATACTCATAAAGTGATTTTTACTATATCCAAATGTTGCAGCCAGTTGCTCAATATGAATGGGTTCTGAGTAATGCTGTTCAAGGTAGCAAATCACTTCTTTTAGTTTTTGGTATTTTTGGTAGGTATCATCTGTATAGTGTCGATGGACGTATCTATACTTAAAGAGAAGATGAAGCAATTCGTATAGTTTAGATTTTATGAGTAGGTCGTAGTATATGCCTTTTTCTTCAAGGATAGAAAAGAGGGAAAGAAGGCAGGATTGAATTTGATCATAGGCCTTATCGCCTGGTGATATTTGAGGAGTGAGGCAAAAGTGACCAGAGTGGAGGGGTTGGATATAGCGTTGGCTAAAGCTGTCAATTTGACTTCTACCAAGATAATCTAGATGAATTCGAAAGCTGGTAGAAAATAGTTCTTGATCTTTGTGAGAATAGATAGCATGGAGAGAGGTCGGTTGGATAAGAAAAATATCTCCTTTACGACTTTCAAAGCGTTCTGAGTTGATATGAACGATGGCAGAACCCTTTGTAACATAAATAATCTCTAGCTCAGGATGACAATGATAGATTGTGTCAGGAGATGTTTTGGATAAGATTTGTTTTTCAAAATCATATGGGAAGTCAGATGGGTTATCTCGTAAGAAACGTGAACGGTCTGCCATGGTAAATCCTCCCAATATTCTATTACTACTTTTATTATACCAAAAAAACTTCCTTATCTAGGAAGTTTTCGAGTTTTAAGCTTTCTTTTTCATATAAAAAATAGTAAGCATAAGTCCAATGAAGGCCAAAGCAATAGCCACATAAAAAGCTACACTATAATTTCCATTATTAGCCATTGCCATTTGAACAGCGACCTTGGGAGCGAAAAATGCTGCTAAAGAATATCCAGTGAAGACGATACCGTAGTTGACCCCTTGATTTGCAGGACCGTAATTTTCCATGACGATAGATGGGAAGACCCCCATAACACCACCAAAGCAGATACCAAGCCCAATAATTCCTAAGGTAAACCCGAATTGACCAGGAACGATAGTTAGGGAGAATAAAGCTAGGACAATGACAGAATAGATAATCAATAAGGTCTTTGAACGGCCGATTTTATCAGAAAGTGATCCCCAGATAAAACGACCACTAGAGTTTGCGATTGAATAAAGAGAGACATAGAGAGCTGCAGTGCCTGCAGAGAGTCCAAACATTGATTGACCGATTGGTGATGCTTGAGAGGCAATCATCAAACCAGAAAAGGCGCCAACAAAGAACATGCTAATGATAATGTAAAACAGAGGACTTTGTAGCATTTGTTTCCAGTTCTTATTAGTAGGTCCTTGTTTGGTTGGGATAGGAGCTTTCCAGCCTGCTGGTTGGTAGCCACTTGGAGCTGCCTTGATAAAGAAAATTGCACAGATGATAACAACAATATAGACTAGCCCAATTGTACGAAAAGCAAAGAAGGCATCTTGTTGTTGAATGAGATTGCTCGCGACTGGAGAAGCGATGACTGCGGCAAATCCCATGCCACCTGTCAGAATTCCAGAGGCTAAGCCACGTTTATCAGGGAAGAGGCGAAGTGAATTGGAGAGGGCACCTGAATAGGCAAAACCTTGACCAAGCCCGGCCATTAATCCATAGGTCAAATAAAGCATGGCTGGTGAATTGGCATAGCCGGTTAAGTAAAATCCGCTAGCAAATAGAAGAGCACCGAGGGCGATGGTCCATTTTACGTAACCTTTGTCAACTAAATAACCTCCAAGAATCATGGGGATAGGGCCGATTGCAGAGTTGATAGCAAATGCTAACATAATATCAGACATGGACCAGCCTGTTGAACTGCTAAGTGGTCCGGCAAAAACAGAAAAGGAATAGACGGCACCTGTGCAAAGAAGAATGGCTGTGGACGCGACTAAAATCCGCCAACGATTGAATGTCTCTTTCATAAAAACATCCTCCTTAAATGTATATTTTTTCACCAAGACTATATCATAGTTAAGGAAGCTGGTCAATAGTTTAAGAAGATATTTTGTTAATTTTTTCACGAACTTGTACTAAAGTACGATAATCTGATAGAATAACACGGTCTTTATTATCAAGGATTTACAAGATTTTCTAAAGTAGTATAATGAAAGTAGATTAAATAAATGAAAGGGGTACCAAGATGAAACTAGTTGCTATCGTTGGAACCAATTCAGATCGCTCAACCAATCTGAAACTCTTGAAATTTATGCAAAAGCACTTTTCGGATAAAGCCGACATTGAGGTATTGGAAATCAAACAATTGCCAGCATTTAACGAACCTGAGGACAAGCAAGCACCAGCTGAAGTTCAAGCTTTTTCAGAAAAAATTCTTGCCGCAGATGGTGTGATTATTTCAACACCTGAGTACGACCACACGATACCAGCACCTTTGGCCTCTGCTTTGGAGTGGATTGCTTATACCAGTCGTGCCTTAATCAATAAACCAACTATGATTGTTGGTGCTTCTCTTGGCTTGCTAGGAACATCTAGAGCGCAGGCACATTTACGTCAGATTTTAGATGCGCCGGAGCTTAAAGCGAGAGTTATGCCTGGTACAGAGTTCTTTCTAGGTCATTCTGAGCAAGTCCTAGATGATGAGTGTCATTTGAACAATCCTGAAAAGGTTGCAGAACTAGAAGAACATTTTTCAGAGTTTCAAAATTTTGTTGAACTAACAAAGGCTTTAGTCAAACCAGAAGATACAAATCGTAAGAAATCTTTCATTTGGGAAGAATGGTTGAAAGCATAGGTATTTCAAGAAAGGAGAACAATCCATGAAATTAGTAGCTATTGTTGGGACTAATGCAAAAAAATCCTATAATCGCAACCTGTTGCAATTTATGAAAAGACATTTTGCTCAGAAAACGGATATTGAGATTTTAGAAATAACAGATGTACCAATGTTCAATGAAACAGATGATCAAACAGATACACCTATTATTCAGAAGTTTAATCAAGCTATTTCAGAAGCTGATGGTGTCATTATCTCGACACCCGAGCACAATCATACGATTCCATCAAGTTTGAATAGCTTGCTCGAGTGGTTGTCTTTTAACATTCATCCACTAGACGGAAAGCCGACAATGATTGTCGGAGCTTCTTACGATATTCAAGGTTCCTCACGTGCCCAACTTCATCTTCGTCAGATTTTGGATGCTCCTGGGGTAAATGCAACAGTTATGCCAGGTAGTGAGTTTTTACTTGGTCGAGCGCATCGAGCGTTTGATGACAATGGAGATTTGATTGATGAGCGAACCGTTGATTTCCTAGATAGTTGTTTTTATCGCTTCCTTCGCTTTGTATCCGTCGCAAACCAACTAAATCTTCCTGAAGAAGTCCGCTTTGAACCGGGGACTTACCATGTTACAACTGAAGGTCATAATGGTAAATTACCGATGGATGTAACGGTTTCTGAGGACCGTATTGAAAAAATTGAAATCGATTCTTCTGGAGAATCTTCAGGAATCGCAGATGTCGTCTTTACCCGTATTCCAGCAGAAATCATTGAGGGACAAACCTTAAATGTTGATGCGGTGTCAGGAGCTTCTGTGACTTCAAATGGTGTTTTAGATGGAGTTGCGCGTGCAGTCAAACAAGCCGGTGCAAATCCAGATGTTTTACGGAAGCGTTCAAAAGCGCCATCTGCCCTAGATAAAGAAGATAAAACCTATCAGGCAGACGTTGTCATCGTCGGAGGCGGAGGAGCTGGATTAGCTGCAGCGGCTGCAGTCTTACAAGCTGGTAAGAAGCCAATTGTTGTTGAGAAATTTCCTGCAATTGGAGGAAATACTGTTCGTGCAGGTGGTCCAATGAATGCACCAGATCCAGCATGGCAAGGAACCTTCGCAGCTCATCCAGGTGAGGCTCATACGCTTCAAGAATTGATTGCGACAGATGAATCAACGATTGATCCAGAATATCTAGAGGACTTTAGAGCCTTGAAAGTTGAGGTTGAGCAGTATTTGCAGGACCCGAGCTATTTGTTTGACTCTACCTTACTTTACCGTATCCAAACCTATATCGGTGGGAAACGAAAAGATTTACAAGGAAATGAAATTCATGGGCAATACGATTTGGTTTCTGTATTAACCGAACGAGCCCTAGAGTCTGTTCGTTGGTTGGAAGACATCGGCGTTGAATTTGTTCGTAGTGAAGTGACAATGCCAGTTGGAGCCCTTTGGCGTCGTGGCCATAAGCCGGTTCAACCAATGGGGTATGCCTTTATATCTGTCCTACAAAAAAATGTTCTAGAGCATGGTGGCAAAATCTTGACTGACTCTCCAGTTAAAGAATTGCTTGTAAAAGACGGGGCTGTCAAGGGTGTCAGAGCAGAAGGTCGAAACGGTCAAACCATCATTGTCAATTCAGATGCCGTTGTTCTAGCTTCTGGAGGATTTGGTGCCAATACAAAGATGCTACAAAAATACAATACCTACTGGACTGAAATTGCAGATGATATCGCTACATCTAATACACCAGCTGTAACAGGAGATGGTATTCTTTTAGGGCAAAGTGTAGGTACAGATTTGGTGGGTATGGGCTTTAGTCAAATGATGCCAGTATCTGATCCAGTGACAGGAGCTCTTTTCTCAGGACTTCAAGTTCCTCCAGCAAACTTCATCATGGTAAATACTGAAGGGAAGCGCTTTGTAGATGAGTACGGTAGCCGAGACAAGCTATCTCAAGCGGCGATTGATAATGGAGGCTTGTTCTATCTAATCGCAGATGAACGTATCAAGGAAACTGCCTACAACACTAGCCAAGAAAAAATCGATGCCCAAGTCAAAGCAGGCACTCTCTACCGTGCAGATACGATAGAAGAGTTAGCGGTTCAGATTGGTGTAGATCCACAAGTTCTAGTGGAAACGATTAAGAATTACAATTCCTATGTAGATGCAGGTTTTGATCCTGAATTTAATAAAGGTAGTTTTGATCTCAAGTGTGAGGTTGCGCCATTTTACGCAACACCGAGAAAACCGGCCGTTCACCATACAATGGGTGGACTCAAGATTGATACTTCAACACACGTTTTGAATGAAAACGGTCAGATTATCCCTGGTTTGTATGCTGCCGGAGAAGTCGCAGGTGGACTCCATGCAGGTAACCGTCTAGGAGGAAATTCGCTTACGGATATCTTTACTTTTGGACGTATTGCAGGTCAAACAGCTGTTAAAGAAAATTGTTAGTGATTGATTTAAAAATTAAGGGAATTTTAAGTCTCCTTGTGTATTATATAATCATTAAATAAAGACCTCCTAATACTCTTCGAAAATCTCATCAATCTTCGTTAGAGTCGACTTAGCTAACTATAGTTATGCTTGCGTCTATCTGCCTAGTCTGATTTCGATTTTCATTGAGTACCCTTTATTTAATGAAATCCTAAACTTTTCTTTTTCATAATAATCTCCCTAAAGAGGCCACCCAATCAGGTGGCTTTTTTGTTTGTGGCTTGGATTTTTGATATAATAGAGCCATGAGTAGAATTTTAGATAATGAGATCATGGGGGATGAGGAGTTGGTAGAACGTACCCTCCGTCCTCAGTATTTACGTGAATATATTGGGCAGGATAAGGTCAAGGACCAGCTGCAAATCTTTATCGAAGCTGCCAAAATGCGGGATGAAGCGCTGGACCATGTGCTCTTATTTGGGCCTCCAGGTTTGGGGAAAACGACCATGGCCTTTGTTATTGCCAATGAACTGGGAGTCAATCTCAAGCAAACTTCTGGTCCTGTTATCGAAAAAGCGGGTGATCTGGTAGCGATTTTGAATGATTTGGAGCCTGGAGACGTTCTCTTTATTGACGAGATTCATCGCTTGCCCATGTCGGTGGAAGAGGTGCTTTATAGTGCCATGGAAGACTTCTACATTGATATCATGATTGGGGCGGGTGAAGGCAGTCGCAGTGTTCATTTGGACTTGCCACCATTCACCTTGATTGGTGCGACGACCCGTGCGGGGATGCTCTCAAATCCTCTGCGGGCACGTTTTGGGATTACGGGTCATATGGAATACTATGCCCACGCTGACTTGACAGAGATTGTTGAGCGGACAGCAGATATTTTTGAGATGGAAATCACCCATGAGGCAGCTTCGGAGTTGGCCTTACGCAGTCGAGGAACTCCTCGTATCGCCAATCGTCTCCTCAAGCGCGTGCGCGACTATGCCCAGATTATGGGGGATGGCTTGATTGATGATGTGATTACGGATAAGGCTTTGACCATGCTGGATGTAGACCGTGAAGGTTTGGACTATGTAGACCAAAAAATCCTTCGCACCATGATTGAGATGTACGGTGGTGGTCCTGTCGGTTTAGGAACTCTTTCTGTTAATATTGCCGAGGAGCGTGAGACAGTCGAAGATATGTACGAACCTTACTTGATTCAAAAAGGTTTTATCATGCGAACTCGTTCAGGACGAGTTGCGACCGCTAAGGCTTACGAGCATTTGGGGTATGAGTATAATGAAAAATAAACAAGAAATCTTAGATAGTGTTAGAGAAAATCCTGACATGATGGCTATTCTGAGTGTCATCCGCGACTTGGAGTTGAAAGATTCCTGGTTAGCAGCTGGTTCGGTACGAAATTTCATCTGGAATCTCTTGTCAGACAAATCGCCTTTTGATAGTGAGACGGATGTGGATGTGATTTTTTTTGATCCAGATGTTTCTTATGAGGAAACAGTATCCCTAGAGAAAAAGCTGAGAGAAGATTTTCCTCAGTATCAGTGGGAGTTGAAAAATCAGGTCTATATGCATCTGCACAGTCCCCACACTGCGCCTTACACGAGTTCTCGTGATGCCATGAGTAAGTATCCCGAACGCTGTACGGCGATAGGACTCCGCTTGCATTCCGACGCAACTTTAGAGCTCTTTGCGCCTTATGGTTTAGAGGATATTTTTAACTTTCACGTATCCCCAACTCCTCACTTCTTAGAGAATGAGGACCGAATGAAGCTCTATCAAGAACGCTTGTCCAAGAAAAATTGGCAAGAAAAATGGAAAAATCTAACTTTCTCAAAAAACTTAAGAAAAATTTAAGTTAGGGACGGTATACTAGGTTCATAAGTTAAGAGGAACTTAACTTAAACTCCTAAAACTTTTTCATAATAATCTCCCTATAAAATTAAGTCGCCCAATCAGGCGGCTTATTTTTTGTCTGTACGGAGAGCTAATAACTTACCAATAGAAGAAAATAGGGAAATATGGTATAATGAAACGATAGATTTTTGAATAGGAATAAGAACATGTTTGGATTTTTTAAGAAAGATAAAGCTGTAGAAGTTGAGGTTCCAACACAGGTTCCTGCTCATATTGGCATCATCATGGATGGGAATGGTCGTTGGGCTAAAAAACGGATGCAACCGCGGGTCTTCGGACACAAGGCGGGGATGGAAGCCCTTCAAAAGGTGACCAAGGCAGCTAACAAGATGGGAGTCAAGGTCATCACGGTTTATGCCTTTTCAACGGAAAACTGGACACGCCCAGATCAAGAGGTCAAGTTTATCATGAACTTGCCAGTCGAATTTTATGATAACTATGTCCCTGAATTGCACGCAAATAACGTTAAGATTCAGATGATTGGAGAGACAGACCGTTTGCCTAAGCCGACTTTTGAAGCTTTGAAAAAAGCAGAGGAGTTGACCAAGAACAATACGGGCTTGATTCTCAATTTTGCGCTTAACTATGGTGGCCGTGCTGAAATTACGCAGGCTCTTAAGGGCTTGGCTCAAGATGTTCTAGATGCTAAAATCAACCCTGGTGACATCACAGAAGATATGATTGGGGACTATCTTTTTACGCAACACCTGCCAAAGGATTTGCGGGATCCTGATTTGATTATCCGTACGAGTGGTGAGTTGCGTTTGAGTAATTTCTTGCCATGGCAAGCAGCATATAGCGAGCTTTATTTTACGGATACCTTGTGGCCTGATTTTGATGAAGCTGCCTTGCAGGAAGCTATTGCTGCTTTTAACCATCGCAATCGCCGTTTTGGAGGAGTTTAGGAGAAGATATGACCAAGGATTTACAAAAGAGAACATTGTTTGCGGTATTGGCCCTGGCGATTTTCCTTCCAGTCTTGTTTGCAGGAGGGCTCTTGTTGCAGATAGGGATTGGCTTGTTAGCGATGCTAGGCGTCCATGAACTCTTGCACATGAAGGGACTAAAGACTATGACCATTGAGGGTGCTTTGACTCTTTTTGCGACCTTCGCTCTCACAGTTCCTTTAGAAAATTACCTAACTTTTTTGCCTGTTGATGGAAATGTGGTTGCCTATAGTGTTCTGATTACCATAATGCTAGGGACGACCGTTTTCAGTAAAAACTATACGATTGAAGATGCCGCTTTTCCAATTGCTGTGAGTTTTTATGTTGGTTTTGGCTTCAATGCCTTACTAGATGCTCGGGTGGCAGGTTTTGACAAGGTACTGTTGGCCCTTTTTATCGTTTGGGCGACAGATAGCGCAGCCTACCTGACAGGGATGAATTTTGGTAAACATAAATTGGCGCCAAGAGTTTCTCCTAATAAGAGTATTGAGGGCTTTGTCGGGGGTATTTTAGGTGCGGTACTGATAACGGTAATCTTCATGCTAGTGGACAGTACAGTTGCTCTTCCTTATGGAATTTATAGAATGAGTCTCTTTGCTGCCTTCTTCAGTGTGGCAGGTCAGTTTGGTGACTTGATTGAGAGTGCCATGAAACGCCATTTCGGTGTCAAGGATTCTGGGAAATTTATCCCTGGACATGGCGGTGTGTTGGATCGCTTTGACAGCATGCTGATTGTGTTTCCAATGATGCACTTATTTGGCCTGTTTTAAAGAAAGGAATATTGAATGATTGGATTGCTAACCTTTATCCTCGTTTTTGGGATTATTGTGGTGGTGCATGAGTTTGGACATTTTTATTTTGCCAAGAAATCAGGCATTCTAGTTCGTGAATTTGCCATTGGTATGGGGCCCAAGATTTTTTCCCATATCGGCAAGGATGGTACTGCTTATACCATTCGAATCCTTCCTCTAGGAGGCTATGTTCGTATGGCAGGCTGGGGTGATGATGCGACAGAAATCAAGACAGGAACTCCAGTCAGTTTAACACTTGCTGATGATGGTAAGGTCAAACGGATCAACCTCTCAGGGAAGAAACTGGATCAAACGGCTCTTCCTATGCGGGTAACCCAGTTTGACTTTGAAGACAAGCTCTTTATCAAGGGTTTGGTCCTGGAAGAAGAAAAGACTTTTACAGTGGATCATGATGCAACGGTGGTTGAAGAAGACGGAACCGAAGTGCGCATTGCTCCTCTGGATGTACAGTATCAAAATGCTTCTATCTGGGGCAAGCTCATCACCAACTTTGCAGGTCCTATGAATAACTTTATCTTAGGTGTTGTTGTTTTTTGGATCTTGATCTTTTTGCAGGGCGGTGTTAGAGACACTCAGACCAATCTCTTTCATGTCATGCCAGAGGGAGCTTTGGCTAAGGTAGGCGTAGCTGAGACCGCTCAAATTACCAAGGTCGGCTCGCATGAGGTTAAGAATTGGCAAGACTTGACTCAGGCTGTGGAAGCAGATACCAAGGACAAGACAGCCCCGACCTTAGATGTGACCATTTCTGAAAATGGTAGCGAAAAACAAGTCACGGTAACGCCAGAAGAAAATCAAGGACGTTATATTATCGGGGTTCAACCGGGAGTCAAGTCAGACTTTCTATCCATGTTTGTTGGTGGATTTACAACCGCTGCTGATTCAGGGCTTCGTATCCTTTCGGCTCTGAAAAACTTGATTTTCCATCCAGATTTGAACAAACTCGGCGGTCCCGTTGCCATTTTTAAGGCAAGTAGCGATGCTGCTAAAAATGGAATTGAGAATGTCCTCTATTTCCTAGCCATGATTTCCATCAATATCGGGATTTTTAACTTGATTCCGATTCCGGCTTTGGATGGTGGAAAGATTGTGCTCAATATCCTAGAGGCTATCCGCCGGAAACCCCTTAAACAAGAAATTGAAACCTATGTCACCATGGCTGGTGTAGTTATCATGGTTGTCTTGATGCTAGCTGTGACCTGGAATGACATTATGCGACTCTTCTTTTAGATAATCGAGGAATATTATGAAACAAAGTAAAATGCTAATCCCAACGCTTCGCGAAATGCCAAGCGATGCTCAAGTTATCAGCCACGCACTTATGTTGCGTGCTGGTTATGTTCGTCAAGTTTCTGCTGGTGTTTATTCTTACCTACCACTCGCTAACCGTGTGATTGAAAAGGCTAAGAATATCATGCGCCAAGAGTTTGATAAGATTGGTGCGGTGGAAATGCTAGCGCCTGCCCTTCTCAGTGCCGATCTTTGGCGTGAATCAGGTCGTTATGAAACCTATGGTGAATACCTTTATAAATTGAAAAACCGTGAAAAGTCAGACTTTATCCTAGGTCCGACACACGAAGAAACTTTTACAGCTATTGTTCGTGACTCTGTCAAGTCTTACAAGCAATTGCCACTCAACCTTTACCAAATCCAACCGAAGTACCGTGATGAGAAACGCCCACGTAACGGACTTCTCCGTACGCGTGAATTTATCATGAAAGACGGCTATAGTTTCCATGCTAATTACGATAGTTTGGATGTGACTTATGACGAGTACAAGGCAGCCTATGAACGTATTTTCACTCGTAGTGGCTTGGACTTCAAGGCCATCATTGGTGATGGTGGCGCTATGGGTGGTAAGGATAGCCAAGAATTTATGGCCATTACACCAGCCCGTACAGACCTCGACCGCTGGGTTGTCTTGGACAAGTCAGTTGCCTCATTTGATGAAATTCCTGCAGAAGTGCAAGAAGAAATCAAGGCAGAATTGCTCAAATGGATGGTTTCTGGTGAAGACACTATTGCCTACTCAAGTGAGTCTAGCTATGCAGCTAACTTAGAAATGGCAACAAACGAGTACAAACCAAGCAACCGTGTCGTTACTGCAGAAGAAGTGACTCGCGTCGAAACTCCAGACGTTAAATCCATCGATGAGGTTGCAGCCTTCCTAAATGTCCCAGAAGAACAAACGATCAAAACCCTCTTCTACATGGCAGATGGTGAGCTTGTTGCAGCCCTTCTAGTTGGAAATGACCAACTCAATGAAGTCAAGTTGAAAAACCACTTGGGAGCAGATTTCTTTGATGTTGCGAGCGAGGAAGAAGTAGCAAATGTTATCCCAGCTGGTTTTGGTTCACTTGGTCCAGTTGGTTTGCCAGAAAATGTGAAAATCATTGCAGACCGTAAGGTACAAGATGTTCGCAATGCTGTTGTGGGGGCTAACGAAGATGGTTACCACTTGACGGGTGTGAATCCAGGTCGTGATTTTACTGCAGAATACGTAGATATTCGCGAAGTTCGTGAGGGTGAAATTTCCCCAGACGGACAAGGTGTCCTAAACTTTGCCCGTGGTATCGAGATCGGTCATATTTTCAAACTCGGCACTCGTTATTCAGCAAGTATGGGCGCAGATGTTTTGGATGAAAATGGTCGTGCTGTGCCAATCATCATGGGATGTTACGGTATTGGTGTTAGCCGTCTTCTCTCAGCAGTTATGGAGCAACACGCTCGCCTCTTTGTCAACAAAACGCCTAAAGGGGAATACCGTTACGCTTGGGGAGTTAACTTCCCTAAAGAATTGGCGCCATTTGATGTGCACTTGATCACTGTCAATGTCAAAGATGAAGAAGCGCAAGCCTTAACAGAAAAACTTGAAGCAAGCTTGATGGGAGCTGGTTACGAAGTCTTGACAGACGACCGTAACGAACGTGTCGGGGTTAAATTCAGCGATAGCGACTTGATTGGTCTGCCAATCCGTATCACTGTTGGGAAAAAAGCAGCTGATGGCATCGTAGAAGTTAAGATTAAGGCGACTGGTGACACCATCGAAGTTCATGCAGACAACTTGCTTGAAACGCTTGAAATCCTCAGCAAAAAATAAAAACTATAATCAGAAGAAAAACAAGGCAAAAATGTAACTAGTTTTTACCTTGTTTTTTCTGTATAATGGGAAAAATGAGTAAACGAAGAGGTATAACAATGCTAAAATTTCCAAAGGATTTTGTCTGGGGTTCCTCCACTTCTGGACCACAGACAGAAGGACGAGTGCCAGGTGATGGTAAAGGAGATAATCTCTGGGATTATTGGTATCAGGTGGAACCCAATCGCTACTACAATGGGATTGGACCTGACAAAACATCGACCTTCTATGAAAACTGGGAAAAGGATATTGAGCTTTTGGTAGAGACTGGGCATACAGCCTTTCGTACTTCTATCCAGTGGTCTCGTATTTTCCCACAGGGGCGTGGAGAGGTCAATCCGCAAGGGGTGACTTTCTACCGTCAGGTTTTTGAAGCTATTAAGGCCAAAGGGATTCGTCTCTTAGTCAATCTCTATCACTTCGACCTGCCTTTTGCCCTCCAAGAAGACGGCGACGGTTGGGAAAATAAGGCAACTGTCAAGGCTTATGAAGACTATGCTCGTTTTTGTTTTGAGACATACGGTGACTTGGTGGACCAATGGATTACCTTTAATGAGCCCATCGTTCCCGTAGAGTTTGGCTATTTTTACGATGCCCACTATCCTCATAAGGTAGATGCCAAAGCGGCGGTTAAGGTTGCCTATCACACACAACTGGCTAGTAGTCTTGCGGTTAAGGCCTGTCATGAAGTTTTGCCTGATTCCAAGATTGGGATTGTCCTCAACTTGACACCAGCCTATCCACGTAGCCAGCATCCCGCAGATGTCAAGGCTGCTCGCATTGCGGATCTCTTCCAAGCCCAATCTTTCCTAGATCCGTCTGTCTTGGGAGCTTATCCAGAAGAGTTAGTAGAGATTTTAGCTGAGCATGATTTGCTGCCAGATTCTACAGCAGAAGAGTTAGAACTCATTCGCGAGAACATAGTTGATTTCCTAGGAGTTAACTATTACCAACCTTTGCGCGTTATGGCGCCACGTTTTGCTAAGCATCCTGACAGTCCCCTCTTGCCAGAGCATTTCTACGAACCTTACGTCATGCCGGGCCGTAAGATCAATCCTCACCGCGGTTGGGAAATCTATGAGCAGGGGATTTATGATATTGCCCAAAATATCAAGGAAAATTATGGTAATATTGAGTGGATGCTGACAGAGAATGGCATGGGGGTTGAAGGGGAAGAAAAATTCCGTGAGAATGGCATGATTCAAGACGACTATCGTATCGACTTTGTCAAAGGTCATCTTCTTGAGCTGCACCGTGCTATTGAAGACGGAGCCAATTGTAAGGGCTACTTGATTTGGACCTTTATCGACTGCTGGTCATGGCTCAACAGTTATAAAAATCGCTACGGTCTGGTTGAGCTTGACTTGGAAACACAGGAACGTCGCCTGAAGAAATCAGGCCACTGGTTCAAGGAACTCAGCGACCATAATGGATTTTAAGAATAAAAAAGTGAGATGGTGTTCATCTCACTTTTTATTACAATATCATCACCAAGGTCCCAATCGTAATCAAGATACAGCCAATAATTGTTTTAAACGTCAGGACATCCTGTAGGAAGAAAAAGGCTAGAACGAGGGTAATGACGAGACTGAATTTATCGACAGCAGATACCTCAGTCGCATTGCCCATCTGCAAGGCCTTGTAGTAGCAGAGCCAGGAGGCGCCAGTGGCCAAGCCTGATAAGATGAGAAAGAGCCAACTTTTTCTACTGATGTTGACAATTTCGGTCTGACTATTGGTCAAGAAAACCATGGCCCAGGCCATAAGAATGACGACGACTGTACGAATAGCGGTTGCTAGATTGGATGGAACTCCTTCAATCCCAATCTTGGCTAAAATTGACGTTAAGGCTGCAAAGACAGCAGATAAAAGTGCGAAGAAAAACCACATGGCAAATACCTCCTCTTTTTATTATAAGTAATTGATGCTGACTTGTCAGGTATCAAGTGAAATTCTGATAAAATCCCAGTCAGAAAGACTAGACCAATTTTTATCCTTGACAAGTGAGAGAAACAAGTATATACTGTTTTTGCTGATTCTGTAAAAGGAGAATCAGACTATACCAATTTAAGGGGAAAGCACAGCTGGTCTGTGTCGTATATACTATGTGTGGAATTGTTGGTGTTGTTGGAAACACAAATGCAACTGATATTTTGATTCAAGGGCTTGAAAAGCTCGAATACCGTGGCTATGATTCTGCGGGAATTTTTGTCCTAGGTGGTGCTGAAAATCATCTAGTCAAGGCTGTTGGTCGTATAGCAGAATTGTCTGCCAAGACAGCTAGTGTGGAGGGAACAACTGGTATCGGACATACGCGTTGGGCAACTCACGGGAAACCAACGGAAGACAATGCTCACCCACATCGCTCTGAGACTGAACGTTTTGTCTTGGTGCACAACGGTGTGATTGAGAACTACCTTGAAATCAAGGAAGAATACCTTGCGGGGCACCACTTCAAGGGGCAAACAGATACGGAAATCGCCGTTCACTTGATTGGAAAATTTGCCGAAGAAGATGGTTTGTCAGTTCTTGAAGCCTTCAAAGAAGCCCTTCATATCATCCGTGGTTCTTATGCCTTTGCCTTGATTGACTCTGAAAATCCGGATGTTATCTACGTAGCGAAAAATAAATCTCCACTTCTGATTGGTCTTGGGGAAGGTTATAACATGGTCTGCTCAGATGCTATGGCTATGATTCGTGAGACCAACCAATACATGGAAATTCATGACCAAGAGTTGGTAATCGTCAAGGCTGATAGTGTGGAAGTTCAAGACTATGATGGCAACAGCCGTGAACGTGCTAGTTACACTGCTGAGCTCGACTTGTCAGATATTGGGAAGGGAACTTATCCTTACTACATGCTCAAGGAAATCGACGAGCAACCAACGGTTATGCGTAAACTCATCCAAGCCTACACAGATGATGCTGGTCAAGTAGTGGTTGAACCTGCTATCATCAAGGCTGTTCAAGATGCAGACCGCATCTACATTCTCGCTGCTGGAACATCTTACCACGCAGGATTTGCTTCTAAGAAGATGTTAGAAGAATTGACGGATACACCAGTAGAACTTGGAATCTCATCTGAGTGGGGCTATGGTATGCCACTTCTCAGCAAGAAACCACTCTTCATCTTTATCAGCCAGTCTGGTGAAACAGCTGACAGCCGTCAGGTTTTGGTCAAGGCCAATGAAATGGGTATTCCAAGCTTGACAGTGACAAACGTACCAGGCTCAACTCTTTCACGTGAAGCCAACCATACAATGCTTCTTCACGCGGGTCCTGAAATTGCTGTGGCATCAACAAAGGCCTATACAGCACAAATCGCAGCACTTGCCTTCCTAGCAAAAGCAGTCGGTGAAGCAAACGGGAATGCTAAAGCCCAAACCTTTGACCTGGTTCATGAGTTGTCAATCGTGGCTCAGTCTATCGAATCAACCCTTTCAGAAAAAGAAACCATTGATGCCAAGGTTCGTGACCTTCTTGAAATAACTCGCAATGCCTTTTACATCGGACGCGGTCAAGACTACTATGTAGCCATGGAAGCCAGTCTTAAGCTCAAAGAGATTTCTTACATCCAATGTGAAGGGTTTGCAGCTGGGGAACTCAAGCATGGAACCATTGCCTTGATCGAAGAGGGGACACCTGTTTTGGCCCTCTTGTCAGATCCAGTTCTTGCCAACCATACTCGTGGAAATATCCAAGAGGTCGCAGCCCGTGGTGCTAAGGTTCTCACTATCGCAGAAGAAAATGTTGCTAAAGAGACAGACGATATCGTTCTGACAACCGTCCATCCTTACCTCTCACCAATCTCAATGGTCGTGCCAACACAGTTAGTTGCCTACTTCGCAACGCTACACCGTGGCCTCGATGTGGACAAACCACGTAACCTTGCCAAGTCAGTAACAGTAGAATAAGCAAAGAAAGTCTAGTTCATCTAGACTTTTTTGCTCTCTCTTGGTATACTTGAGTGAGGAGCCACTGTATTAGTAACTAAGTTATTTATCCTGAAAAGAAGTAAAATAGAGGGTCATTATGTTTCAATAGAAACGAAAAAACCTTGATGTAAGGCGATTCTTGAATTTTCAAATTTCAATGTATTGCAATAAAAATCAACCGAATGACTACATTTTTGTGAAATAAATTAGATGTTCGGATATATAGAAAACGCTCTAGTGATATTGTCTAGAGCGTTTTTGTGTTGTTTAAGAGAAATAGATGGTGGTTTTAGATAACTACATATTTCAGTTTTTTAAAATAAGATTTAATCGATGATAACTAGAAAGGAGTATTATGTTTACAAAAAATAAATTTCAATATTGTATTTACAATCATGAGAGATTAGAACTTCATGATCTGCAAAAGGAATATCAAAATGATAAAGCTGGGACAAAACTTAAGTATGAAAACCAATTATTTTGTCCAGGTTGTTACAAAGTGGACTTAGTGATAAATGAGAAAAAAGGGAAAGTCTATCTATCGAGCCATCCTAAATCACTTCATGGTGACGGATGTGAATATTCTTTGGAATCTGCTTCGAAAATAGAACTGAAAGAATACTATGAGAAAATTGATGCAGACTTTGCTGAGCAACTTTTAAATCGCATTTGGGAAGAAAAGGTCACTAGAGAAAAGCTGTTAGGAAACGTCAACGCTCCGCAAGATAAGAACGAAATTTCTGATGTAAAAATTGTTTTAGAAAATAAGGATGGGATTAGAAAATATTTACCTCGCAGATCCCTTCTCCTAAATGAATTAGAAGAATCTGCCCACCTGACTATGTACTATGGAGAATGTAAGGTGTTTATAGGAAAGACTGATAAGAAGTACTACTTACGAATGTTTCGAAACAATGATCATGCGAAGTATATCTGTAATTTAGTAATTCCTGAAAGAGTGTATAGATATTTGGAGGATGAATTAAGATTTATCCCACAATCAGAAGAATTGAGTTTTAAACATTCAAGAGCCAATGCAGTTCCTGTAAAGTTGGCCTTTGTTTCTACCATGAAGAAAAAACAAGAATATTTAAATGGATACTTGAGTTTTTCAAAATTACTTAAGGTGAAGCGTATTTAGATTGTATTAACTCCTAAAATTAGCTTTTTCTATTTAACTTTTAGGATAAAGTACAAAAATCATAGTATTCATTTCCTTACGAATCGATCAACATACTCTTTGAGGTTACTGTAGTAATTTTCGCTCCAATCCCAATCATATTTATCGAGGTGAGCTAAAATCACTTTTCCGTTTCCTCGTTCAATATCATAAACATCGTAGTTATCATTTACAAAAATGCCTTCTATACCATACCAATCAACTAAATTTTTGAAAGATCCCAGTTTTTCTAACCATATTTTTGTTTTTGGCATTTTATATGTAGAAATTAACTTACACTGGTTTCGTTCTTCTTCCGTTTTTGCATCTAGGTATAACTTAATGTCATATAATGTATAATCAATTCTATCACCGAAAACAAAATTACGTCTACTGTTAATTCCATGCTTTTCTTTAGGGAAAAAGAATATTGGGATTTTACGATATATAGCGTACTCTTCAACAGTTTGGATATCAATTCCATATTTTTTGTATATTCTACGGATAGAAAACAAGCCATCTGCTGTACATTGGACTCCATTTAGTTCTCTCAATCCGTTTGAATCTGGATCAATATAGAATGAATAGATCATTTTCCAAAATAATTCTATATCATTGAAATCTACTTCCTTGGCAAATTTATTAAATAAATCCCTTAGAACATCACTAGATAACCTATGTACATCTTCATAACTCATTTTACTTATTCCATAATATCTATGTATGGAATTATTGCATTCGAGAGCATCTCTTAAGATAATATCAGAAAAATATGTATCTTTATATTTTTTATAAAATGAACTTGATTTATACAGACTAATCACTTCATTAACATCACTCATTGGCTCTGCCTACACTTTCTATTTCTTATATATGTTTAATTTTGATATATTTAGCATATCATATAGAGCAAGAGTTTTCAATTAATACTTTACTGAATCTGAAATTTTGTAAATGGTTTATCATAAAAAAAGAGTAAGACATATAATCTACGAATGTTTTGTAATGATGCTTCTGCAAATATTTCGTAATTTAATTATGTAAGAGAATGTTTATAACTGTTTAGAGGATAAATTAAGATTTATACCTCAATCAGAAGATTTAAGTTTTAAACATTCAAGAGCCAATGCAGTTCCTGTAAAGTTAGCCTTTGTTTCTATTATAAAGAAAAAACAAGAATACTATAATGCATTCTTAGGTTTTTCAAAATTACTTAAGGTAAAGCGTATTTAAATTATTTGTCGTATTAAGATTTAAAGTTTAAAAGAGCCCAAAATTCTATCGTAGTACCAAGTTTGTTGCGAGGAAAAGAAAAATTATGTAAAATTTAAATATACGAATAACAAGGAGAAGAAATTATGGTATATGTTCATAGATTTTTAGGACAATGGTTAGACAAAAACAACTCTTCAGATAAAGCCTCGATTATCCAAAAAGCATTGACTATCGGTAGTGGAGTTGACGAATACTTAAAGCAGTTGGAAGTGCGTAGACGGTTCACGCTAGCAGTAGAAAAGAGCAGATATTTTTATATGATTCCTAAAGAAGTATCTATCGAAAATACAAGAGCAGATAGATATTATCGTCTGGAAATGAAAGACTACGAGAATATCGCCTATAATACTGTCTTTTATGGTAATGGTACTTCTATTGTTGTTAAGGCACTATTTGAGAGTAGAGGAGAGATAGTACGTATCTACGAGTATGAAACGTTAGAAATGCTCATAGAGGATTTAAGAGAGGAAGTATCTATCACATTCAGTTGTATCTATAAGCCTTGCTATGTACTAGCAAGTGACTTTGAAGAGTTTAAACCTAGACTTGATTTAGGAAAACTCTATTGCCACTATGCTCATTCGCCTCGCTATCGCAAACCAATTGCTGAAGTAGAAATTTAAAGCTCCAATATTTAATGTACCGCACTCCGAAAGTTAGATTTCTTCTGTTTAACTTTCGGGTTGCATTTTAAAGTCTAAGCCACGGTTTATTGCTAGAAAATCAGAAATTATGTAAAATAGAAATATATGAATAACAAGGAGCCAAACCAAAATGGTAGAAAACATTTATTTATTTTTAATTGACTATGCGAAATCACTATTGTTGCACCCAATAGTAAACGGACTAAATTTGACTTTTTTCATTCTGTTGTGGCAAGGAATTGGAACTTTTGTGATTTTTTCATTGAGTGAGTTTACAGGACTACTACAAAGAAAGCTAAATCTAGAAGTAGATTATTTTATTTTGATTTTTGCTTGTGTAACTGGTTGCTTTGCTTCAATATGTTTTTTAGCAGGCGAGGAAAATGAAAAAGTCTATGGAAGAGTGTTTCGCTTGATTGGTATTTTTGGAATTGTCTTCCTATTCCTTATCCCTACCACAGTTATTCTAGGTGCAGGTATCATCATTCCTATATATTCTATTATAATGTGGATTATTAATGGTATTATTAGTGTCTTACCTATTCTGGCTGGACTTGCAGTGATTATGCCTATCCTATTCTTTGGAGGGATATTCTCAATCGTAGGTGCCATAGTAGGGCGATTGTAAGAAGGCACGGATTGTAAGAGAAAAGAAAGGAAAGAAAAGCTATGGACGACTATAACATTTTTGATTATTGGGACGGGGACGAGAAAAGACCTAAAAGTAAATTCGAAGGACTTTCAAATGATGAGGTTATTGAAATTCTAAAGCAAGAACTCTTAGAAAAAGAGGAAAAAGAGAAGAGAGAGGAAGAAAGAAAAAAACAAGCGTTTATCAAAGCAAAGAAAGACAAGGAGTATCAAGAATATAGTGCCAAGGTGGAATTACTATTTAAGTGGATGATTGGATTTGCTTTATTTGCAGTTATATCTGCTGGATATTGGTATTATAAAGACTATTTCTTCTTGACCCTGCAAGGAGGTATCTCGATTGCAGGACCGACCAAGGCACTTGGGAAAGCGATTGTTGAATTTATTCTTTCTATTGTACTGTGTTTTCTTTCCCCTGCTCTATTAGTTTTTTTTATTGTTGATTTAAAACAAGATGACGAGGAGAAATAATTGATGTTTAAACAAAAAAGTATATTTTTAATTGCAGCTGTCCTGGCTAGCTTAGTAGTTGTTGGAAGTGTTTCTGGAGTATTTTACCTTAAATATATGAAGGCAGAAAAGGAAACTGCGCAACAACTAACAGAGCAAACTACTCAACAAACAGAAACTACACAGGATACTGTGGAGCAAAAGCAACAAGAAAAAGGAAAATTAAGAGAAGAGATCACAGAAGACGATAAGAGTTATAATGAAGCTTTTAGAGCTCTTGAAATGGCAGGACATAAGGTAGATCCTAGTATTGAAAAAGAGGTGAAAGATGCTTTTAAGGTTGTCATCAAGGAATGTAAGAGAGCTCATGATTTAGAGTTTGACTACTCACATGAAAATCATCTAAAAATGGCTACACATGATATGATAATTGCTTTTGCTGTGTCTTTCCAACAGAATGGATATGATGTGAATGTTGATGATATCGAGGTTTATGAATCAAAATCATCTGGAGTGGTTCAATTTATTGTTAAATCTACTAAGAAAGATGCTGATAGCATTTTCTGGGTTGGGAACTACTTCACTTCTGAACATCAAGTCGATATCAAGCGTTACTATGGTGGACACGTAGGAAAGGCTTTTGGGTAAGGAACAACAAACAGTCCATTGAGTTGATTCGGTTTGTATAGATTAGGAGAAATATATGTTATATGTCGTAGCAAGTGTCATTCTATTTTTTACTTTAATTGGAATTTATCAAAAAAAGTTTAAAGTCAACGCATTAATAGTACCAGTAATACTTTACGTGCTGGCGATTGTCTTTAATCTTATATTCAAAGTGATATAATCCGAAGTTGAAAATGAGGAAAAATAAATTAGGAAATAAATGGGGGAAATATGGAGAAGAGTGCTATTTTATCAACTGATAGAAAGTATAGATATGTTCTCACACGAATTTGGGATGAAACAAAACCAACAGTGGTATTTATTGGGTTAAATCCTTCGATAGCTGATGAGGAGACGGATGATCAGACTATTCGAAAATGTATAGGTTACTCCAAAAGATGGAGATATGGTAAATTAATCATTTAGAACTTTTATTAACTAACCACCAACAATCTATAAAAGAATAAAGAAAAGCATTGCATACCCCACAACAAATACTTGAAATTTGGTAGCTAAATTCCTCATTTTCAATATTTGAAACAAAGTAATCTTTTCCTATTTTTTCTATAATATCAATACGTTTCATCTTGCAATTTCCCTTTCAGAAACAACAGAAAAGACCTTCTCACAAAAATGTGAAAAAGTCTGTTTTAGGGCTTGACAAAAAATACGCTTGATTACATAATCAGCGTGAGCTGTGAGCTGTGAGCTGTGAGCTGTGAGCTGTGAGCTGTGAGCTGTGAGCTGTGAGCTGTGAGCTGTGAGCTGTGAGCTGTGAGCTGTGAGCTGTGAGCTGTGAGCTGTGAGCTGTGAGCTGTGAGCTGTGAGCTGTGAGCTGTGAGCTGTGAGCTGTGGTTGGTGTAAACTGGTAGATAGCTCCCTTATTTTATTTATCAAAACCTTGTAAGTTTTTTTGGCGCTCTTCAGTTTGACCCTTGGCATCCAATTTATTACCATTGTAGACAGTGCTTTCCCATGATCCGTACATTGGGTTAGGGAAAATGATGAATTTCTCACCAAACTCTTTTTGTAATTCCTCTAATTTTTGCTCGCGCTCAGTTTCAGAGGTCTTTGAAAACTCTGCAAAGTCCACAAGATTGTCTCCTAGTAGCATGACTAAGTTGGTTTTTTCTTGGACTGCTTGTCTACGACCTTCTTTAGATTTGACGCCTTTTTCTAAGAACATGAGATGATCGCGGCTTTGTACAGGAATTCCTTCATTTTCTAGGTTTTTGATCGTATCATCTACCTGATCTATCGTGCGGTCAGATACATAGTAAATTTGGACACCGTTTTGGTCTGCAAATTGGAGAAAGTCTTTAGCACCTGGTACAGCTTTGGCTGCGGCTTTTTTTACCCAGACATCCCAGTTTTCTGGGGTAAATGCTGTTCCATCTTTGACATTTTGCGCTTGATAAGGGCTGTTGTCTAATACGGTTTCGTCCAAGTCCAAAACGATAGAGTAGGGTTTATCTGTCTGTGTTTTTAGTAGTTCTTTCAAACGATCAGTAGCGACATTGTAACCTTGTAGATAGAGTGCCTTGGTTTCAGCTGCTTTTTGATACCAAAGAGTTGACATAGTATTTTCTCTTGAACGCAACTGATCATAGGTCATGGTAACCTGATTATCAGATGTACTACTTTGTGCTGTCTGTGAATTTGCCGAATTTGTGCCACAGCCAGTCAGTAAAATGACGGAAGTAAGTGTAGAAGCAATTGTAATGGTAACTTTGGATATTTTCATAATCCTATCCTCCTAATAATAGTCTATTAATATTGTAGCGTTTTCATGGGATTTGTGCAAGGAAATATCGAGAGAAAATAAATTTTTCAGTAGTAATTTGGTATTAGGATAAAATTATGTACTTAATTTTGGAATGAAGATGGATATAAAAAAATTCAATCGGCTTGATAGAAAATCTATATCAGCTTCTTTTTGGAAAATAGATGAAAATAAAGTGAATCTTTGAAAGGCTAGTAACATCAAGCTTTTCAGGGATTTTTTTCTTTATAGATATAAAAAATTCCAATCGAGTTGATAGTCAATATATATTGGGAAAAGGGGAAAAGGAGTGGTAAGATGGTTTCAATCCAAATGGAAGGAGAAAGGTATGGCAAGTAAAAGAGATTTAGTCTTTAGAGCGATTCGAGGCGATGAAGTGGAAAGAGTTCCTGTGGGATTTTGGTTTCATTTTGTAACACTCGAAGAAAAGGGGCAGGGATTAAATAATCCACGTATCTTTCAAAAAAGTGTTGACGGACATCGCAGCTATGTGGAAAGGATTCGTCCTGATTTTGTCAAAATTATGAGCGACGGTTTTTTCCTTTATCCAAGTAATGTCTATAGTCCTAAGGTTACAAGCATTCAGGAGCTGTCTTCTATTGAGTCGATTAGTGAGGAGCACCCATGGATTCAGCAACAGGTGGAAGTGGTACAAGCGATTCGAGAGACCTTTACAGAAGAGATTGCTTCTTTCTACAATATCTTTTCGCCTATCTCCTACCTCAAGCGCTGGTTCCGTACAGAAACTTCTCGAGGAGATAGGGAAGTGGCTGATCTATTGCTTGAAAATCCTGAGCAATTCAGAGCGATTCTAGATGTGATTGCAGGAGATATTGCTATCCTAACTCAGAAAATCATCCAGCAAGGCGGTGTTGACGGAATTTACCTCAGCACCCAGGAAATTCAAGATGAGCGCATCACACCAGCACTCTACCAAACCTATATCGAACCGAGCAATATAGCGATCTTGGAGGCAGCTAATCAGGTGGGTGGGACCAATATCCTCCATATCTGTGGTTTTGAAGGTGCGAGCAATGATGTGACGATATTTAAGGACTATCCGGCTCAAGTGGTCAACTGGGCGACCCACCATGAGGATGTTAGTTTGACACAGGGTCAAGAGTTGTTTACAGGCAAGGCCGTTTTAGGTGGATTTGAAAATGGCAAGAAAAGCTTGCTTTATCAAGGTTCCAAGGCGGAATTGCAAAATGAAACAAGACGGTTGCTGGCTGAAGCTGGTAGTAAAGGCGTTCTTCTGGGAGCTGACTGTACTGTTCCAGATGACTTTGACTTAGAGAGGTTGGACTGGATTCGGCAGGCAGCTGTTCTCTAAAAGGAGGAGCTATGAAAAGTAAAAGATGGGGCATCTTCATTGCAGTTGTCGGTTTGCTGGCCTTGGTTGCCATAAGCGTCGTAAAAAATGGGCACTGCAAAAATGGAGAGAGATGTCGTGGAATTCAGGATTTTTCCAAGTCCAGTCTCCCCTTTCTACGCTCGAATGATATCGCAAGCAGTTTATTAGTTGAAAAAGTAAGAAATGGAGAATAAGAATGTCAGAAAAAAAAGAATGGGTTTTAAAAGCATTTAAAGGTGAAAAGGTTGATCGTGTGCCAGTTGGCTTTTGGCACCATTTCACATCCGAAGACGAATGGCTACACGGTTTCTCAAATCCAGCCATTATCGAGAAGAATATCGAGGGCCATAAGCGCTTTATCCGAGAAGTTCAGCCAGACTTTATCAAACTCATGAGTGATGGCTACTTTGCTTATCCAAATCCAGCGATTGCCAAAGGAAAATCACTTCAAGAATTGGCAACCATTCAACCACTCGGACCAGAGCACGCTTGGATAAAAGAGCAAGTGGACTTGGTTAAGAAAATCAAGCAAGAATTTACAGAAGATATCGTTGCGATTTACAATATTTTTGCTCCTGTGACCTATCTCAAGTGGCTACTGGGGGAAGTGTCTGGTGGAGATGACCTCATTGCAGACTTTCTGGTGGAAGATCCTGAAGCTCTGAAGAAGGTGTTGGATGTGATTGCAGAGGATATTGCGAGTCTCAGCCGAGCTGTTATCGAAGAGGCTGGTGCTGATGGAATCTACCTCAGCGTGCAGAGTATCCAAGATCAACGAGTGTCGGCAGCAGAGTATCAAGCCGTCATTGCCCCTAGCGAGATAACGGTTCTGGAAGCGGCTAGTGCTGTTGGTGGCGTCACTGTTCTTCATATCTGTGGCTACGAGGGGGCGCGAAATGATATTCACCTTTTTGCAGACTATCCAGCCCAAGTCTTTAACTGGGCTGTAGGACCAGAGGGAATCACTCTCAAGGAAGGTCGTGAGATTTTCAAGGGACGTACGGTTCTTGGAGGATTCGAAAATGGCAAGACAGGCTTACTGTATACTGGTAGCAAGGATGCCATTCAGGCAGAAGCAAAGAAACTAGTTGCAGAAGCTGGGAAACAGGGCTTGGTACTTGGAGCAGATTGTACCATTCCAAGTGATATCGCAGTTGAACGTATCCAGTGGGTGAGAGAAGCGCTTGAAAACTAAAGGAGAAAAAGATGAGTAAAAAAGCATGGATTATCGGTGGTGTAGCAGTTGTTGCAGTAATTGGGGCAACGATTATCGGGAGAAGTTTAGCTGGCGTTCCAGCCAAGGAGGGAGAAACGGCTTCGTCTGCTGAAGTCATAACTTTGAAGGTTGCCCATACACAAAACTATGTACCTTATGACTTTGTCAATGAAAAAGGGGAATCAGATGGTTATGAAGTAGCTGTTTTGAAGGCTGTTGATGAGAAGTTGGCAAACTATCAATTTGAATATACAGGTACCAGTGATGATGACCTCTTGATTGGTCTGGAATCAGGCAAGTATGACATCGGAACCAAGGGAGCTTGGTACACAGATGAACGAGCTAAAAAGTTTGTCATTCCATCTGAACCAGTGGGAGCGAGCATCATCGGATTTACTGTCAGAAAAGAAGATGAACAGAAATACAAAACCATTGATGACTTTGCTAAGAATAAAGGGAAATTGGTTCCCATCTCTCCACAGAATGCTCAATGGAATGTCATCACCAGCTACAATGAAAAACATCAGGATGCACCGATTGAGCTAACAGCAGCTGAATCCTTTAAAGTGGCAGATGCCTATGCCTGGGTCTTAGAAGGACGTTATGACGCCTTCTTTGATATCAAACTGTCCTTTGAAAAAGCAGTTACCGCAGAAGATGGCCCTTACCACCAATATGCGGATAAACTCAGCTGGTTCCCATACAAGGGTATTCCAACTTATCCCTTGATTCACCGTGATGAAAAGGGTGAGCAATTCGCTAAAGAATACGAAAAAGCAATCAAAGAGTTGAAAGAAGATGGCACGCTTGCTAAGCTATCTCAGCAATACTTTAAAGAAGATGTCTTTAGTTATGTAGACAAAGACTAGACCAGAAATTCCAAGACTAGAAAGGGTTTTGCATGGTTTCTTATGATTTTTCCAAGGTCTTTCAGTTTTTGCCAACCTTATGGCAGGCACTTCCTATGACCTTGTCCATTCTCTTTTTTACCACTCTTCTTGGTTCCCTTTTTGGAGGTCTCTTGGCCTGGGCACAAGTAGGAGAAGACAAGAGTTTTGCAGCGATTTCCAAAGGCTATATCTTTACCCTACGTTGTACACCGCCGATTGTCTTGCTTTTTCTAGTCTTTTATGGCTTGCCAGAATTTCTGAAATGGTGGCTTGGTTTGGATATCAACAACTGGTCTAAAACTATTTTTGTTCTCCTGACGATGATTCTCTTGTTTGCCGCTATTGTTGCCGAGGTTTTCAAGGCGAGCTATCAAGCTATTCCAAAGGGGCAGACAGAGGCTGGGCTTAGTATTGGTTTGACTCCAAGTCAGACTTTTTGGAGAATCATTTTTCCCCAAGCTTTTCAAGTTGCTCTTCCCAATATAACAACTGCTATTCTCAATCTTATGCGGGATGCTGCCTTGGCCTATACGATTGGTTTCGTTGATGTTATGGGGGCAGGCAATCTCTTGATTAGTCGCAATTTAGGGAACTACTCTCTGGAAACCTATACGGCAGTTGCGCTTCTTTACTGGGGGATTGCCTTGGTTATTTCTAGCTTGAGTCGTTTGCTTGAGAAGTCTTTGGAAACAAAAGGGAGGTAAGAAATGGATATAGACTATATTGTAAAGACCTTTCTGGAGACCTTGAAGGGTGTGCCAATCACCTTGATTATCATGATTGTGGCTATGGTCTTAAGTTTTTTACCGGCTCTATTTTTAGCCTTGGGGCAGATTTACAAGGTTCGAGGGGTGAGGAGTTTTTCTCTGGTCTATCTGGCTTTTATCCGAGCGACTCCTCCGATTTTATTGATTCTCTTCTTTTATAGTTTGTTTCCAAGTTTGCTGAATCAATTTCTCAAAAGCATAGGAAGCGATTTTGATATTTTCAAGCTTGATCCTCTCTACTATGCCTTTGTCATTTATAGTTTGATGACAGTCGGGAGTTTATCTGAAATTTTGCGTTCAGCTATCTTGACGGTGGACAAGGGACAACTAGAGGCAGCGCATGCGATTGGCTTGACTACGACCCAGGCCTATCTAAGAATTGTTTTTCCTCAAGCCTTGCGCTCAGCCTTGCCTAACTTGGCCAATCTGGTGATCAATATCGTCAAAGGGACCTCCCTGGTCTTTGTTATGACTATCAAGGACATCACCGCTATTGCTCGTGTAGAAGCGTCCTACGGTTACCAGTATTTTGAGTCTTATTTTGTGATCTTTTTGCAGTATATTTTGATCTGTGGTTTGATTCAGTGGGGCTTCTCCCTACTGGAAAAAGGCTATGTGAAAAAAGAAAAAAGTGCAAAAGCATCTAGCGCGCGTTTCGTATAGGAGGACAGGATGTTACAAGTAGAACATATCGCAAAAACATTTGGTGAGAGGCAGGTCTTGGAGGATGTCAATCTTCAGGTCAACCAAGGGGATGTCGTCGTTATTTTAGGACCATCAGGTTCGGGGAAAACGACCTTTCTCCGTTGTCTCAACCACTTAGAAAAAGCTGACAGTGGCCGTTTGACCTTGGCAGGAAAGACTTATGACTTGGCCAAATTAAGCAAGAAAGACATTCTAGAAATTCGCCAAAAAACAGCCTTTGTTTTCCAACACTACAATCTCTTTGCAAATAAAACTGCTCTGGAAAATATTCTAGAAGGCCTAATCGTAGCTCGTAAAGTACCCAAGGAAGAAGCGCTCAAACGTGCAGAATCTGCCTTAGAAAAAGTTGGTTTACTGGCCTATAAGGACTACTACCCTTCTCAGCTATCTGGAGGGCAACAACAACGAATAGGAATTGCGCGTGCCATTGCAGTCAAGCCCGAGGTCATTTTGCTAGATGAACCAACATCGGCACTAGACCCTGAGTTGGTTGGAGATGTTTTGGATGTTCTGAAACAGTTGGCGGGAGAAGGTGTGACCATGGTGGTCGTCACGCATGAAATGGGATTTGCTAGAGATGTCGCTAACCACGTTATTTTCATGGATGGAGGCCGTATCGTAGAGGAGAACAATCCCCACGACTTCTTTAGTCGTCCACAAGAAGAACGAACCAAGCAGTTCCTGGCTCGTATCTTATCAGATGCTAGCTATAGTGTAGAATATATGATTTGATAGATAAGTGTATCATAAAAACAACACCCCATTGACTAGAAGAGTCTTCTAATCAATGGGGTGTTTTTCTATAGGAGGGCTAGTTTATACTCTTCGAAAATCTCTTTAAACCAGGTCAGCTTCGCCTTATCTACAACCTCAAAGCTGTGCTTTGAGCAGCCTGTGGCTAGCTTCCTAGTTTACTATTTGATTTTCATTTAGTGTTAGTTCTTTTTCTTGTTTTGTATCAACCATCCAAGTCCGAGAAGGGCGAGGATGCTGAATCCAGCAAGAGCAAGGAGGGATTTGCTCTCAGTTCCTGTGTTAGGAAGGGCTTTCTGAGAAAGAGCCTCTGCAGCAGTTTCTTGAGTTTCAGGATTGGCTGCTAGGTTTTGAGCTTGACCTTGTTCTGGTTCAACTTCCAAGCTAGAAAGATCAAATTCTGGTTTTTCTTCTACGGCTGGAGCGACGATGGCGCCACCTTGAGACAAGCGGAGAACGACAGCAGTGAGAGCGTTCAATTTCAAGCCTTTTTCAGTCCATTCGATACCTTGAGGGTTGGAAATTCCTACTGGTCCGGCTTGATTTTCATCTGCGAGGACTTCAGCCTTTCTCAAGTGAGCAAAAGCAGTTCCCAAGTTGAATTCGCGAGCCTTATCATCCGCATTGACAAAGACAGCGTAGATATCTCCATTTGGAGCGGTGATTTGGTAGCCAATGACCACGTCTTCCTTTTCAACACCATTTTGGCCTGGGACAGTAATGAGTCGGACGCGCTCCTTGATATCTTGCAGACTCTTAAGTCGGAAAGCGTCTGTAGATTGACGAAGAGCGATCAAACCTTTCATGTAGTCACGGCTCTTGACATTTTCAGGGAAGGCTTTACCATCTGTTGCTTTGGTCCAATCAAACTTGTTGACAGCATCACTTGAGTCGTAAGAGTCATGGATAAAGTAAGGATAGACAAATGGCTTGCCGTCCCTGTCACGCAACAAGTGTGACTTGTTTGGAACCTTATCTTCAGGAACAGGAGTCTTATAGGCTGGGTCAAGGAATTGTTTGGTACGTCCATATTCCTGCCCAGAGTGGATAAACGGAGTTCCTTGAGCAGTCAAGACCATGAGGTTTCCAAGTCGCAAACGACGATGGATCTCAGCGTAGTTTTCAGCCTTGCTTGGGTCTTTTTTGATAGACTGAGCAATGATATCAAAGAGGGTCAAGTTATCATGGGCTGCAATATACTGGATAACATCTCCAGGACTGTCTGCTTCAAAGTTAGTTGGTTGAGCAATGAGATTTTTAAAGATGGTATTGATATCGCGTTTTCCACCTGTGATAAAGGCAGGTTGGCCTTCGTTTGGATAACCGGACTTGAGGTTGTTGCGGATGTCGTCTGAAAAGACAGCGACAGTATCGGTATGTTTCATCCAATCTTGGTCAGCAGCTCTAGTAGGCGTATTTTCATCACCAGTATAGGTTCTCCAACCTTCACCAAGCATGATGAGATTTGGATTAAGGGCTCGTGCAGCCTTGTAAGCTTCTTCGATTGAAGCCGCATCGTGGTCACCCATCATATCAAAGCGGAAACCATCTACTTTGTAGGTTTCAACCAGATACTTGATGGAGTCTACCAAGACACGTTTAGACATGTAGTGGGTAGTTCCCAAACGGCCGCCTCCGAAGCTAGTACGGGGAGTTCCGTCTGCATCCATAAAGTGATAGTAGTTTGGCTCAATATCCTCAAAAATATCAACGTTGGCAGTATGGTTGTAGACCACATCCAAGATAGCCCCCATGCCACGTTTGTGGATTTCGTTGATGAGGTTTTTGAATTCTGCGATACGTTTTTCTGGATCCTTAGGATCGCTTGAGTACATACCAGTCAAGGAGAAGTAGTTTTGAGGGTCATATCCCCAGTTGTAGTTGCTGTTGCTTGAAGCGTAGGCAGACAAACGTTCTTGGTTCTTCAATTCATTGACAAAGTAGTAGGACAAGACAGGAAGGAGTTGGATATGAGTCACACCCAAATCTTTGAGATAGTCCAGTTTTTCGATAAAGGCTTCAAAGGTACCAAATGGCTTGGTCAAGTCTTTTGCGATGGCAGGATCCGAAGTGAAGTCACGCACATGAGCTTCATAGATAACGGCATCTTCACGCGATTTGAAGTTACGAATCTTTCCATAGGTCAAGTCTTGCGGACCTAACTTCGCTGGATCGACAAAGGCAGCTTTAGCGACCTTATGAGCGGCATCTGTTTTTGCTAGGTCACTGTTCCAAGCCGCTAATGATTTGGCATAAGGGTCAAGAACGAGGACAGTTTTACCTTGGCGCTCGATTTGGTAGTGGTAGTAGTAGCCAGTGTAGTTGCTGATACCGAGACCAGAGTTTGCATCCAGAGTTTGTTTCCAGGTTCCTTTTTCTCCTTTTTCAAGGGCGACAGTTCCGACTACCTTTTCAGGGTCTTTCTTGTCGTAGACAACGACAGAAACCTTATCAGCACTTGGAGACCAGAGGGTGAGGTCAACCCGCTTGCCATCTTCTTTGAGAGTTGCGCCGAGTGGCCCATCGTAGCTGTAGGATTCATCCTTGAGGCGCCAGCTTGACCGTGTGGTAAAGCGGTCTGAATTGTAGCTGACAGTGTAAGGGTGTTGGGTGTCAGAGAAGTCGCCGATGTAGGTCACCTTTTTACCTGCCTCATCCACTTCCACGTCTGTGATAGCTACTTTATTCCCTTGGTAATCAGTGATGCTCGTGTGTTTGAGGATATCGTCTTTCTTAGCTCCAACTAGGGTAGAAAAACTGCTTTCGATACGAGATTTAGCCACATGTTGGGCACCAGTCATGCGGATGTCGTGTACATAGTAGGGGTTGGTGTAGATGGTTTCGTCATCATCCTTGAGGAAGATTTGACTGTGATTTTTTAGATCAGTAAATTTATAGTCTTCTTTTCTGATTTTCACATCATCGCCTTTCTTGCTTTCGTCTAGTAATAAAAATCCAAATTCTCTAGCAGCTTCATTGAGTGGGATATCAATGTAACGGCCATATTTTCCAGTTGCTGTAAAGTCAGTACCGTCAGGCCATTCTCCACTACTTGGATTCTTGACATCGCCCCAATACCAGAGTGATTTCTTGTCATAGTTGCCATCGGTGCGGTAGTAGTTGACACGGACTGTTCCCGCTGGCTGAGGACGGTAGTTGTATACCTTATAATTTTCATCTAGCCAAGCCTCGTTCATTTTTGGAGAGAGGCGCTCTACTGAACGGTCCCCTGTCAGGTTGTCCCCTTTGGAATTATTGATGAGGAAGCTGACTTTCTTAGCTTGATCATTCTTAAGTTTGACATCGAGATAATAGCCATAGTCATCTTTCTTGGCATCCTTGAAGGACTTGGCTCCATTGGGCCAGTTTTCAGAAGGTTTTTCAACATCGTCCCAAGTCCAAAGGCCTTGAGAATCCTTGTTTTCCTCAGGGAGTTTTTTCACATGGATGCGGAAGTAGTTATCTTCGATTGGTTCTTCAGAACTAGTGTCTGCTTGTGGTTTTTGATCAGAATTTGGCGCCGAAGTGCTGGCATCTACTTTCTTTTCCGTGCTATTAGCCTGGCTTGTAGTAGCATCTTCTGTTTTAGGTGTTTCTGGTGCTGTAGTAGTTTCTACAGCTGGAGCTTCTTTTTTAGAATCAAGGGAAGCGTTTGCATTATTTTGTTCAGAAATAGGCGTTTCCTTTTGAGTTTGACTCGTTTCAGTCTCAGTAGGGGCCTTGGTCACAGCGCTAGTGTTTTCCTGAGTTTGAGGAAGATTTTCGTTAGCTGAAATGGTTGGCATTGCAGCAGAAAGTAGGACAATGCTGGCACCAATAAGGACAGAACCAGTTCCGTTCTTCAAGGAACGGATACCGTAAATCATTTTTTTCTCAGTTTGAGATGGGATCTTTTTCATCACAATTCTCCTTGTGTAGTTGTTCCCTATCAGTATAGCACGAGGTAAACATTAGTGCAAGCGTTTTCCTAAATTTTAAGAGAAAATATAATGCTTCATTCTCTTGAAATTTTAAAATAATATATAGGAAAAGATTGTTTAAAAAATAGTAAAAAAACCTTGAAAAATCTAGCTAAATAAGGTATAATATAAGTAATCATTTGTCGTAGGTTTTGTCTGAAATATTGTCCAGACAAGGCTCACAGCAGTTAAATCTTCTGAAAAAGTCAGATTTAGCTGCTCTTTTTGTGCTTTTTTTCAGGTTTTTGAGTGCTTGTAACAAAGATTTAAAGATTCTGAAAATTCGTCAAAGGGACACGGTGATAGGGGTTTTAAAAACCATATGACGATTAGAAAAGCCTGATTGACAAGGCTTGGAATTTATTTACAAAGGAGAATCATCTTGGCAGGACATGACGTTCAATACGGGAAACATCGTACCCGTCGTAGTTTTTCAAGAATCAAAGAAGTTCTTGACTTACCAAATTTGATTGAAATTCAAACGGATTCATTCAAAGATTTCCTAGATCACGGTCTTAAGGAAGTATTTGAAGATGTATTGCCAATTTCAAACTTCACAGACACAATGGAGTTGGAATTTGTTGGCTATGAAATCAAGGAACCAAAATACACGCTCGAAGAAGCTCGTATCCACGATGCTAGCTACTCAGCACCAATTTTTGTAACCTTCCGCTTGATTAATAAAGAAACAGGCGAAATCAAGACCCAAGAAGTCTTCTTTGGTGATTTCCCAATCATGACCGAAATGGGTACTTTCATCATCAATGGTGGTGAACGTATTATCGTATCTCAGTTGGTTCGCTCACCCGGTGTTTACTTTAATGACAAAGTAGACAAGAACGGTAAAGTGGGTTACGGCTCAACTGTTATCCCTAACCGTGGAGCTTGGTTGGAACTTGAAAGCGACTCAAAAGACATTGCCTATACTCGGATTGACCGTACTCGTAAGATTCCATTTACAACCTTGGTTCGTGCGCTTGGTTTCTCAGGTGATGATGAAATCTTTGATATCTTTGGTGATAGTGAATTGGTTCGCAACACCGTTGAAAAAGATATCCACAAGAATCCAATGGACTCTCGTACAGACGAAGCCTTGAAAGAAATCTACGAACGCCTTCGTCCAGGTGAACCTAAGACTGCTGAGAGCTCACGTAGCTTGCTTGTAGCGCGTTTCTTTGATCCACGCCGCTACGATTTGGCAGCAGTTGGTCGTTACAAGATCAATAAAAAACTCAACGTTAAAACACGCTTGCTCAACCAAACCATTGCGGAGCCATTGGTAGACCCTGAAACAGGAGAAATCTTGGTAGAGGCTGGTACCGTTATGACTCGTAGTGTGATTGAAAGTATCGAGAGTCATTTGGATGGCGACTTGAACAAAATTGTTTATATTCCAAACGATGCAGCTGTTTTGACAGAACCAGTTGTCCTGCAAAAATTCAAGGTTGTTGCCCCAACGGATCCAGACCGTGTTGTAACCATCATCGGAAATGCCAATCCAGACGACAAGGTTCGTGTTGTAACTCCTGCGGATATCCTTGCAGAGATGAGCTACTTCCTCAACTTGGCAGAAGGTATCGGACGTGTGGATGATATCGACCACCTTGGGAACCGTCGTATCCGTGCAGTTGGTGAATTGCTTGCCAACCAAGTACGTCTTGGACTTTCTCGTATGGAACGTAATGTCCGTGAACGCATGTCTGTTCAGGACAATGAAGTCTTAACACCTCAACAAATCATCAATATCCGTCCTGTAACAGCTGCGGTTAAAGAATTCTTTGGTTCATCACAGTTGTCACAGTTCATGGACCAACACAACCCGCTTTCTGAGTTGTCTCACAAACGCCGTTTGTCAGCCTTAGGACCTGGTGGTTTGACACGTGACCGTGCTGGATATGAAGTACGTGACGTGCATTACACTCACTATGGCCGTATGTGTCCAATCGAGACACCTGAAGGACCTAACATCGGTTTGATTAATAACTTGTCATCTTACGGGCACTTGAACAAGTATGGATTTGTTCAAACACCATACCGTAAGGTTGACCGTGAAACAGGTGTTGTTACCAACGAAATCGTTTGGTTGACAGCCGATGAAGAAGATGAATTTACTGTAGCGCAAGCTAACTCTCGTCTCAACGAAGATGGTACTTTTGCTGAGAAAGTTGTCATGGGACGTCACCAAGGGGTCAACCAAGAGTATCCAGCAGAAGTGGTTGACTACATGGACGTTTCACCAAAACAGGTAGTTGCCGTTGCGACAGCATGTATTCCTTTCTTGGAAAACGATGACTCCAACCGTGCCCTCATGGGTGCCAACATGCAACGTCAGGCTGTGCCTTTGATTGATCCAAAAGCACCTTACGTTGGTACTGGTATGGAATACCAAGCAGCTCATGACTCTGGTGCTGCTGTTATTGCTCAGTATGATGGTAAAGTTACATACGCAGATGCTGACAAGGTAGAAGTACGCCGTGAAGATGGTTCATTGGACGTTTACCACATCCAAAAATTCCGTCGTTCAAACTCAGGTACTGCCTACAACCAACGCACGCTTGTTAAAGTTGGCGATGTCGTTGAAAAAGGCGACTTTATCGCTGACGGACCTTCTATGGAAAAAGGGGAAATGGCGCTTGGACAAAACCCAATCGTTGCTTACATGACATGGGAAGGTTACAACTTCGAGGATGCCGTTATCATGAGCGAACGCTTGGTCAAAGACGATGTCTATACATCTGTCCACCTCGAAGAATACGAATCAGAAACGCGCGATACAAAGCTTGGGCCTGAAGAAATTACTCGTGAAATTCCAAACGTTGGTGAAGATGCCCTTAAAGACCTTGACGAAATGGGTATTATCCGTATCGGTGCTGAGGTTAAAGAAGGGGACATCCTTGTCGGTAAAGTCACACCTAAGGGAGAGAAAGACCTTTCAGCTGAAGAACGTCTCTTGCACGCTATCTTCGGAGACAAGTCTCGTGAAGTGCGTGATACTTCTCTTCGTGTACCTCACGGTGCCGATGGTGTCGTTCGTGATGTTAAGATCTTTACACGTGCAAATGGAGATGAGTTGCAATCAGGTGTGAATATGCTAGTTCGTGTCTACATCGCTCAAAAACGTAAGATCAAGGTCGGAGATAAGATGGCCGGACGTCACGGAAACAAAGGGGTTGTCTCTCGTATCGTTCCTGTAGAAGACATGCCTTACCTTCCAGATGGAACTCCAGTCGACATCATGTTGAACCCACTTGGGGTGCCATCACGTATGAATATCGGTCAGGTTATGGAACTCCACCTTGGTATGGCAGCCCGTACTCTTGGTATCCACATCGCAACACCAGTCTTTGACGGAGCAAGTTCTGAAGACCTTTGGGACACTGTTAAAGAAGCAGGTATGGATAGCGATGCTAAAACAATCCTTTACGATGGACGTACAGGTGAGCCGTTTGACAACCGTGTATCAGTTGGTGTCATGTACATGATCAAACTCCACCACATGGTTGATGATAAATTGCACGCGCGTTCAGTCGGACCATACTCAACCGTTACCCAACAACCACTTGGAGGTAAAGCTCAGTTTGGTGGACAACGTTTCGGTGAGATGGAAGTTTGGGCTCTTGAAGCCTACGGTGCGTCAAATGTTCTCCAAGAAATCTTGACTTACAAGTCTGACGATATCAACGGACGTTTGAAAGCTTATGAAGCTATTACAAAAGGAAAACCAATTCCAAAACCAGGTGTTCCAGAATCCTTCCGAGTTCTTGTAAAAGAATTGCAATCCCTTGGTCTTGACATGCGTGTCCTTGACGAAGATGACCAAGAAGTGGAACTTCGCGACTTGGATGAAGGAATGGACGAAGATGTCATCCACGTAGATGACCTTGAAAAAGCCCGCGAAAAAGCAGCCCAAGAGGCTAAAGCAGCCTTTGAAGCTGAAGAAGCTGAGAAAGCAACAAAAGCGGAAGCAACAGAAGAAGCTGCTGAACGAGAATAAGCAGTTCACTTAGAATAGAAAGGGAAGAAATAGTGGTTGATGTAAATCGTTTTAAAAGTATGCAAATCACCCTAGCTTCTCCAAGCAAAGTCCGTTCATGGTCTTATGGAGAAGTCAAAAAACCTGAAACAATCAATTACCGTACGTTGAAACCAGAACGTGAAGGACTCTTTGACGAAGTCATCTTTGGTCCTACAAAAGACTGGGAATGTGCTTGTGGTAAGTACAAACGCATTCGTTACAGAGGGATTGTTTGTGACCGCTGTGGGGTTGAAGTAACGCGTACGAAAGTTCGTCGTGAGCGTATGGGGCACATCGAGTTGAAAGCTCCTGTATCTCACATCTGGTATTTCAAGGGGATTCCAAGCCGTATGGGCTTGACCCTTGATATGAGTCCTCGTGCCCTCGAGGAAGTTATCTACTTTGCGGCTTACGTGGTAATTGATCCTAAGGATACTCCACTTGAGCACAAGTCTATCATGACAGAGCGCGAATACCGTGAGCGCTTGCGTGAGTATGGTTATGGTTCATTCGTTGCCAAAATGGGTGCCGAAGCCATCCAAGACCTTTTGAAACAAGTAGATCTTGAAAAAGAAATTGCCGAACTCAAAGAAGAGTTGAAGACAGCTACTGGACAAAAACGTGTCAAAGCCATCCGTCGTTTGGATGTTTTGGATGCTTTCTACAAGTCTGGAAACAAACCTGAATGGATGATTCTCAACATCCTTCCAGTTATTCCACCAGATCTTCGTCCAATGTTGCAGTTGGATGGTGGCCGTTTTGCCTCATCTGACTTGAATGACCTTTACCGCCGTGTTATCAACCGTAACAACCGTTTGGCTCGTTTGCTTGAGTTGAATGCACCAGGTATCATCGTTCAAAATGAGAAGCGTATGCTTCAAGAAGCGGTTGACGCTTTGATTGACAATGGTCGTCGTGGTCGTCCGATCACAGGACCAGGTAGCCGTCCACTGAAATCATTGAGCCACATGCTCAAAGGGAAACAAGGACGCTTCCGTCAAAACTTGCTCGGTAAACGTGTTGACTTCTCAGGACGTTCTGTTATCGCCGTTGGTCCAACGCTTAAGATGTATCAATGTGGTGTGCCACGTGAAATGGCGATCGAGCTCTTTAAACCATTCGTCATGCGTGAAATCGTTGCCCGTGACATCGTGCAAAACGTGAAAGCAGCTAAACGCTTGGTGGAACGTGGAGACGAACGTATCTGGGATATCCTTGAAGAAGTAATCAAAGAACACCCAGTACTTTTGAACCGCGCACCGACCCTTCACCGTTTGGGTATCCAAGCTTTCGAGCCAGTCTTGATCGATGGTAAGGCCCTTCGTTTGCACCCGCTTGTCTGTGAAGCCTACAACGCCGACTTTGACGGGGACCAAATGGCCATCCACGTACCGCTTTCAGAAGAAGCCCAAGCAGAAGCTCGTATCTTGATGCTCGCTGCTGAGCATATCTTGAACCCGAAAGATGGTAAACCAGTTGTTACTCCATCTCAGGACATGGTTTTGGGTAACTACTACTTGACTATGGAAGAAGCTGGTCGTGAAGGGGAAGGAATGGTCTTCAAAGACCGTGACGAAGCTGTTATGGCTTATCGCAATGGTTATGTTCACCTCCACTCACGTGTTGGTATCGCGACAGACAGCCTCAACAAACCTTGGACTGAAGAACAAAAACACAAGGTCTTGCTGACAACAGTTGGTAAAATCCTCTTCAACGACATCATGCCAGAGGGTCTGCCTTACTTGCAAGAACCAACAAATGCCAACTTAATAGAAGGTGTTCCAGCTAAATACTTCTTGCCACTAGGTGGAGATATCAAGGAAGCAATCAGCAATCTTGAACTCAACCCTCCATTCAAGAAGAAAAACCTTGGGAATATCATCGCTGAAATTTTCAAACGTTTCCGTACGACAGAAACTTCTGCCCTACTTGACCGCATGAAGAATCTCGGTTACCACCACTCAACTCTTGCAGGTTTGACAGTGGGTATTGCAGATATCCCAGTTGTTGAAGACAAGGCTGAAATCATCGAAGAATCACACAAACGTGTAGAACAAATCACCAAACAATTCCGTCGTGGTATGATTACAGACGACGAGCGCTACAACGCTGTTACAGCTGAATGGCGTGCTGCCCGTGAAAAATTGGAGAAACGTTTGGTTGCCAACCAAGATCCTAAGAACCCAATCGTTATGATGATGGACTCTGGAGCCCGTGGTAACATCTCAAACTTCTCACAGCTTGCCGGTATGCGTGGTCTGATGGCCGCTCCGAACGGACGTATCATGGAATTGCCAATCCTTTCAAACTTCCGCGAAGGTTTGTCAGTACTCGAAATGTTCTTCTCAACTCACGGTGCCCGTAAAGGTATGACCGATACGGCCCTTAAGACAGCCGACTCAGGTTATTTGACTCGTCGTTTGGTTGACGTTGCTCAAGACGTTATCATCCGTGAGGACGACTGTGGAACAGACCGTGGTCTCTTGATTCGTTCTATCGCAGAAGGAAAAGAGATGATCGAGTCTCTCGAAGAACGTCTCAATGGTCGTTATACTAAGAAAACTGTTAAACATCCAGAAACTGGTGCAGTGATCATCGGTCCAAATGAGTTGATTACAGAAGACAAGGCGCGTGAAATTGTCAATGCTGGTGTGGAAGAAGTGACTATCCGTTCCGTATTTACATGTAACACTCGTCATGGTGTCTGCCGTCACTGTTACGGTATCAACTTGGCGACTGGTGATGCAGTTGAAGTTGGTGAAGCAGTTGGTACAATCGCTGCCCAATCTATCGGGGAACCTGGTACACAGCTTACAATGCGTACCTTCCACACGGGTGGGGTTGCCTCAAATACCGATATCACTCAGGGTCTTCCTCGTGTCCAAGAAATCTTTGAAGCCCGCAATCCTAAAGGGGAAGCGGTCATCACAGAGGTCAAAGGACAAGTTACAGCTATCGAAGAAGACGCGTCAACTCGTACCAAGAAAGTCTTTGTTAAGGGTGAAACTGGCGAAGGTGAGTACGTGGTTCCATTTACAGCACGTATGCGTGTCGAAGTTGGAGACCAAGTCTCTCGCGGTGCAGCATTGACAGAAGGTTCTATCCAACCAAAACGTCTCCTTGCTGTTCGTGATGTCTTGTCAGTTGAAACCTACCTCCTCGGTGAAGTACAAAAAGTTTACCGTAGCCAAGGGGTAGAAATCGGTGACAAACACATCGAGGTAATGGTTCGTCAAATGATCCGTAAAGTTCGTGTCATGGATCCAGGTGACACAGACCTTCTTATGGGTACCCTCATGGATATCAACGACTTTACAGATGCTAACAAGGATGTTCTTATCGCAGGTGGAGTTCCAGCGACTGGTCGCCCAGTTCTTATGGGAATCACCAAAGCCTCACTTGAAACAAATAGTTTCTTGTCAGCGGCTTCCTTCCAGGAAACAACTCGTGTCCTTACAGATGCAGCCATCCGTGGTAAGAAAGATCATCTCCTTGGACTCAAGGAAAATGTTATCATCGGTAAGATCATCCCAGCTGGTACTGGTATGGCTCGCTACCGTAACCTTGAACCACAAGCTATCAATGAAGCAGAATATCTGGCTCCAGAACAAGAAGAGGCAGAACTTGCTCCTGTAGAGGAAGTTGTGGAAATCCAAGTTGAAGAAACAGTAGAATAAAAGCAAACAAGAGAACCTTTGGGTTCTCTTGTTTTATTTCAGAAAATTTTCCCACTTTTTCATAAAGTATGGTAGAATAGAAGAACTAAAATGCCAAGGAGGTGTCCATATGGAACAAACATTCTTTATCATTAAGCCAGATGGTGTGAAAAGAGGGTTGGTTGGCGAAATTCTGCAAAGAATGGAACAACGAGGTTTCAAACTCGAAAAATTAGAGCTACGCTCAACAGTTTCAGAAGCTTTGATTGACCAACACTATCAAGACTTGGTTGAAAAAAGTTTTTATCCTCCTATCCGTCAGTTTATGACTTCAGGACCAGTAGTGGTGGGCATTCTATCAGGTCCGAAAGTAATTGAAACTTGGCGGACCATGATGGGGGCTACTCGTCCAGAAGAAGCTCTGCCAGGAACTATCCGAGGAGATTTTGCCAAGGCTGCAGGAGACAATCAAGCCATTCAAAATGTAGTTCACGGCTCCGATTCGGAAGCTTCTGCAAAACGCGAAATTGCTCTCTGGTTTAAGGATTAGACTGGTAAAAGAACAGTTCTGTACACAACAGAGCTGTTTTTTGGTCAGTTGAGCACAAAAAATGGACACTTGAGGCGGAAACAATCATTTTAAACTCCTCACAAGGTATAATCCCATATAGGGAGGGAAAAGAAATGGTAAAATCAATTCGCCTATTGTTACTGATTGCAGTCATCCAGATTAGTTTTTCTAGTTGTCTATTATGGAAAGAATCCTTTTTATCTTTAAAACAGACCAATGCTTATTTTTTGATTTTGATAGTAGGATTTTCTGTTCTTTGTGCTGGGATAAATTATTTCCATACAGCAGACCAGTCTAGACATAGTATTTTACATGTTCAAAAGAAAGTGAGTCTGGTTTATTGCCTCCTTTTAGTAGTCAATCTTCTGGCAACCTGTCTGGTTCTCTCAGAAAGCATCCAGACCACTAGCAAATTGCAGCAGGAATTGGTTGACCTCTTTTTACCCTCCTTCTTTTTCTTGCTAGGAGTAGATCTATTGATTTTCTTACCTTTTGATAAAATTTTTCGCGATATAGAAAATCACCTAAATAAAAAGAAAACAGTCGTCATTTCCGTTCTAGCCACGTTGGTTTTCTTGAGGAATCCCTTAGTGATTTCCTCGATTCTCCTTTATATCAGTATTGGTTTTCTATGCGCACGTTTCCTTTTTCCAAAATGTATTCAAAGGGAAATCTCCTTTTATGGGCACCTGATTCGGGATATCCTGTTTGTTTTTTCAATAGTTGTATTCTTTTAAGTAGAGGAGAATTTTTCAAAATTGTTATAGTAAGTCCATAAAGAAAATTCACACAAAAGAAAACTTTTTGGTATAATAGTAGCATGCACACAAAAAATGAAGAAGAGCTTCTAGCTCTCGGAGAAAGATTAGGTCATTTGCTTCAAAAAGACGATGTTCTGATCTTGACTGGAGAGTTGGGTGCGGGTAAAACAACCTTTACAAAAGGCCTTGCTAAGGGCTTGGATATCCGTCAAATGATTAAAAGTCCAACCTATACCATTGTCAGAGAGTACGAAGGGCGTTTGCCACTTTACCACTTGGATGTCTACCGTATCGAAGGTGATGCTGATTCTATTGACTTGGATGAGTTTCTCTTCGGTGGTGGTGTGACTGTTATTGAGTGGGGGCATCTTTTGGGTGAAGATTTACCAGATTCTTACTTGGAGTTGGAAATTTTGAAAGAAGCTGAGGGTCGTTGTCTTCATTTTACAGCTCATGGCTCTCGGGCTGAACAACTCATCAAGGAGCTTCAAGATGGAGTATGAGTTGTGTATTCGTGAGGCAGAGATTTCAGATGCTACAGCCTTAATTGCATTTTTAGATTGTGTCGGTCAAGAGACAGATTTTACTAGCTTGGATGAAAATGGTATCATGATGACAGATTCTGAAATGGCTCTTTTTATCGAAAAACAAGCTGCATCAGAGAATCAAATTACTCTCCTCGCCTTACTGAATGATGAGATTGCAGGAGTCTTAAATATCACAGCAGACCAACATTTAAGAGTTCGACATATCGGTGATGTTTTTCTAGCAGTTCGAAAGAAATTCTGGAACCAAGGCTTGGCGACTATACTTCTAGAAGAAGGCATCGAGTGGGCTAAATCCAGTGGTGTCTTGTGCCGTTTGCAACTCAGTGTACAAAAACGAAACGAGGCTGCGATCCACCTCTATTCAAAAATGGGATTCATCACAGAAGGCTTACAAGAAAGAGGAGCCTATTTAGCAGAAGGGATATTTTTAGATGTTTGTCTTATGGGCAAGCTGATAAATGAATAACGAGATGATTAAAAAATTAATTGGAATGGTGCTAGGTTTCCTAGCAGTAACAGTTTTAGGTGTAGCGGTTTATGGCTATACCATCTACCAACAGGGAACAGAAACCCTAAGTAAAAAGACTTACAAAAAAATCGGGGAAGAAACCAATGTTATCGAAGCGACGGAGCCTCTGACTATCCTCTTGATGGGGGTAGATACGGGAAATGTGGAACGTACAGACCCGTGGGCGGGAAATAGTGATTCCATGATTCTCCTGACGGTTAATCCCAAAACAAAGAAAACCACAATGATGAGTTTGGAACGGGATATTTTGACCAAGATTGAGACTGGAAACGGTCAAGTTCAGGAAGCCAAACTCAATGCGGCCTATGCTAATGGTGGTGCAGAACTTGCAATTTCTACTATTCAAAAGATGATGAATATCCACATTGACCGCTATGTGATGGTTAACATGCAGGGGCTTCAACAATTGGTGGATGCAGTTGGTGGGATCACCGTCAACAATACACTTGGTTTCCCAATTTCGATTGCTGACCAAGAGGAGTTTAATAAGATTTCCATCGGTGTTGGAGAACAAACCTTGAATGGTGAGGAAGCTCTGGTGTATTCACGGATGCGTTACCAAGACCCAGAAGGAGACTATGGTCGTCAAAAACGTCAACGTGAAGTCATTCAAAAAATCGTTGAGAAGGTTTTGAGCCTAAACAGTGTGAGCCATTATCAAGGTATCCTCAAAGCTTTGAGTGATAACATGCAGACCAATGTGGACTTGTCAGCTAAAAGCATTCCACAATTGCTCGGCTATCAAGATTCTTTCAAGAATATCGAAACGCATCAATTGCGTGGGGAAGATGCTGAGCTACAGGGAATTTCTTATCAGATTGTCACTTCAGAACATATGCTCGAGATGCAAAATCTCTTGCGTAGTTCGCTAGGTAAAGAGCCAGTGACAGAATTGGAAACCAATGCGGTACTGTACGAAACAGCCTTTGGTCGGACAGCTCCTTCAACCAGTACGAACGCTTCAAACGAAGAAGCAGAATAAGAAAAGAATCAAATCGTGGGAAATTTCCTGCGATTTTTTCAAAAAAATTCGAATAGATAAGTAGGAGGAAACATGAAAGCAGAAATTATTGCTGTCGGAACAGAAATTTTAACAGGGCAGATTGTCAATACCAATGCTCAGTTTTTATCAGAGAAACTAGCCGAAATCGGGGTAGATGTCTATTTCCAAACTGCTGTTGGAGATAATGAAGCTCGTCTTTTGTCCTTGCTGGAGATTGCGAGCCAACGTAGTAATCTTGTGATTTTGACAGGGGGCTTGGGACCAACTGAGGATGATTTGACCAAACAAACCCTGGCAAAATTTTTAGGAAAAGATCTAGTGTTTGACCCTCAAGCGCAAGAGAAACTGGATATTTTCTTTGCTCATAGACCTGACTATGCTCGGACACCGAATAATGAGCGCCAAGCCCAAATTGTAGAAGGGGCGACTCCACTGCCAAATGAGACAGGTTTAGCAGTAGGAGGGGTGTCGGAAGTGGATGGCGTGACCTACGTGGTCCTCCCGGGACCACCTAGTGAATTGAAACCTATGGTCTTAAATCAACTCTTACCTAAGTTAATGACTGGTACCAAGTTATACTCACGTGTGCTCCGTTTCTTTGGAATTGGGGAGAGTCAGTTGGTGACCATTTTGGCGGATTTGATTGACCATCAAACCGATCCGACTTTGGCGCCGTATGCCAAAACAGGAGAAGTGACCTTGCGCTTGTCTACAAAAGCAGTTAGTCAAGAAAAGGCTGATCAAGCGCTGGATATCTTAGAAAATCAAATCTTGAGTCGCCAAACTTTCGAGGGAATTTCTTTACGAGACATCTGTTACGGATATGGGGAAGAAACCAGCCTCGCAAGTGTCGTTGTAGAAGAGCTAAAGAAGAGACAGAAAAGCATTACTGCGGCAGAAAGCTTGACGGCAGGTCTCTTTCAAGCGACATTAGCAGACTTTTCGGGCGTTTCAGCAATCTTTAATGGCGGTTTTGTCACTTACAGCCTAGAAGAAAAGTCCAAGATGTTGGATATTTCCGAGCAAGAGCTAAAAGAACACGGGGTTGTTTCTGAGTTTACGGCTCGAAAAATGGCAGAGCAGGCACGGATCAAGACTCAGTCTGATTATGGAGTCAGTCTGACAGGTGTAGCTGGGCCAGATAGCCTAGAGGGTCATCCAGCTGGTACAGTTTTTATTGGACTGGCACATGCCAAAGGGACAGAGGTGATCAAGGCTAATATCGCAGGACGGAGTCGAGCAGATGTCCGACATATTGCGGTCATGCATGCCTTTAACCTAGTTCGCAAGGCTTTATTAAGTGACTAAATTTTGGTATAATGAAAGATAGGTCTAAGGACCAGTAGAATATAGGAGAACAAAATGGCGAAAAAACCAACAAAAAAATTAGATGAAATTGGGAAAAAATTTGGAGCAGACCGTGAAAAAGCATTGAACGATGCTCTTAAATTGATCGAAAAAGACTTTGGTAAAGGCTCAATCATGCGCTTGGGTGAGCGCGCGGAGCAAAAAGTTCAAGTGATGAGCTCAGGCTCATTGGCTCTGGACATTGCTCTTGGTTCAGGTGGTTATCCTAAAGGACGTATCATCGAAATCTATGGACCAGAATCATCTGGTAAGACAACGGTTGCCCTTCACGCTGTTGCGCAAGCACAGAAAGAAGGTGGTATTGCAGCCTTTATCGATGCGGAACATGCTCTTGACCCAGCCTATGCTGCAGCCCTTGGTGTGAACATTGACGAATTGCTCTTGTCACAACCAGACTCAGGAGAGCAAGGTCTTGAAATTGCTGGAAAATTGATTGACTCAGGTGCAGTTGACCTTGTCGTTATCGACTCGGTTGCGGCCCTTGTACCTCGTGCGGAAATTGATGGGGATATTGGAGATAGTCACGTTGGTTTGCAAGCTCGTATGATGAGCCAGGCCATGCGTAAACTTGGTGCTTCTATCAATAAAACCAAAACAATTGCCATCTTTATCAACCAATTGCGTGAAAAAGTTGGAGTCATGTTTGGAAATCCAGAAACAACACCTGGTGGACGTGCTTTGAAATTCTACGCTTCAGTCCGTTTGGATGTTCGTGGAAGCACACAAATCAAGGGAACTGGTGATCAAAAAGATACCAATGTCGGTAAGGAAACCAAGATCAAGGTCGTGAAAAACAAGGTAGCTCCACCATTTAAGGAAGCCTTTGTTGAAATCATGTACGGAGAAGGAATTTCTAAGACTGGTGAGCTCTTGAAGATTGCAAGTGATCTCGATATCATCCAAAAAGCGGGAGCATGGTACTCTTACAAGGGTGAAAAAATCGGACAAGGATCTGAAAATGCTAAGAAATACTTGGCGGATCACCCAGAAATCTTTGATGCCATTGACCACCAAGTCCGTGTTCAATATGGTTTGATTGAAGATGAAGAAAGAACAACTCCTACCTCTGTTGCAGAAGATTTAGCACCTAACCAAGAAGTAACACTTGACCTAGGCGACGGACTCGAAATCGAAATTGAAGATTAAAAATAAAAGCGGAGAAGTCTTTCTCTGCTTTTTATGTTTAAATATTAAGTCTCCATAAGCTTCAAAAGCGTAATAAAAGAGTATTTAATCAAAAAAATTAAATCATTCTATAAAAAGGAGACTACTATAATGGAAAAACGCCTTGTTCGAAACGTACAAGACAAAAAGATTGCTGGTGTTTGTGCTGGTATCGGTGACTACTTTAACATGGACCACACACTTGTTCGTGCACTTTGGATTATCTTCACCCTACTTGGTGGTTCTGGAATCTTAGCTTATGCTATTCTCTACTTCCTTCTTCCGGAAGGCAATGCAGAAGCTTAAGCCATAGAGAGAATAAAAGTTTATTCTGATCAGTTGAAAATAAAAAATGCATGTAATCGTAGATTACATGCATTTTTATATGTAGCTTCTATCGAAAAAGAGAGGTTCTTCACTGGATGGATAAGTCCTGTTTAATGGTCACTAAAACGACGATACTCTATATGAAAGTCAAAATAATGTTCATTCTGTAGCTTTTGGAAGATGTCGCGATAGGCTTCTTCGTCAAAATAGTCGCCACGGTAGAGAATTTCAAAACTCAAACCTTCGTACTCTAGAAAAGCATTGGCTGTTTTGAAACCATTTTGGCGGTAGAAGTCCATGCGTGCCTTTCTCTGCTCCAAGTTATCGCATTCTTCGTCCAATCGCTCGACTTCCAATAACATGGTTCGCTGGTAAAAATCAGTCAGCTTTTCGATGATTTCTTTTCCATATCCGTGGCTTCTCAAGTGGGGCATGATGGCAAAAAAGCTGATATAAAAAGCTTTTTGATTGGAGATGGCAAAAGCAAAGCCGACAAACTCTTCTTGGTTATAAAAGGCAAAAAAGTGAGCGTCTTCTCGGTCCTGATAGCGCAAGAACTCGGATAGAGGGACTCGTTCTTCCTTGGGGAAAGCTTCCTTGTTTAGCTTTTCAACCTTATCCAGATCGGGAAATGCATCGGTTATTAATTGACTGGTCAAATTCATAAATGACCTCCTTTTCTTGATTATAGCAAATTGTCTCTCTGTAAGCAATTGATTGCAAACTTAGTGATAGAGCCTTGTCGCTCCTTTAGAAAGCTGATATAATAGCTTTATGAATAAGAAACGATCCGTGGACTTGATACATGGTCCTATTCTTCCTGCGCTGTTAAGCTTTGCCTTTCCAATCTTGCTGTCAAATATTTTCCAACAGCTCTATAATACAGCTGACGTCTTGATTGTTGGACGATTTCTTGGTCAAGATTCCTTGGCAGCAGTAGGGGCGACAACTGCCATTTTTGACTTGATTATAGGCTTTACGCTTGGTGTTGGCAATGGCATGGGGATCGTCATTGCCCGCTATTATGGGGCTCGGAATTTTACAAAGATCAAGGAAGCAGTAGCAGCTACCTGGATTTTAGGTGCTCTTTTGAGCATTGTGGTCATGCTGATGGGATTTGTCGGTCTGTATCCACTCTTGCAATATTTAGATACTCCTGCAGAAATCCTTCCTCAGTCCTATCAATATATTTCTATGATTGTGACCTGTGTAGGCGTCAGCTTTGCCTATAATCTCTTTGCAGGTTTGTTGCGGTCCATTGGAGACAGTCTAGCAGCTCTTGGATTTCTGATTTTTTCTGCCTTGGTCAATGTGGTTCTGGATCTCTATTTCATTACGCAACTGCATCTGGGAGTTCAATCTGCGGGGCTTGCTACCATCATCTCGCAAGGCTTATCAGCTGTTCTCTGCTTTTATTATATCCGTAAGAGTGTTCCAGAACTGCTTCCTCAACTCAAGCATTTTAAATGGGACAAGGCCTTGTACGCGGATCTTTTAGAGCAAGGTTTGGCTATGGGTTTGATGAGTTCCATTGTGTCTATCGGTAGTGTGATTTTACAATCTTCGGTCAATACTTTTGGAGCTATGATTATTAGTGCCCAAACAGCAGCTCGACGCATTATGGCTTTTGCTCTCCTTCCGATGACTGCTATTTCTTCTGCTATGACGACCTTTGCCTCTCAAAATCTCGGGGCCAAGCGACCAGACCGCATTGTTCAAGGACTTGGTATTGGGAGTCGCCTGAGCATGTCCTGGGCAGGTTTTGTTTGTATCTTCCTCTTTTTTGCCAGTCCTAGTTTGGTTTCTTTCTTGGCCAGTTCGACAGATACTTACTTGGTAGAAAATGGTAGCCTCTACCTGCAAATCAGTTCAGTCTTTTATCCGATTTTGAGCCTCTTGCTGATTTATCGTAATTGCTTGCAGGGCTTGGGGCAGAAAGTCCTTCCTCTAGTTTCCAGCTTTATAGAACTCATCGGGAAAATCGTTTTTGTGGTTTTGATTATCCCTTGGGCAGGCTATAGGGGGGTTATCCTTTGTGAACCCCTTATCTGGGTTGCCATGACTACACAACTGTACTTTTCACTTTTCCGCCATCCCCTGATAAAAGAAGGCAAGGCAATCTTGGCAGCCAAAGGACAATACTAGCTGGGTTTGCTGAACAAAATCCATTTCCTCTAGTGAAAATCGAAAAAACTTGTGTTATAATAAGAAAGATTAAAATGTGAAAAAAGGAGATTCCTAATGGGACGTAAATGGGCCAATATCGTAGCCAAGAAAACGGCTAAAGATGGAGCTAACTCTAAAGTATATGCAAAATTTGGTGTAGAAATCTATGTAGCAGCTAAAAAAGGGGATCCAGACCCAGAATCAAACACTGCTTTGAAATTCGTTATCGACCGTGCGAAACAAGCCCAAGTGCCGAAACACGTTATCGATAAAGCGATTGATAAAGCAAAAGGAAACACAGACGAAACCTTTACAGAAGGACGTTACGAAGGATTTGGACCAAATGGTTCTATGTTGATTGTGGATACCTTGACTTCAAACGTCAACCGTACCGCAGCTAATGTCCGTGCAGCTTTTGGTAAAAACGGCGGAAACATGGGTGCTTCAGGTTCGGTTTCTTACCTCTTTGACAACAAGGGTGTGATCGTATTTGCTGGTGAAGATGCGGATGCCATCTTTGAACTCTTGCTCGAAGCAGATGTGGATGTGGACGATGTAGAAGCAGAAGAAGGAACAATTACTGTTTACACTGCTCCAACAGATCTCCACAAGGCTATCGTTGCCCTTCGTGAGTCTGGCATCGAAGAATTCCAAGTGACTGAATTGGAAATGATTCCTCAGTCTGAAGTGGAATTGTCAGGCGAAGACCTTGAAACCTTTGAAAAACTTTACAGCGTCCTTGAAGACGACGAAGATGTACAAAAGATCTACACAAACGTAGATGGATTCTAATAGAAAAACGAACAGTTTTACTAGCTGTTCTTTTTTTTTGATATTAGAACTTAGACTCTGCTTTCAGAGTCGTTTTGTTGCTTGCTTTTTCCTTGACTCAGACCGACTGCATGTTTTTGGACGAGCAGGAGCTGTCCATTTTCCTGTTTTGCAAAAGTTAAGGTAACAGTCTTGATCTTGTCACCAATGGAGATATAGGTGATTTTTCTCGTATCGTACCCTCCGATAGTGGAGTCAAACTCGGAGTCTGGTAGTCCGTGTTTTTTGATAATATCCTTGTAGTTGGTACCACCTTTTCCTTTGTTGTCAAGGTCACCTTCGATTAAGGCGTCAAACTCTTTTTGGGTCCAGGTGAAGGTGTCGTCTTCTTCCTCCTCAGGGATGGAATAGGCGCTATCATCTGTCAAGTCGCTTTCTTCTTCGCGCTCCATTGAGGCACTTGCCTCGCTGTAGGAACGGTTAAACTCCCTGACAAACTCTTTGTAGACATTAGCGTACAGTACTTGGGTCGTAAAGAAAAGTACAACAGAGGCAACTGCCAGGGATGTTCCGATAATGGCCATTGTTTTTCGTTTTTTGAGGTTGACGATAAGGCCGATAATCCCCAAGATAAATGCGACAATGGCGATGAAAAATGATAGATAGTTAATAAACGGGATCCAGGATCCTAAAAGTGCGATGGCTCCAAAAATGGTTGCTAAGATTCCTAAAACTCTTTGTTCTTCTGGTTTCATTTGAACGTTTTCTCCCTTCATCGAGTGAATGGATTTCTATCCACTGTAGTTAGTGCTTATTATAGAAAAAATATTGCCTAATGTCAATTTAAACTAAAATAGTTCTCTTGGAAACTTTTTTTCTTGACATCTTTTCTGAAAATGATAAAATAGTTCTCATGGAAACTAATATAGTTCTTGTGAGAACTATATTTATCGTAAGAAAGGAGCAATCATGGACAAGCCGATGTTGATTTTTAAACGCTTTGGGCACCAGGTTCACCTGATGGTACAGAAAGAAGCCAAGCGTTGCGGCATTGAATTTATGGGTGGACCGCAAGGGCAAGTTCTGCGTTTTTTAGATCATTGTGAGCAAAAAGAGGAACTGGTCCTGATTAAAGATATCGAGCAGGAACTCAATATTACCAAATCTGTGGCGAGTAATTTAGTCAAGCGCATGGTGCAAAATGGTTTGGTTGAGCTAGAGGCGAGCCCGAGTGATAAGCGGGCAAAGTTTGTTCGCTTGACGGATAAATCGCGTTCGCAGATGCAAGAAGTTAAGGCTTTTTTTGATCGGATTGATCAGAGTCTGCTAGACGGGGTTTCAAAGTCAGACTTAGCAATCTTTGAAAAGGTACTCGGGCAATTGCAAGCAAATGTTGAGAAGATAGGAGGAGAGAATGAAGAAACTCGCTAAACGTATTACAGGAAAAGAGTGGGGAATGATCGTCCTTACGATTCTGTTCACTTGTTTCTCGGTCTATCTCGAGTTAGAGGTGCCGACTTATATTTCGCAAATTACAGAATTACTGGGAACGTCTGGAACGCAGTTGGGTGAACTCTGGTCACCAGCTGCGAAGATGATTGGTTTGTCTTTATTGGCTTTCTTTTCATCTGTTATGGTTGGTTTCTTTGCCGCTCGTGTTGCAGCATCCTATACAACCCATCTACGCACTGACGTATTTCATCGTGTTTTAGATTTTTCGCAGACAGAGATCAAGCGCTTTTCAATCCCAAGTCTTTTGACTCGGACGACCAATGATATTACCCAGGTACAGATGCTCTTTACCATGGGCTTGCAAGTGGTTACTCGTGGGCCGATTATGGCTATCTGGGCCATTGGAAAAATCCTTGGGAAATCGGAATACTGGCTCTGGGCGGTCGTTGTGGCTGTTATTGTGAATGTCTTGATGACCACTGTTCTTATGACTCTGGCCTTTCCAAAACAATCTGTCATCCAAAAATTGACAGATAAACTCAATAGTATCACTCGTGAAAGTTTGACGGGGATTCGAGTTGTTCGTGCATACAATGCGGAAGATTACCAAGATAAGAAATTTGAAGCTGCCAACGACGAGGTAACACGTCTCAATCTCTTTGTCAATCGATTGATGGCCATTATGAACCCGATCATGATGGCAATTTCGAGCGGATTGAGTTTAGCCATTTACTGGATTGGTGCCTATATCATCAACGATGCAAGTTTGACAGAACGTCTGCCACTCTTTAGTGATATGGTGGTCTTCATGTCCTATGCTATGCAGGTCGTGATGGGCTTCCTTCTCATGGGAGCACTCTTTATCGTTCTTCCTCGTACCTTGGTTTCGGCAGGACGTATCAATCAAGTATTGGATCTGCATTCTTCTATTGAAAATCCTAGTCATACACAGACAGCGGATCCTTCAGTTCAAGGACAAGTGGAATTCCGTGATGTGACTTTCCGCTACTCTAAAAACTCAGAAGCAGTCGTGGAACATGTCACTTTCAAAGCAGAAGCGGGTCAAACCGTAGCCTTCATCGGATCGACTGGATCAGGTAAGTCTACGCTTGTCAACCTCTTGCCACGTTTTTACGACGTTTCAGATGGACAAATCCTAGTGGATGGTGTCAATGTGCAAGATTACGACTTGGAAGACTTGCGTAATAAGGTCGGCTATATTCCACAAAAAGCAGTCCTCTTCTCAGGGGATGTCAAGGGGAACTTGGACTTTGGTAAGAGCAAAGAAACTCCTCTAAGCGAAGCTGCTATGTGGCAAGCCCTTGAATTGGCCCAGTCTAAAGCATTTATCGAGGACAAGGAAGCAGGTCTTGCATCAGAAGTAGCCCAAGGTGGAACCAACTTCTCAGGAGGTCAAAGACAGCGTTTGGCCATTGCGCGTGCCTTGGCTCGTAAACCAGAGATTCTCATCTTTGATGATTCCTTCTCAGCCTTGGACTACAAGACAGATCGTGTCCTACGCCAAGAGCTAGCCGAGAAAACAAAATCCATGACCAAGATCATCGTAGCGCAACGGATTTCTACCATTATGGACGCCGACCTGATCTTAGTTTTGGATCAAGGTAAAGTCGTGGGACAAGGCACCCACAAGGAACTTCTTGCAACCAACGAAGTCTACCAAGAAATTGCCTACTCACAACTATCGAAGGAGGAATTGGAACATGGAAAATAAAAAAGTTTCGGTCTGGAAACAGTGCAAACCTTATATGGCAGGCCTCCAACTTCCTCTCCTAATAGCAGTTGTGGCTGCAGTCATTTCAAGCATCATTACCGTTTATGGTCCAACTAAGATTAAAGAAATTACTAACTTGATTTCAGATGGCTTGGCTACAGAAATCGACTTGGTAGCTGTGTCAAACATTGCTGGATTTTTGGTTGTCCTATATGTGTTTGGAGCTATCCTTAATTATACACAGGCCTATATATTTTCAACGAGTATCCAACATTTTTCAAAACGCTTGCGGACGGCTATCGCTGAAAAAATCAATCGTTTGCCACTTGGCTATTTTGACCGTCATTCACAAGGAGACACCCTTTCGCGCGTGACCAATGATGTGGATACAGCAGCGCAATCTCTCAACCAAAGTCTAGGGACAGTTCTTTCAGCTAGTTTCTTGTTGATTGCTGTCTTGGTGACCATGTTTGGGATGAACTGGATTTTAGCTCTCGTAACAGTGGTCTCTACGCTTGTTGGTTTTGCGGCGGTTTCCGTAATCATGGCCAAGTCACAGGGTTATTTTAAAGCCCAACAAAATAATCTAGCAGCCGTCAATGGTTATGTGGAAGAGATGTACTCTGGCCATAATGTAGTGACCAGCTACAACGCAGTAGACACCTCCAAAGCGAGATTTGCAGGGTTAAACCAAGACTTGCATGACAGTATCTGGAAATCTCAATTTATCTCTGGTATCATGATGCCAGCCATGTTCTTTGTTGGGAACTTTAGTTATGTCTTAGTCATCATCGTTGGGGCCGCGCTGGCGTTAGAAGGGCATATCACTATAGGGATTATCGTAGCCTTTATGGTTTACGTACGGACCTTCTCCCAACCTCTGTCACAGATTGCCCAAGGGATTACGAGCCTGCAACAAGCGAGTGCAGCCATGACTCGTGTATTAGAATTTCTAGCTGAAGCTGAGATGCAGGATGAATCTCATAAGGAGAGACAATTGAGCGACATGAAAGGGGAAGTAGTCTTTGATCACGTGTCCTTTGGCTATACACCAGAGCGCACCATCATCCATGATTTTTCTGCGACAGCTCATGCAGGTCAAAAGGTCGCAATCGTTGGACCGACTGGGGCTGGGAAGACAACCATTGTCAATCTTTTGATGAAGTTCTATGAGCTAGATAAGGGAAGTATCCGCATTGATGGTGTGGATACCAAGGACATGAAGCGCTCTGAAGTGCACGATGCCTTTTCAATGGTCTTGCAGGATACTTGGCTCTTTGAAGGAACCATTCGTGATAATCTCATCTACAACCAAACAGGGATTAGTGATGAACGAATGATTGAAGCAGCAAAAGCAGTAGGAATCCACCACTTTATCATGACCCTACCAGATGGATACGATACTATTTTAGATGATACAGTGACCTTGTCAGTCGGACAGAGACAGCTCTTAACCATTGCTCGTGCCCTTATCAAAGATGCACCACTCTTGATTTTGGATGAAGCGACATCCTCAGTCGACACACGTACAGAGGAGTTGATTCAAAAAGCCATGGACCGTTTGATGGAAGGTCGAACTTCCTTTGTCATCGCCCACCGCTTGTCAACCATCCGAAATGCAGACTTGATCTTGGTCATGAAAGATGGAAATATCATCGAACAAGGCAATCATGAAGAACTCATGGCTCAAGGTGGTTTCTATGCGGATCTCTATAATAGTCAGTTTACAGAAGACGAAGCAGAAGAATAAATCAAAAGAAGGCTTGACGGCCTTCTTTTTCTGCACTATACTAGAAGACAAACGTCTCACCTGTAGACGAAAACAAAGTAATGAATGAGAAGTATAAATGAAAAATTATCAAGAATGGTATCGAAATATCAGCTCTAGGCTCACCAGCCATCCCACCCTTCTATTTCTGTTACGCAGTTTCAATCGTTTGATGACAGTCGCCATGCCTCTGGTCTATTTGACCTTGCTAGTCACTACTTATCTGCAGCTAGGACTTGGGAAGCAAGTTGTGGTCTATTTGCTTGTCCCCGCTACAGGTTTTGTGATCTTGTCCCTTTTTCGTAAGAAAATCAATCATCCGCGTCCCTACGAAACTTGGGATATCCGTCCCCTGCTTGAAAAAGATAGTTCGGGACAGTCGATGCCTAGTCGCCATGTCTTTTCAGCAACTATCATCTCCATGGCCTGTTTCCATGCTTGGACTTTGATCGGAATGATCTTTCTTATTTGCTCAGGACTCTTAGCCTTGGTCCGAGTACTAGGTGGTGTTCATTATCCCAAGGATGTCTTGGTTGGCTATGCTTGTGGTCTCATGTGGGGGCTCCTTTTCTTCTTATTTTGACATGTAAGTTAAGCTAGTCCTACAACCACTTACTGCTTCAAAATGACCACTTGCTTTTTTGCCCTTGTATTCCTAACTTAGCTTTGATATAGTAGAGTCAGAAAGGAGATGTGATGAAGTTACGAATTGAGATTGACGGCAATTTAGAGGAGACTGAAATTGTCATCAAGACCCCCACTTTGACAGATGAAATTGCAGACTTGCAACGACTTTTGCAAGAGTCAAAGGCTCCGAGGTTGACTTTTTACAAGGGGACAGGTGAATATTATCTAGACCTGTCAGAAATTCTCTTCTTTGAAACAGAAGGGAGCAAGATCTACGCTCATAACCAGAAGGAAGCCTATGAAGTTCGTCTCAAACTTTATGAGTTGGAGTCTATCTTGCCTCGCTATTTTAGTCGAGTTTCCAAGTCAACGATCGCAAACATCCGTCAGATTTACTCAGTGGACAAGTCCTTTTCAGGAACGGGGACCATTTCCTTTTATCAGACGCACAAGGAGGTTCATGTCTCACGGCATTACCAATCCCTCCTAAAAGAAAATCTAAGAAACATGAGGTAAAAAAGATGAAAAAGAAAGCATTTGGTATTGTTTTATTGGTTTTAGCAGCTTGGATCTTGCTGCAAGGGAATTTTGGAATTCCTTCTTTGGATGGCAAGATATGGCCTTTACTAGGTATTGTTTTTTTTGCTTACCAATCAGTTGAAGCTTTGCTTCGTCGTCATCTAACATCAGCAGTTTTTACCGCTCTAGTAGCCTTAATGATTGCGAATCATTTTTATAACATTTTTCCTATTCCAAACCAGTCTTTGTTTTGGGCTAGTATCTTAGCAGTTCTAGGTGTCGGTTATCTTACTCACTCAAGTAAGTTCTGGAATGAAAAAAAATGGTGGTACAATGGGAAAAAAACAGTCGTCACGGATAAGGAAGTCGCTTTTGGTAGCGGGACCTTCTATAAACAGGATCAAGATCTCGTAGATGACCAAGTGGAAGTCGCTTTTGGGGATGCTAAAATCTACTATGATAATGCAGAGATGTTAGGTGATTTTGCGACTTTAAATATTGAAGTGGCTTTCGGGAATGCAACCGTCTATGTTCCACAACACTGGCGTGTCGATTTGAAAGTAGAAACATCCTTTGGTGCAGCTAAGGCAGACGCTCCTGTAGCACCAACAAACAAAACCTTGATTATCCGTGGAGAAGTCGCTTTTGGTAAACTTGGAGTTGTTTACGTTAAATAAAAAAATAGTTTAGGCCCTTGATAAATTCAAGAAAGTGTGATAACATAGTACGGTATGTGGTGCTAGCACATCCGCTATATTAGATCTAATAGGAGGAAAACACAATGGCTAAAGTATGTTACTTTACAGGTCGTAAGACTGTATCAGGAAACAACCGTTCACACGCGATGAACCAAACAAAACGTGCCGTAAAACCAAACCTTCAAAAAGTTACGGTTCTTATCGATGGTAAACCTAAAAAAGTTTGGGCTTCAGCTCGTGCTTTGAAATCAGGTAAAGTTGAACGCGTTTAATAAAAATGAAAAGACCGCTTAGGTCTTTTTCTTTTGCTCTAAGGATAAAATCATTTGAAAAATAGAGTAAATATCCGCCGATACAGCATTCTGCTTTTACACTTGGGCTGAAATATGATAAAATAGAGTATCAACTAGTTGAGGTAAAAAAAATGACTGTAAAAATTAATACAAAAGATGGTCAAATCGAACTGACAGATGAAGTGATTGCAACCGTAGTAGGTGGTGCCGCAACTGAGATTTTTGGTGTGGTCGGTATGGCTAGTAAAAATGCCCTCAAAGACAATTTCCAAGCCCTTCTTGGTAAGGAAAATTATTCTAAGGGTGTTGTTATAAAAGCAGCCGAAGATGGTAGCATTGCAGTTGATGTTTATACCGTATTGAGCTACGGAGTAAAGATAAGCGAAGTGTCAAAAAACATTCAAGAGCGTGTTCGTTTTAGTTTAGAAAATCAACTAGGAATTACTGCTCAGACTGTGAATGTCTACATTCAAAATATCAAAGTTGTAGGAGAATAATCGTGTCAAAAATTACTACCAGTTTATTCCAAGAGATGGTGCAGGCTGCATCAACTCGTTTGAATAAGCAAGCAGAATATGTCAATTCATTGAACGTCTTTCCAGTTCCAGATGGAGATACTGGGACAAACATGGGAATGACCATTGAAAATGGTGCCAAAGAAGTAGCAGACAAGCCTGCTTCTACTGTTGGAGAAGTAGCGAGCATTCTTGCTAAAGGTCTCTTGATGGGTGCGCGTGGGAACTCAGGGGTTATCACTTCTCAGCTCTTCCGTGGCTTCTCTCAGGCTATCAAGGAAAAAGATGAATTAACAGGTCAAGACTTGGCTCTTGCCTTCCAATCCGGTGTCGAAGTAGCTTATAAAGCGGTTATGAAACCAGTTGAAGGGACCATTTTGACTGTTTCTCGTGGAGCGGCTATTGGGGCTAAGAAAAAAGCCGAGGAGACAGATGATGCTGTTGAGGTCATGCGTGCAGCCTTGGAAGGCGCGAAAGCAGCTTTGGCTAAGACACCAGAAATGCTTCCAGTCCTTAAGGAAGTTGGTGTGGTAGACTCAGGTGGTCAAGGTTTGGTCTTCATCTACGAAGGATTCCTTTCAGCTCTTACTGGTGAATACAGTGCTTCTGAAGACTTTGTAGCGACTCCTGCTAACATGAGTGAAATGATCAATGCAGAGCACCACAAGTCTGTAGCAGGGCATGTGGCAACTGAGGATATTACCTTCGGTTACTGTACAGAGATCATGGTAGCCCTCAAACAAGGTCCAACTTATTCTAAGGACTTTGACTATGATGAATTCCGTAACTACTTGAATGACTTAGGCGACTCACTCCTTGTTGTCAACGATGATGAGATCGTCAAAGTTCACGTCCATACAGAAGATCCAGGTCTTGTCATGCAAGAAGGTCTCAAATATGGTAGCTTGATCAAGGTAAAAGTGGACAACATGCGTAACCAACACGAGGCGCAAGTTGAAAAAGAAGCAAGTCAAGGCAACAAGCCTGCTGAAACAAAAGAGTATGCCCTTATCGCAGTAGTAGCTGGTCAAGGTTTAGCAGATATCTTCCGTGCCCAAGGTGTGGATTATGTCATCGAAGGTGGTCAGACGATGAACCCTTCAACAGAAGACTTTATCAAGGCTGTTGAACAGGTCAATGCTCGCAACATTATCTTCTTGCCAAACAACAAAAATATCTTTATGGCAGCTCAGTCTGCGGCTGAAGTGCTTGAACAACCAGCTGTTGTGGTAGAAGCACGTACAATTCCTCAAGGATTGACCAGTCTTCTTGCCTTTGATCCAAGCAAATCAATCGAAGAAAACAAAGAACGCATGACTGCAGCCCTTGGTGATGTCATCAGCGGTAGTGTAACAACTGCCGTTCGTGATACAACTATCGATGGATTAGCAATTCATGAAAATGACAATCTTGGTATGGTAGATGGGAAAATCCTCGTGTCAAATCCTGACATGCACCAAACCTTGACTGAAACTTTGAAGCATATGTTGGACGAAGACAGTGAAATCGTGACTTTCTATGTCGGAGAAGACGGAAGCGAAGAACTTGCCAATGAAATTGCCCAAGAAATCGCAGAAGAATTTGAAGATGTTGAAGTTGAGATTCACCAAGGTCAACAACCTGTATATCCATATCTTTTCAGTGTGGAATAATCGTGAAAATTAAATGAAAACAACAGAAGGAAGCTGGTTTTACAGCTTCCTTTTTCTATGCAAACGGAGTTATAAAGAAATTTATGTAGAAATGAACATTCTATTGGAAATTCTATTTACTATAAGTTATAATGATAAAGCTGTTATGTTAGATTAAGTATGAATATAAAGGAGAAATGATGAAGAAAAAAATTTTTAATCAATCTTTTTCCCGCTTTTCAATTAGAAAGTTAAGTGTTGGGACCTGTTCGGTATTGCTAGGAACCTTTATGGTGATGGCTACTTCTCCAGTGCAAGCGGATGAAGCTCAAGTCAACAATAAGGAACAACAAACGCAGGCGGAAATTCAACAGAAGGGAAAAAGTGCTGAGAATGGACAGGAAGTCATTTCTGAGCCTCAAAAAGTGGTAACACAGAACGAAGCGGTTAAGGAGCTGGAGGATAAAGCTGAACCGTCCAAAACAGAAGTATCTGCACCAGTCTCTCAGAGCCAACCAGTTTCTCAAGTTGACAATACGAAGGAAGCGAGTCAGCCTTCTTTAGATGAGGAGAAAAAGCAATCTCTAGAATCAACTCAAACTGAGCAGAAAAGCAAGGAAGAAAGTGGCTCTAGCGGGAAAACTTCTTCTAGGCGCAAGAGATCGCTAGATGAAGTCAATGCAGAATTTAAAACTCATTCGCCAATCAAAGATATCCATGCTGTAGATAGTGTTCGTGAGTCCTTGACTTTTAGTATTACTGGACACGAAGCAGATTATTCTGGTGGGTATATCAAAATTCATTTCCAAAATGGGAAGGCTATTAAATTGACCCCTTCTCCAGTTGGTGGTGTAAAGTTCAGCCAAGAAAAAACGAATGGGGACCTTGATTTAAAGATAGAACCTGCAAATCTGAGAGGTGGAGCAAACTATAACTTCGTCTATACTTTTCAGATAGATCCTTTGACTCAGAACTGGGGAGGTGCTGTCCAAGCCATTGGGCCAGACCATAAGGTGACCGCAACTGCTAAGCTCTATGACAAAAATGGCAATGTCCTCAAAGAACTTGGAAGCATTGAACACACATGGAAAGTCTTAGAAAACGGGGTGGGTGGCCTGACTCCAATGTCTGGCAATCAGGTCATTGGCTACGATCGAAATAACGATGGTATTGTCGACGATGATTCATCGGTCGTGTCCTACTATCTATTTAACGGTGCGAAAGATCCTAAGAATAATACGGCAAGAAATGATTACTTCAACTATGGAAATGGTGTCTTTGATGGTCGTATGATCAATGGTATGGGGATTAGTGATGTCGGAGGGCATATCATTGATCCTGTCACTTCTTATACCTATAATATAGAGTTAAAAGAAGGTTATGAATTGACAGATGAAGCTAAAGCTCTAGGATGGACTGCCGATGCGACGGGTTACCATCTGACGATTAACAGAGCTAACAATCCGCTTCAAGATATTAATAACAATAAAAATAAGCTCATTCCAATTTCTTTCAAGTTAAAGAATGCCAAAGTAGCAGATATCAATAGAAAAGCACAAAACCTAACTGTGACGGGGATCTATACAAAAGCAGATGGGACTAGTTATCAAAATACGGCTGTTCTCCCCTATACTCTCTTTGTTCAAAAAACTGATCAGCCAGAATCTTCTCTCTTTGAGTTTAGACACTATAATCAGTCAGATTCGGAGATAATTCGTTCTTATGGTGAAACAGAATACCGTTCTTATGTTCGGCTCTCTTCGGTCGCTGAGGTTGAAAAAGATTATCTTATCAATGACTATACTGTCACTCATAAAATACAGGACCCACGAGAGTCTTATCGGGAAGTCAATGCGATTGAGGAGCGTTATTGGAATGAATTTTTCTCTTCGCCGGATGCATCTGTAGAAGTATACAATAAAGCTACAGGTGAGTTGTTAGGGACTTTTAATAGTAACACCCGTAGTCTACGATTGACGGAAGAGCAAGATGTGAAGGAACTGGAGTACAAGTTTAAAAATATCAAGATGAGGAAGTCCTCAACAAATGATACATCAATGTTTGTTTTCCAGACCAAAACACGCTTTAATAATTGGGAAAGTCTCTATAAAGACTCGACGATTAGTAAGTTGGATTCTAGAACGGATTCCACTTTTAAGAATACTCGTAACACTGTTTCCTTCTCTCAAACGGCTTCAGCCGAATTGACGCGCGTTATCCAGCAAATTTTAATGATTGGACGCCGTCGGACAGATGTCTTCAATCGACATACAGATGCTTCTGGTTTTAAAGAAGATTTTATCACAAGGACTGCGGGTAAAGACACCCCTACCCAGAACTTAGCAAACTTGACGGGAGTTTACCATCTGGCCTATTTGGCTGATCCTCAATTAAACTTTAGTGGAAACCCTAATTTTAAGGTTTATTATAATTACAAAGATACTGGGAAAACTCTCTACTATGCCCAAGTGAAGGGAACCCCAGACTCCCCTATGCCTCCAACACTTTTGAAGTTGGAAAACAAGACAATTCCAAATGGGACCTATACCTATAAAGCGATTGCTTTCTGGGATGAAGAACTTCCTGACGTTCAAGCTCAGAATGGTTATGACTTGGGGGAGCTAGATGGGATTACAGTTACCTCGAAAAATTCGGTTTCTTATGACTTCGATGTGATCGTACAGGCTTCTGAAGCGAGTGGTGTCTACTCTGAAGTGAAGAGAGCTACAGATCAGCACTTTGCCTACAATACCCAAGAGCACTATCCTGGCGATGAGATTGATTTCAGAGTGACCTATAAAAACGCAGCGAAACAGCCTGTTTCAGACGTTTATGTTTTGTCATCCTTGCCGATGAAAGGTGATAAACAGCTAGAATCCAGAAATCGTGGCTCTGAATTTACAGTGAGTTTGACAAAAGCTCTAACACCACCTTCAGGCTGGGAAGTTCAATATAGTCGTACTGCGGGCACTGCTGCAGAAATTAATGCTTCACAATGGCTCACAGCAGACCAAGTGTCGGATTGGTCAGAGATTCGTGCAGTTCGTTGGCATTCGACTGCTCCGGTTGCTGCTGGAAGTAGGGTTCAATTTCCTATCGATGGAGCAGTTATCGAGCAAAATACAACCTCAGGTGCGAGAGCTTATCTTTCTTCGGCCATGGCAAATGGCAATTCTAAGTATACAGAATCTAATAATGTTTCTATCCAAATGTCCACCAAACTGTCATCTGCAAGTTTCACCTTTGTGGATGTAAACGATCCGTCTAAGGAAGTGCAACTAGGACAGGTAGACACAGTTGTAGGAAAACCTAATGGACCAATTTCTTATGATCCTGCTCGTCGAATTAAGGAATTGGAAGATGCAGGATATGAACTGATCAGTAACGATTTTATAGATCATACCTTTGGTGACTCGGCTAGTCCAAGACAATTCAAGTTTCAGTTTAGACACAAGATTACAGAACTAACCGAAACTGTTCGTGGAACTCGCGAGATTGACTTTGAATATCTCAAAAAAACAAACCATTCTGATTTATCACTCCTTCCTCCAAAACATGTTGAGACTCATTCGTTTACTCGAACCAAGAGAATTGACCAGGTTTTGGCGAAACGGCAACCAAATGATGCGACAGCTGGTGTGACATACTCAGCCTGGTCTGCAGACCAAACTTGGTCTCAAGTGATTTCTCCTGAAATCCCTGGCTATTATCCAAGAGAGGATATTGCTGCAAACACAATGTCGGGAGAAGGAGCTCTCTATGAATATTTAATGAACGCGGATGATCCTAGGGATGAAGAGTTGGAAAAAGAATTTACCTGGTATCGGGTGGTGTATTACGTTCCGCTTCCAGTTGTACCTTCAGCAAGTACAGCGAAATCTAAAGGCCTTCAAGGGCAGAAGCAGGCAGCGACGATTCACTTTGATGAGGATAGAGCAAGCGAGAGTGAGGTTCACTTTATAAAAGGGACAACAACCATTAATGGAGCAAAGAAATCCGTTGACCTAGTCCAAAGTAGTGTCTTTCTTTATGATGAGAATGGACAAAAGGTAACTTCGCTAACCATTGCCAACCAAGGGACATACGATTTAGATCTTGTAAATAAAACAATTGTCTTTACTCCACTGAAAACCTTCTATGGTCCGGCAACTCCAGTTCAAGTTGGAGTGGTGGATAAAAATGGAGAGTCGGCTGTAACGACCTATACCCCAGTTGTTGAAAGAGTAACACCAACAGGTTCAGGTGATAAGACAGAAGGACTTCAAGGTCAAGTCCAAGAAGGTAAAGTGACCTTCACGCCAGGCCATGATTCTGTTCCATTCCCAGCTGATTCAACTCCACTATTTGACAACGGTACAACTGTGAAAGAAGTACCAAATGTTGGTAAGTTCGAAGTAGACGCAGAAGGTAAGGTAACCTTCACCCCAGATAAGCAATTCAAGGGCGAAACACCAGAACTTGAATTGACTCGAGTGGATGTCAACGGCACTCCAGTTACTGTCAAGTACCAAGCGGTGGTAAAAGAAGTAGTTCCAACTTCAACGGATGCCACTTCAAATGGTATCCAAGGTCAACCGCAAAAAGGTACCCCAACCTTCACAGAAGGTAATCCATTGGTTCCAATTGATGATACGAAACCAATGACTTTCGAAGATGGACAGTCAACGAAAACAGTTCCAGGTGTGGGTGAATACAGCATCAATCCAGATGGTTCTATCACCTTTACGCCGGATAAGAAGTATGTTGGAACTCCAGCTCCAGTAACGGTTAGACGGGTAGATCAGAATGGAACTCCAGTCACTGCGACTTATACTCCAACAGTGACCAAGGTAACACCAACAGGAACTGGCGCAACCAGCACAGGCCCTCAAGGTGTTCCGCAAACAGGTACTCCAAGCTTCCAAGGTGGTGACCCACTGGTTCCAATCGATGAAACAGTCGAGCCAACCTTCGAAGATGGTAGCAAAGAGAAGACTATTCCAAGTCAAGGAACTTACACGATTGTACCAGACGGTACAGTGACCTTCACCCCAGACAAACAGTTTGTCGGAAACCCAGCTCCAGTCACAGTTAAACGTGTGGATAAGAACGGTACCCCAGTAACTGCGACTTATACCCCAACAGTGACTAAAGTGACACCTACAGGAACTAACGCAACCAGCACAGGTCCTCAGGGTGTTCCACAAACTGGTACTCCAACTTTCCAAGGTGGTGATCCACTGGTTCCAATTGATGAAACAGTTGAGCCAACCTTCGCAGATGGCAGCAAAGAGAAGTCTATTCCAGGTCAAGGGACTTACACAATTGCGCCAGACGGAACTGTAACTTTCACTCCAGACAAACAGTTTGTCGGAAACCCAGCTCCAGTCACAGTCAAACGCGTAGATAAGAACGGTACAGAGGTTACTGCGACTTATACTCCAACAGTGACTAAGGTAACCCCAACCAGCACTAATGCAACGAGCACAGGTCCTCAAGGTGTTCCACAAACAGGTACCCCAAGCTTCCAAGGGGGCGCCCCATTGGTTCCAATTGATGAAGCAGTTGAGCCAATTTTCGAAGATGGAAGCAAAGAGAAGTCTATTCCAGGTCAAGGAACTTATACGATTGCGCCAGATGGAACTGTAACGTTCAACCCAGACAAGCAATTTGTCGGAAAACCAGATCCAGTCACAGTCAAACGTGTAGATAAGAATGGCACTCCAGTTACTGCGACCTACAGTCCAGAGTTTACGAAAGTGACCCCAACAGGAACTGGCGCAACCAGCACAGGTCCTCAAGGACTTCCACAAACTGGTACTCCAACTTTCCAAGGTGGTGATCCACTGGTTCCAATTGATGAAACAGTTGAGCCAATTTTCGAAGATGGAAGCAAAGAGAAGTCTATTCCAGGTCAAGGAACTTACACGATTGCACCAGACGGAACTGTAACCTTCACTCCAGACAAGCAGTTTGTTGGGAACCCAGATCCAGTCACAGTCAAACGCGTAGATAAGAACGGCACCCCAGTCACTGCGACTTACAGTCCAGAGTTTACTAAGGTGACTCCAACTGGTAAAGATACTTCTTCAGTTAACATTAAGGGTCTTGTTCAAACAGGTACGCCAACATTTGAAGGTGGTAATCCGCTTGTTCCAATCAATGAAACTGTGGCAGCAACATTTGAAGATGGAACAACTGAAAAAGTGATTCCAGGTGAAGGAACTTATGCAATCTCACCAGATGGCACCGTCACCTTCACTCCAGAGGCAGACTTTGTAGGAAAAGGAACAGGCGTAACGATTGTCCGCAAGGATAAGAACGGTACACCAGTTACTGCAAGCTATCGTCCAACAGTTGTAGATCCATCTACTGGTCATGACACGACTTCTACAGGAGCAAAAGGCCAACCACAAGTGGCAACACCAGTGTTTGAAGGACATATCGATTCGACTGTACCACCAACATTTGAGGATGGTAGCACGAATATGATTGTTCCGAGTGAAGGAAGCTATGCAATTGATAAAGATGGTAAGATTACCTTTACTCCAGAACCAGACTTTGTTGGTACAGCTAAAGGATTTGTTGTGAAACGTTTGGATGTGTATGGAAATGTAGTTACTGCTCGCTACACACCAACTGTCCTTGGACAAACACAAGTGAGTGATGCGACATCAGAAGGTCTTAAAGGTCAAACTCAGACTGGTAAACCAAACTTTACAGGTGATGTCGATCTGACAGTTCCGCCAACCTTTGAAGATGGAACAACTGAAAAAGTCGTTCCAGGTGAAGGAACTTATGTAATCTCACCAGATGGCACCGTCACCTTTACTCCTGAGGTAAACTTTGTAGGACAAGCCAAAGGTGTGAAAGTGATCCGTAAAGACCGTAATGGAAATATCATTTCAGGATTCTATACTCCAACAGTAGTAGAACTTCCAGAGCAAGTGAAGCCGTCTGATAAAAAAGAACTTTCAGTACCTGATTTGAAACCAGATCAATTGACTCAAAACATCTCTGTAGAAAAAAATCAACTTCCAAATACAGGAAGTCAAGAAGATGGTTTGAAAAATCTAGGAATTCTGACAGCCCTAGCAGGTGCCATGACACTTGGATTGCTAGGTAAAAAGAAACGAAACGATGAATCAGACTAATCATTTTTAAGAACCGAGAAATCGGTTCTTTTTTATGACATTTGTCATATTTCCTAGTGACAGAAGCATCTAGCTCCGCCAACTTCAAAAGACTATAATTGAAGTATGAAATGGAGGAAGAAGAAATGAAAAATAAAATGATTGTCGCAGTGAGTTTAGTAGCAGCAGGAGTTATGACCTATCTCATGTTTTCAGGATTGGACGAGGGTTTCTATCATTTTCCTTGGGAGCTCTTTGCTGGCTTTGGAATGATGTCTTGGCTTGTCAGAGAAGGTTTGAAATTAGTCAGAGATGTGAAAAAGGAGTTTGAGGAATGAAAAAAGCAATCATCTGTCTCTTTATCGGTCTGTCACTCTTGGTATGGTTAGTGGAAATGTTTACTGGTTGGTTTGACCAAACCGTGCTTCGCCAATTTATTCGTGGTGCTTGGGGTTTTGGGTTTATGATTTTCGTCGTTTTCCCTATGGGAATGAAGTGGTTGAAAGGAGAATCTCATGACTGTGATTAAAGTTGAGAAATTGAGTAAGAAAATAAAAGACAAGGAGATCTTGCGGAACATCTCCTTTGAAATCAACGATGGTGAATGTGTCGCCTTGATCGGACCTAACGGAGCAGGTAAGACGACCTTGATTGATTGCCTCTTGGGCGACAAGTTCGTGAGCTCAGGTCAGATAGCTATTCAAGGCTTTGCACCAACAGATCCTCGATTAAAGCAGCTTATTTCTATCTTACCTCAAGAAAATACGGTGGTTCAAGACTTGAAAGTGAAAGAACTCTTATCCTTCTTTCAATCAATCTATCCAAACAGTCTCTCCAATCAAGAAATTGATGACTTGCTGAGATTTTCGGACAAACAGAAAAATCAGCTAGCGGGCAAGTTGTCTGGTGGGCAAAAACGTTTGTTCTCTTTCGTGTTGGCACTAATAGGTCGTCCGAAAATTCTATTTTTGGACGAACCAACTGCTGCCATGGATACCTCGACACGTCAGCATTTTTGGGAAATTGTCAATCAGTTAAAGAAAAATGGTGTCACCATTGTCTACTCTTCTCACTATATCGAAGAGGTAGAACATACGGCTGACCGCATTTTGGTCCTCCACAAGGGTGAATTGATCCGGGATACGACACCTTATGCCATGCGTGGTGAAGAACAAGAAAAACATTTTACGGTACCACTAACTTATCAGGAAGTTATCAGCACTTTGGACCAGATTCAAGGGCTTGAAATCAAGCAAAATGCTCTTTCCTTCACAACCAAAGAAGCCAGCCAGGTATGGAAAGTCTTGCAAGAACAGGGCTGCATGATCGAAGAAATTGAAGTTCGCAATCGAACTCTCTTAGACAGTATCTTCGAAACGACTCAAGACTAAAGGAGATTGACGATGAAAAATATGACAAGTCTCATGAAAGTGGAAATCATTCTGATGAAACGGCAAGCAGTCTACTATTTGCTATCCATCGGACTTCCAAGTGTGTTTTACCTTATCTTTTCTGGTATGATGTCAGGGTCAGATATTCCAGAAATTGCTCTTCAAGCCTATCTTTTTGCCATGACGCTCTTTAGTATCATGTCAAGTGCTTTTTTCAGTATCCCAAGCACACTCGAGTCTGATAAGACAAACAACTGGCAAAAATTGATTCAACATTCTCCCGTATCTATGGTAGAATATTATGTATCAAAACTGTTCAGTACCCTACTGACTTTCTTGTTATCAATTACAGTTGTCTTTTCAGTTGGTCATTTTGTCCGTGGAGTGACTCTGCCTTGGCTTGACTGGATGGTAATTGGTGCTATTTTGCTGATCGGAAGCGTGGTCTTTATCAGCATGGGGGTCTTGGTGAGCTTGCTACCCAGTGCTCAACTGATGACGGTTGTTGGAAATATTGCCTATATTGCTTTGGCTGTTCTAGGTGGACTGTGGTTCCCCTTGGATTCCTTCCCAGAATGGCTCCAATCTATTGGAAAGCTGACTCCAACCTATCAACTAATGCAGGTCGTCTCTACTTATTTGGAGCACCACGAGTTTAACATTCTTGCTGCCTTGGTTGTGCTAGGCTATACAGTTTTCTTTGGTGTACTGGTAATCCAGCTGAAAAAAAGGATTGAGGTAAAATAAATCTATGTTGGAAAAATTTAAAAACATTCATTATATGTTTCATATTTCAATTGTGTTTATCATCTTTCCTATAGCGGGTGTCATCGTTGGAGATTACCCGCTTTTAACCTTGCTATGGACCCTACTATTTGTACTTGCCTTCTATTCGGTTTTAATCAGTCAGAATCGCACCGTGCAGTGGCTAGCATGGTGGTCCATGCTTGTCTACATTTTTTATACATCTGTTTGGCTAAGTTCAGGTTTCACATGGTTTATCTTTTATTTATCCAATCTCCTTATTTATGAGCTGGATGAGATTTCTTTTCACTCTTGGCGTTTTGTCAGTTTTATTGTCCTGCAACCATTTATTCTGACCGGAATCTATATGGTCAATCATGTTAGTCCCTGGCAGCTACTCTTTTTCTTGGTGACCTTTATCTTTTCCGATGCAATGACCTTTGGTCTTTATCGAATTCGATTGTCGGAGGACATAAAAGAAGAAAAGATGAAACAAAATGCCAAGCTCAATCTTTTCTTGGCTGAAAACGAACGCAGTCGTATCGGCCAAGATCTTCATGACAGTCTAGGCCATACCTTTGCCATGCTGAGTGTGAAGACGGACCTTGCCCTCCAGCTTCTCCAAATGCAGGCCTATCCTCAAGTGGAAAAAGAATTAAAAGAAATTCATCAGATCAGTAAAGAATCCATGAATGAAGTTCGTACAATTATCGAAAATCTTAAAACCAGAACCCTTGCTTCCGAATTTGCGACTGTTAAAAAAATGCTGGAAATTGCAGGAATTGAAACGGAAATCAATCACCAACTAGATACGGCTAGCCTAACTCAGGAATTAGAATCAACGGCCTCCATGATTTTGCTTGAGTTAGTGACCAACATCATCAAACATGCCAAAGCATCGAAAGCTTACTTAAAATTAGAACGAACTGAGAAGGAACTCATTCTAACAGTGAGAGATGATGGCTGTGGCTTTGCTTCTCTAAAAGGGGATGAACTTCATACAGTCCGCGATCGTGTCCTTCCATTTTCAGGAGAAGTAAAGGTAATCAGTCAGAAACATCCGACGGAAGTGCAGGTTCGACTAGCTTATAAGGAGAGAAACTAAGATGAAACTACTTGTTGCAGAAGATCAAAGTATGTTGCGAGATGCCATGTGCCAGTTGCTTACCTTTCAACCAGATGTAGAGTCTGTCCTACAAGCCAAGGATGGCCAAGAAGCAATTCAACTTTTAGAAAAAGAGTTAGTCGATATCGCCATTCTTGACGTAGAAATGCCTGTTAAGACAGGCCTCGAAGTCTTGGAGTGGATACGAGCAGAAAAGCCAAAAATAAAGGTGGTTGTGGTGACGACCTTCAAACGTCCCGGATATTTTGAACGTGCGGTCAAGGCTGGAGTGGATGCTTATGTCTTGAAAGAAAGAAGCATTGCAGACCTCATGCAAACCTTGCACACTGTTCTCGAAGGACGCAAGGAATATTCGCCTGAATTGATGGAAGTGGTGATGACGCACCCCAATCCGTTAACAGAGCAAGAAATCGCTGTTTTAAAGGGAATCGCTCAGGGTTTGTCTAATCAAGAAATCGCAGATCAGCTTTATCTATCAAATGGAACCGTCCGAAACTATGTCACCAATATTCTTTCGAAACTAGATGCTGGTAATCGAACGGAGGCAGCTAACATTGCAAAAGAATCTGGTTGGCTTTGATAAGAAGGGTTAAAAAATTCCTAAATGACAACTTGAATCAAAGAAAAACCATACTAGAAAGGAGGAGGCAAATCGCCTCCTTTTCTGGTTTAGAAAAGCGTTGAAAGCTGGTGTTAAAGAGTGAAAAGATCAGAATAAAAATGAAAAATATCTTGACAATGAAGGAAAAAATGTGTTACAATAATAGACGGTACTTTTTACTTTTGGTCTCTCAAAAGTGTACAGGGACGTGCTGACAAATGTTGCAAAAGTACACACAGATGGTAGCTGTCACCAAGTGTATCATCACCAAAAATAAAAAAACACAGGAGAATGTAGATGCCTACAATTAACCAATTGGTTCGCAAACCGCGTAAATCAAAAGTAGAAAAATCTAAATCACCAGCTTTGAACGTTGGTTACAACAGTCATAAAAAAGTTCAAACAAACGTTTCTTCACCACAAAAACGTGGTGTTGCAACTCGTGTGGGAACAATGACACCTAAAAAACCTAACTCTGCCCTTCGTAAATTCGCTCGTGTACGTTTGAGCAACCTTATCGAAGTTACTGCCTACATCCCAGGTATCGGACACAACTTGCAAGAACACAGCGTGGTGCTTCTTCGTGGTGGACGTGTAAAAGACCTTCCAGGGGTACGTTACCATATCGTCCGTGGTGCACTTGATACTGCAGGTGTTAACGATCGTAAACAAGGCCGTTCTAAATACGGTACTAAACGTCCGAAAAAAGCATAAGGAAAGGGGATAAAGAGAAATGAGTCGTAAAAATAGAGCTCCAAAACGTGACGTATTGCCAGATCCGCTTTACAATTCACAACTAGTTACTCGTCTTATCAACCGCGTTATGCTTGACGGTAAACGTGGTACAGCTGCTTCAATCGTTTACGGTGCTTTTGAGCAAATCAAAGAAGCTACTGGTAACGATGCACTTGAAGTATTTGAAACAGCTATGGAAAACATCATGCCTGTACTTGAAGTACGTGCACGTCGTGTTGGTGGATCTAACTACCAAGTCCCAGTTGAAGTTCGTCCAGAACGTCGTACAACACTTGGACTTCGTTGGTTGGTAACCATCGCTCGCCTTCGTGGTGAACACACAATGCAAGACCGTCTTGCAAAAGAAATCTTGGATGCTGCGAACAACACTGGTGCAGCAGTTAAGAAACGTGAAGACACTCACCGTATGGCTGAAGCTAACCGTGCCTTCGCACACTTCCGTTGGTAATATAGGATGCGAAAGCGTTAAGAAAGTCCAAGAGAAAATAGGGAATCGAAGAAGGTTGCGACTGCAACCAATGAGATTCATCTTTTTCTCCAGACTTTTAGCTTGAGTTCAACTCAGCTAACTTAAGCTTCTAGCCCGAGTTCAATTCAACTTGTCTACAAGTTGAAACCAACAAAAACAAGATAAACATTGAGAACGGGTAGGTCCTGCCTATCCGTTTTTATTAAAATCGTGTTATAATAGAATAGAAATTAAATTAAATAGGAGAAACAAACCTCATGGCACGCGAATTTTCACTTGAAAAAACTCGTAATATCGGTATCATGGCTCACGTCGATGCCGGTAAAACAACAACTACTGAGCGTATTCTTTACTACACTGGTAAAATCCACAAAATCGGTGAAACTCACGAAGGTGCGTCACAAATGGACTGGATGGAGCAAGAGCAAGAACGTGGTATCACTATCACATCTGCTGCGACAACAGCTCAATGGAACAACCACCGCGTAAACATCATCGACACACCAGGACACGTGGACTTCACAATCGAAGTACAACGTTCTCTTCGTGTATTGGACGGTGCGGTTACTGTTCTTGACTCACAATCAGGTGTTGAGCCTCAAACTGAAACAGTTTGGCGTCAAGCAACTGAGTACGGAGTTCCACGTATCGTATTTGCCAACAAAATGGACAAAATCGGTGCTGACTTCCTTTACTCAGTAAGCACACTTCACGACCGTCTTCAAGCAAACGCACACCCAATCCAATTGCCAATCGGTGCTGAAGATGACTTCCGCGGTATCATCGACTTGATCAAGATGAAAGCTGAAATCTATACTAATGACCTTGGTACAGATATCCTTGAAGAAGATATTCCAGCTGAATACCTTGACCAAGCTCAAGAATACCGTGAAAAATTGGTTGAAGCAGTCGCTGAAACTGATGAAGACTTGATGATGAAATACCTCGAAGGTGAAGAAATCACTAACGAAGAATTGAAAGCTGCTATCCGTAAAGCAACTATCAACGTTGAATTCTTCCCAGTATTATGTGGTTCTGCCTTCAAGAACAAAGGTGTTCAATTGATGCTTGATGCGGTTATCGACTACCTTCCAAGCCCACTTGACATCCCAGCGATCAAAGGTATCAACCCAGATACAGACGAAGAAGAAACTCGTCCAGCATCTGACGAAGAGCCATTCGCAGCTCTTGCCTTCAAGATCATGACGGACCCATTCGTAGGTCGTTTGACATTCTTCCGTGTATACTCAGGTGTTCTTCAATCAGGTTCTTACGTATTGAACACTTCTAAAGGTAAACGTGAACGTATCGGACGTATCCTTCAAATGCACGCTAACAGCCGTCAAGAAATTGACACTGTTTACTCAGGTGATATCGCTGCTGCCGTTGGTTTGAAAGATACTACAACTGGTGACTCATTGACAGATGAAAAAGCTAAAATCATCCTTGAGTCAATCAACGTTCCAGAACCAGTTATCCAATTGATGGTTGAGCCAAAATCTAAAGCTGACCAAGATAAGATGGGTATCGCCCTTCAAAAATTGGCTGAAGAAGACCCAACATTCCGCGTTGAAACAAACGTTGAAACTGGTGAAACAGTTATCTCAGGTATGGGTGAGCTTCACTTGGACGTCCTTGTTGACCGTATGCGTCGTGAGTTTAAAGTTGAAGCGAACGTAGGTGCTCCTCAAGTATCTTACCGTGAAACATTCCGCGCTTCTACTCAAGCACGTGGATTCTTCAAACGTCAGTCTGGTGGTAAAGGTCAATTCGGTGATGTATGGATTGAATTTACTCCAAACGAAGAAGGTAAAGGATTCGAATTCGAAAACGCAATCGTCGGTGGTGTGGTTCCTCGTGAATTTATCCCAGCGGTTGAAAAAGGTTTGGTAGAATCTATGGCTAACGGTGTTCTTGCAGGTTACCCAATGGTTGACGTGAAAGCTAAGCTTTACGATGGTTCATACCACGATGTCGACTCATCTGAAACTGCCTTCAAGATCGCGGCTTCACTTGCCCTTAAAGAAGCTGCTAAGTCAGCACAACCAGCTATCCTTGAGCCAATGATGCTTGTAACCATCACTGTTCCAGAAGAAAACCTTGGTGATGTTATGGGTCACGTGACTGCTCGTCGTGGACGTGTAGATGGTATGGAAGCACACGGTAACAGCCAAATCGTTCGTGCTTACGTTCCACTTGCTGAAATGTTCGGTTACGCAACAGTTCTTCGTTCTGCATCACAAGGACGTGGTACCTTCATGATGGTATTTGACCACTACGAAGATGTACCTAAGTCAGTACAAGAAGAAATCATTAAGAAAAATAAAGGTGAAGACTAATCAGTCCTCACTCTAGAAGGAAGTCACTTAGTGGCTTCCTTTTTTTATCTTTAACTATTCATTTTTGCTGAATATAGTATACGAATTTGATCGCTAAGTTAGAAAAATACTAATTCTACCAAGAAAGAAAATATTCTAATTTGATAAATTAAAGTAAATAAAGGTTCCTAATTCCGTAGAAAAGTTAATAAAAATGAGCAAAAGATTCATAAATACACTTTTAGATAGAAAATTCAGAAAATTGACTCTTTTGCCTTGAAAATTTTTGAAAAAATGGTATGATAGTAACAAGCTATTTTTTTAAGAGAAGAGAAAGGGGAACAATGGAGAAAATCAGTTTAGAATCTCCTAAGACGGGGTCGGACCTAGTTTTGGAAACACTTCGGGACTTAGGGATTGATACCATTTTTGGTTATCCTGGTGGTGCGGTCTTACCTTTGTATGATGCGATATACAATTTTAAAGGTATTCGCCACATCTTAGGACGCCATGAGCAAGGTTGTTTGCACGAAGCTGAAGGATATGCCAAATCAACTGGAAAGTTGGGCGTTGCCGTCGTCACGAGTGGGCCGGGAGCAACAAATGCCATTACAGGGATTGCAGATGCCATGAGCGATAGCGTTCCCCTTTTGGTCTTTACAGGTCAGGTTGCGCGAGCTGGGATTGGGAAAGATGCCTTTCAGGAAGCAGACATCGTGGGGATTACCATGCCCATTACCAAGTACAATTACCAAGTTCGTGAGACAGCAGATATTCCTCGTATCATTACGGAAGCTGTCCATATCGCAACGACAGGTCGTCCAGGTCCTGTTGTGATTGACTTGCCAAAGGATGTATCAGCTCTAGAGACAGATTTCATCTATTCACCAGAGGTGAATTTACCAAGTTACCAACCGACGCTTGATCCGAATGACATGCAAATCAAGAAAATCTTGAAGCAATTGTCAAAAGCCAAGAAACCTGTTTTGTTAGCAGGCGGTGGTATCAGCTATGCGGAAGCTTCTAAGGAGCTCAATGAATTTGCTGAACGTTACCAAATTCCAGTAGTCACTAGTCTTTTGGGGCAAGGTACCATTGCAACGAGTCATCCGCTCTTCCTAGGGATGGGAGGCATGCACGGTTCTTTCGCAGCTAACATTGCAATGACGGAAGCGGACTTTATGATTAGTATTGGTTGCCGTTTCGATGACCGCTTGACTGGGAACCCTAAGACCTTCGCGAAGAATGCTAAGGTTGCCCATATCGATGTTGACCCAGCTGAGATTGGTAAGATTATCAGTGCAGATATTCCTGTAGTGGGGGATGCTAAGAAAGCCTTGCAGATGCTGCTCGCAGAACCAACTGTTCATAACAATACTGAAAAGTGGATTGAAAAAGTCACCAAGGACAAGAATCGAGTTCGTTCTTATGATAAGAAAGAACGTGTGGTTCAACCTCAGGCCGTTATTGAACGCATCGGTAAGTTGACAAATGGGGATGCCATTGTTGTCACAGACGTAGGGCAACACCAAATGTGGACAGCTCAGTATTATCCTTACCAAAATGAGCGTCAGTTAGTCACTTCAGGTGGCTTGGGTACCATGGGGTTCGGAGTTCCTGCAGCTATTGGAGCCAAGATTGCCAATCCAGAAAAAGAAGTTATCCTTTTTGTCGGTGATGGTGGCTTCCAAATGACTAACCAGGAACTAGCTATCCTAAACATCTACAAGGTGCCGATTAAGGTTGTCATGTTGAATAACCACTCACTAGGAATGGTTCGTCAGTGGCAGGAATCCTTCTATGAGGGTAGAACTTCCGAGTCAGTCTTTGATACACTTCCTGACTTCCAGCTGATGGCACAGGCCTACGGCATCAAAAACTATAAATTTGATAATCCAGAGACGATAGAGAAGGATCTAGAAGTCATTCTGGAGGATGTGCCCATGTTTATCGAGGTGGATATTTCTCGTAAGGAACAGGTATTACCGATGGTACCAGCTGGTAAGAGCAATCATGAGATGTTGGGGGTGCAGTTCCATGCGTAGAATGTTAACAGCTAGATTACAAAACCGTTCAGGAGTTTTGAATCGTTTTACAGGTGTCCTTTCTCGTCGTCAAGTCAATATTGAGAGTATCTCAGTTGGTGCGACAGAGAACCCCAATGTATCTCGCATCACCATCATTATTGATGTAGCTTCTCATGATGAAGTAGAGCAAATCATTAAACAGCTCAATCGTCAGATTGATGTGATTCGCATTCGAGATATCACAGATAAACCACACTTGGAAAGAGAAGTTATCTTGGTAAAAGTATCTGCTCCTGCTGAGAAGCGTGCAGAAATCTTGGCCATTATCCAACCTTTCCGTGCAACGGTAGTAGATGTGGCTCCAAGCTCAATCACCATCCAGATGACGGGAAATGCTGAAAAGAGTGAAGCTTTATTGCGAGTGATTCGACCATACGGCATTAAAAATATCGCTCGTACGGGTGCAACTGGATTTACCCGCGACTAATACTTTTTGATTTTCAATGAGTATAAAAAATAACTTAAATTTGTTAAACCAGCCTATAAGGCAATAAAAATAGAAAAGAGAGAAAAACTATGGCAGTTCAAATGGAATACGAAAAAGATGTTAAAGTAGCAGCGCTTGACGGTAAAAAAATCGCCGTAATCGGTTATGGTTCACAAGGACATGCGCATGCGCAAAACTTGCGTGATTCAGGTCGTGATGTCATCATCGGTGTGCGTCCAGGTAAATCTTTTGACAAAGCAAAAGAAGATGGATTTGACACTTACACAGTAGCAGAAGCAACTAAATTGGCTGACGTTATCATGATCTTGGCACCAGACGAAATCCAACAAGAATTGTACGAAGCAGAAATCGCTCCAAACTTGGAAGCTGGAAATGCAGTTGGATTTGCTCATGGTTTCAATATCCACTTTGAATTTATCAAAGTTCCTGCAGATGTAGATGTCTTCATGTGTGCTCCTAAAGGACCAGGACACTTGGTACGTCGTACTTACGAAGAAGGATTTGGTGTTCCAGCTCTTTACGCAGTTTACCAAGATGCAACAGGAAATGCTAAAAACATTGCTATGGACTGGTGTAAAGGTGTTGGGGCAGCTCGTGTTGGTTTGCTTGAAACAACTTACAAAGAAGAAACTGAAGAAGATCTCTTTGGTGAACAAGCTGTACTTTGTGGTGGTTTGACCGCCCTTATCGAAGCAGGTTTTGAAGTCTTGACAGAAGCAGGCTATGCCCCAGAATTGGCTTACTTTGAAGTTCTTCACGAAATGAAATTGATCGTTGACTTGATCTATGAAGGTGGATTCAAGAAAATGCGTCAATCTATTTCAAACACTGCTGAATACGGTGACTATGTATCAGGTCCACGTGTGATTACTGAGCAAGTTAAAGAAAACATGAAAGCTGTTTTGGCAGATATCCAAAATGGTAAATTTGCAAATGACTTTGTGAATGACTACAAGGCTGGTCGTCCAAAATTAACTGCTTACCGTGAACAAGCAGCTAACCTTGAAATTGAAAAAGTTGGTGCAGAATTGCGTAAAGCAATGCCTTTCGTTGGTAAAAACGACGACGACGCATTCAAAATCTACAATTAATTCTTGTAAAGAGAGACAGAAGGCGAGTTGGGGGTACCTAACTCGTTTTTTATCTTGAAAAGTACTTGAGGAGGAGACAATGCTAAGTGCAAAAGATGTGGTGAAAGCCCACAAAGTTTTGAGTGGTGTAGTAGTTGATACACCACTAGA
>NZ_CP079724.1:0-140000 GCF_019334565.1 Streptococcus oralis | reverse complement strand
CGTTTGTCACGTCCTTCTTCGGCTCCTAGTGCCAAGGCATCCACCGTGCGCCCTTATTAACTTAACCTTATTTTTTGACCTTTCAGTCATAAACTCTTTTAATACTACAGCGTTTCGGTTTATTTTCTTGTTACTATTTGATATAGATATTCAATTTTCAATGTGCATTACTTGGTGATCTCTCACCAATGGAGCCTAGCGGGATCGAACCGCTGACCTCCTGCGTGCAAAGCAGGCGCTCTCCCAGCTGAGCTAAGGCCCCACAAGACCTCTCAAGACTAAACAAGACCAATGTGCAGTTCCTTATCCTTAGAAAGGAGGTGATCCAGCCGCACCTTCCGATACGGCTACCTTGTTACGACTTCACCCCAATCATCTATCCCACCTTAGGCGGCTGGCTCCTAAAAGGTTACCTCACCGACTTCGGGTGTTACAAACTCTCGTGGTGTGACGGGCGGTGTGTACAAGGCCCGGGAACGTATTCACCGCGGCGTGCTGATCCGCGATTACTAGCGATTCCGACTTCATGTAGGCGAGTTGCAGCCTACAATCCGAACTGAGACTGGCTTTAAGAGATTAGCTTGCCGTCACCGGCTTGCGACTCGTTGTACCAGCCATTGTAGCACGTGTGTAGCCCAGGTCATAAGGGGCATGATGATTTGACGTCATCCCCACCTTCCTCCGGTTTATTACCGGCAGTCTCGCTAGAGTGCCCAACTGAATGATGGCAACTAACAATAGGGGTTGCGCTCGTTGCGGGACTTAACCCAACATCTCACGACACGAGCTGACGACAACCATGCACCACCTGTCACCTCTGTCCCGAAGGAAAACTCTATCTCTAGAGCGGTCAGAGGGATGTCAAGACCTGGTAAGGTTCTTCGCGTTGCTTCGAATTAAACCACATGCTCCACCGCTTGTGCGGGCCCCCGTCAATTCCTTTGAGTTTCAACCTTGCGGTCGTACTCCCCAGGCGGAGTGCTTAATGCGTTAGCTGCGGCACTAAACCCCGGAAAGGGTCTAACACCTAGCACTCATCGTTTACGGCGTGGACTACCAGGGTATCTAATCCTGTTTGCTCCCCACGCTTTCGAGCCTCAGCGTCAGTTACAAGCCAGAGAGCCGCTTTCGCCACCGGTGTTCCTCCATATATCTACGCATTTCACCGCTACACATGGAATTCCACTCTCCCCTCTTGCACTCAAGTTAAACAGTTTCCAAAGCGTACTATGGTTAAGCCACAGCCTTTAACTTCAGACTTATCTAACCGCCTGCGCTCGCTTTACGCCCAATAAATCCGGACAACGCTCGGGACCTACGTATTACCGCGGCTGCTGGCACGTAGTTAGCCGTCCCTTTCTGGTAAGATACCGTCACAGTGTGAACTTTCCACTCTCACACTCGTTCTTCTCTTACAACAGAGCTTTACGATCCGAAAACCTTCTTCACTCACGCGGCGTTGCTCGGTCAGACTTCCGTCCATTGCCGAAGATTCCCTACTGCTGCCTCCCGTAGGAGTCTGGGCCGTGTCTCAGTCCCAGTGTGGCCGATCACCCTCTCAGGTCGGCTATGTATCGTTGCCTTGGTGAGCCGTTACCTCACCAACTAGCTAATACAACGCAGGTCCATCTGGTAGTGATGCATTTGCACCTTTTAAGCAAATGTCATGCAACATCTACTCTTATGCGGTATTAGCTATCGTTTCCAATAGTTATCCCCCGCTACCAGGCAGGTTACCTACGCGTTACTCACCCGTTCGCAACTCATCCAGAGAAGCAAGCTCCTCCTTCAGCGTTCTACTTGCATGTATTAGGCACGCCGCCAGCGTTCGTCCTGAGCCAGGATCAAACTCTCATTAAAAGTTTGAGTTCTCACTCATTTCTGTCACTGACAGATTTATTGTTTTTTCATTGTTCAGTACTATAACTTCTGTTATAGTGCCCTGCACATTGGTTCGTCTTGTTCAGTTTTCAAAGGTCTTTGTCACTCATTCTCTCAAGCGACAACTATATTAGTATATCACAGCTACCTGTCTCTGTCAACAGATTTTTTAAACTTTTTTCAAGTTTTTTTAACCGCAATATACCATAGTCCGTACGGGATTCGAACCCGTGTTACCGCCGTGAAAAGGCGGTGTCTTAACCCCTTGACCAACGGACCTTGAGCTTTTCAACTCTTTCTATTATACCTACTTTTTTACCTTTGTCAAGAACTTTTTTCCTCTTTATCGAAATTCTGAAAAGATTAGGGAAAGAGCCGGTTAAACTGACTCCTTCTATTTATCTTGCCAATTAGTCGCACGTTCCTCTCCCCACCAGTAAGGGATCAATTCGGCAACCTTAATTGTTTTTCTTGTTTCGTAGTCCATCATGAACTCTGCTTCTTTATTCTCAGCATTCAATTCTAAGAGAAATTCTCTGCAAGCGCCACAGGGCATACCTGATCCTTCTCCGTAGGGAGGTTTATCTCGAAAGGCGAGGATTTTCTTAACTTTGGTCTGTCCTGAAAATTGATACATATTGAAGAGAGCTGCTCGTTCTGCACAGAGATGAAAAACGCCACAAGTGCCCTCCATACAAAATCCTGTGAAGATCTGACCATCTTCTGCTTCTACTGCAGCAACAACATGGTTAGCATAAACAAAGTCAGAAACTTCATGGGGATTGAATAAGGTTCGTGCTTCTTCATACATCTTTTCCCATGTATCCATCGGAAGTCCTTTTTATTTGGAGATCTCTTTCAGCATATTATCGATATGCTGAATTGACTTTTCACGTCCGAGTAAGAAAATGGTGTCTGGTAATTCTGGTCCATGCATTTCACCTGATACAGCAATACGAATCGGCATGAAGAGGTTTTTCCCTTTAATACCTGTTTCTTTTTGAACTGCTTTGATTTGTGGGAAGATGTTTTCTGTCACAAATTCCTCGTCTGTCATTGCTTCTAGTTTCGCTTTGAAGGCTTCTAGAACAACCGGAACGGTTTCTCCTGCCATGACCTCGCGCTCAGCGTCTGTCAACTCTGGGAAATCTGAGAAGAAAAGGTCTGTCAGTGGAACAATCTCGTCTACTGACTTCATTTGTGGCTTGTAGAGTTCTACCATTTTTTCAGATTTATCAGTCAAACGTCCTGCTTCTTCTAAGTATGGTTTGGCCATTTCAAAGATGGTTGTCAAGTCAGCTCTCTTGATATAGTCGTTGCTCATCCAGTCTAGTTTCTTCTGATCAAATGCAGCTGGAGACTTGCTGAGGCGGTTTTCATCAAAGAGTTTAATCAATTCCTCACGAGAGAAAATTTCATCTTCGCCACCTGGATTCCAACCAAGAAGGGCGATAAAGTTAAAGACTGCTTCTGGCAAATAGCCTTTTTTACGGTAGTCTTCTATAAACTGAAGGGTATTGGTGTCACGTTTAGACAATTTTTTACCCGTTTCAGAGTTGATGATCAAAGTCATGTGACCAAACTCTGGTGCTTCCCAACCAAGCGCTTCATAGACCATGAGTTGTTTTGGCGTATTAGCAATATGGTCATCACCGCGGATAACGTGAGAGATTTGCATATCGTGGTCATCGATGACAACGGCAAAGTTGTAAGTTGGGTAACCATCTTTCTTTTGGATAACCCAGTCACCACCGATGTTGCCACCTTCAAACTCGATATCACCTTTGACCATATCATGCCATTTGTAGATACCAGACTCATTGACAGCCAAACGAACAGTTGGGATGATACCAGCCGCTTCACGTTCTGCGATGTAAGCTGCTTTTTCTTCTTCGCTCATGCCAAGATATTCATTGATGTAGCGTGGTGTTTCACCAGCTGCTTCTTGGCGTTCGCGCTCAGCTGCCAACTCTTCTTCTGTAACGTAAGATTTGTAGGCTTTTCCTTCGGCTAGCAATTGGTCGATGTATTTTTGATAGAGTTCCAAACGCTCTGATTGGCGGTAGTTTTCATGAGTTTCTGGGCTTTCATCCCAGTCAATCCCCAACCAACGAAGGTTTTCAAGCTGTGAACGTTCTCCATCCTCAACATGGCGTTTACGGTCAGTATCTTCGATACGAATGATAAAAGTTCCACCATGATGGCGTGCGTAAAGGTAGTTAAACAATGCTGTACGGGCATTTCCGATGTGTAGTAGTCCTGTTGGACTTGGTGCGTAGCGTACGCGGATATCTTTTGACATAGTTTCTCCTATAAAGTCTCTAGGCGTCTGCCTTTTTGCTTTCTATATTATATCACAAGTCTCGCCTGAGTCCAATGTCTACGAATAAAGAGAGTAAAAAGAGTGGGCAAGCCACTCTTTTCTTCTATTATAGACGTGCGTTAAGCTCTTTGCTCAATTCTTCAAATCCTGGTTTTCCAAGAAGGGCAAACATGTTGCGTTTGTAGGCTTCAACACCTGGTTGGTCAAATGGGTTGATGGCATTCAAGTAACCTGAAAGGGCAATTGCCAATTCGAAGAAGTAGATAGTGTAACCAAGAGTAAAAGCGTCTTGCTCAGGAAGAGTTACGTACATGTTTGGCACATCACCGTCAGTGTGGGCAAGAAGAACACCGTCAGTCGCTTTTTTGTTTACAAAGTCAACGTCTTTTCCTTGAAGGTAACCAAGTCCGTCAAGGTCTTCTTCCAAAGTAGGAATGATCACGTTCTTACGTGGTTTGTCAACACGGACAACTGTTTCAAACATGATACGAGTTCCTTCTTGGATAAATTGACCAAGTGAGTGCAAGTCAGTTGAGAAGTTAGCTGAAGTTGGGTAAATACCTTTTTGGTCTTTTCCTTCTGACTCACCAGCCAATTGTTTCCACCATTCTGAGAAGTATTGAAGTGATGGCTCGTAGTTTACCAAGATTTCAGTAGCGTAGCCTTTGCGGTAAAGGATGTTACGAACGGCCGCGTATTGGTAAGCTTCATTTTCAGCAATCTTGTCTGAAGTGTAGTCTTTACGAGCTGCATTTGCACCTTCCATAAGGGCTTTGATGTCCGCACCTGATGCAGCGATTGGAAGCAAACCAACTGCTGTCAAGACTGAGAAACGTCCACCGATGTCATCTGGGACCACAAATGTTTCCCAACCATTAGCATCTGCTTCAACCTTAACAGCACCTTTTTGGCGGTCAGTTGTGGCATAGATACGTTTGTTGGCTTCTTCTTGACCGTATTTCTTAACCAAGAGTTCTTTGAAGACACGGAAAGCAATGGCTGGTTCAGTTGTTGTACCTGATTTAGAAATCACGTTTACTGAGAAGTCTTTGTCAGCTACGTACTCTACCAAGTCAGCAAGGTAAGTAGATGAGATTGAGTTTCCTGCGTAAAGGATTTGCGGTGCTTTACGCTCTTCTTTTGTTTGCAAGTTTGCAAAGTGGTGGTTCAAGAAGTCAATAGCTGCTTTGGCACCAAGGTAAGATCCACCGATACCGATTACAACCAAGACATCGCTGTCTGATTTGATTTGCTCAGCAGCTTTCAAGATGCGGTCGAATTCTTCGCGGTCGTAGTTTTCAGGAAGGTCCAACCAACCCAAAAAGTCGCTACCAGCACCAGTTCCTTTACGGATCAATTCGTCTGCAGCTGTTACTTGTGCTTGCATGTATTCCACTTCATGTGGGGCAACAAATTTGTCTAAAACTTTTGAATAATCAAATTTAATATGTGACATGATATTCCTCCAAAATTTCTTCTTTTCTATCATAACGCTTACCTTCGATTTTTTCAAGCTTTTTTATTGAATTTGCCCAATTTTTATCAGAATTCAAACGTTTGCGTAAATTTGCTGAAATATAAAAAATCTGAAAGGACGAATAAAAACGGCTAGAGATTCTAACCGTTACAATTCATTTAATAAATACTCAAATAGTTCTAAATTGCCGTCTTCTTCATTGACCAGAAATTCTGGATGCCACTGCAAGCCGATGATACGATGCTCGTCGACAGACTCAATCGCTTCGATGGTCTGGTCTCTTGGATCAATAGCAGTCACACGGAAATTAGGCGCCAGATCTTTAATACTTTGACGATGGACTGAGTTGACCTGACTTTCTTTTCCGAACAACTTAGCCACCACGCTTCCTTCTACTGTCTCAATAGTATGAGATGTCCCAAAAGGCAAGCCTTGCCAGTGACCTTCAATTTCTTGGTGGAGAGTACCACCAAAAGCAACATTGACCAGCTGAACTCCGCGACAGATTGCCATAATTGGTTTATTCTGACGGAGCGCTTCTTTCAAGAGAGCTAGTTCAAACTCATCGCGTACAAGGTTGTAATCATCGCTCTCAATGGTCTTTTTCTCTCCATAAAACTGAGGATGGACGTTTTGCCCACCTGTCAAGATGAGTTTGTCAATCATTTCTACATAATCGCGAACAATGGACTCATCCCCTACAGGAATTACTAAAGGAAGACCACCGACTTGACGAATGCTCTCTGCAAATTTACAGGATACAGATGAGTGGATGTTTTTCCCTTCTGCATCTACAGGACATAGATTTGCAGCAACTCCTACAACCGTTCTAGCCATGATGTGTCTCCTTTCGATTTTCTTGCGACAGTCTTATCTTATCACTCCAACCCTTTCCTGTCTAATATGTTTTTTTAAAGACCGTGATAAGTATTTTTTATGGATAAGAAAAAGCTGCCCAACGAGGACAACTTCTTTTTTATTCGAAGACAAATTGATTGTGATACAGTTCTGAGTAGAAGCCACCAAGCTTGAGCAACTCGTGATGATTTCCACGTTCAATGACCTCCCCATCTTTGAGGACAATAATCTGATCGGCATTGAGGATGGTCTTGAGACGATGGGCAATGACAAAACTGGTTCGACCTGCTACAACTGCCTCCATGGCATGTTGAATCTTGCTTTCTGTTACGGTATCCACATTGGAAGTCGCTTCATCTAAGATTAGGACTTGGGGATCTGTCATCAAGGTCCGGGCGATGGAAATCAATTGTTTCTGCCCAGTCGAGAAGATATTTTGCTCATCATCAATAAGGGTATCATACTTGTCAGGCAAGCTTTCAATGTAGTCATGAATATGAGTTGCCTTGGCAGCTGCTTCGACCATTTCCTGACTGGCATCTGGCACACCAAAGCGGATATTGTCCCGGATCGTTCCACTAAACAAGACCGAATCCTGCAAGACAATACCGACCTTACTCCGCAGGCTGTCCAAGTCGTAGTCACGAATGTCTTTGCCATCAAAGCAAATGCTGCCTGCATCCACATCGTAGAAACGATTGATGAGGTTCATGATGGTCGTTTTCCCTGAGCCAGTCGGACCGACAACTGCTATCATCTGCCCCTTAGGAGCTGAAATGCTAACATCTTTTAAAATCGGCTTGTCTGGCACATAAGAGAAATCAATGTGACTGATTTCAACGCCTTCTCGCAATTCCGTAAAGGCAGGCGCATTTTGCGGACGAATCTCTTCTTCTGCATCGAACATTTCTTGGATACGATCCGCCCCAGTAAAGGCCAACTGGAGGCTCCCCCAACTCGCAGCCACCTGGATAATCGGCTGGTAGTACTGCTGAGAAAATTGGGTAAACATGACGATCAAACCTAGGGCTGTCGTTGTTTCGATACTTGGATCGTTCAGCAAGACAGCCGAACCTGCAAAAATGACGATGGCCGTATTGACCAAGCTCATCCCATTCATAACAGGAAAGAGGATGCCTGAGAACATTCTCCCTTTAAAGGTTGCCTTGCGCACGCGCTCATTTTGCTCCACAAAGCCTGCTACGATGTCGTCTTGAATTCCTTGTACGATAACAGCTTTCTGCCCTGAAATACTTTCGTCCATGTAGGCGTTGAGTTTCCCTACCTCTTTTTGCTGGAGATTAGTGTACTTGCGGGCCATTTTCACGATGAAAACCAACATGAGAAAGGCTACTGGAGTACTGGCTACTGTTATCAGGGCGAGCGTCACATTTCTTGAAAACATGACAAAAATCAAACCGATGTAAAGAGCAATATTGCTCATGACCTGAACTAGGCTTTCATTGAAGGCTTGAAGGATGTTATCCAAGTCACTCGTAAAGCGAGAGAGGATGTCACCATCCTGATGGCGGTCAAAGAAAGAGACCGTTAAACGAGAAAGTTTGCCAAAGAGGCCCTTACGCATCTCATTTGTCGACTCAGCAATCACACGAGTCATCAAGGTCATGTAAATCAAACTGGATACCACTAAGGCGAGGACAACTAGAGCTAGATTCAGCATCAGAGCTGATAAACTCTGCCAGGCTAGTTCGGAAGTTCCATTTTGATAAGCCAGAACTAGGTTAGCGAGCTCCGTCACTGCTTGGCCTGAAAAAACTGGAAAGAGGGCTTGGGCAATCGTCGCAACTGCAACCATCAGAATCACAATGACAAAGGAGAACTTGTAAACTTTAAAATAATTCCAGAAAAATCGAACGGTTTTCATTTTATTCCTCCTTTCCCTTTTGTGTTTCGTAGATTTCGCGGTAGACGGCATTGTTAGCTACCAAATCTGCATGCCGTCCTTCTCCAATCAAGCGCCCTTGATCCAAGACCAAAATCTTGTCCGCATGGACGACTGAACTGATCTTTTGAGCGATGATAATGGTTGTTGTCCCTTTCAGATCTTTGTTCAAAGCTTCCTGCACGAGTCTCTCTGACTTAGCATCCAAAGCCGAAGTCGAATCATCAAAAATCAGGATACGGGGATTGCTGACAATCCCACGGGCAATGGACATCCGTTGTTTTTGTCCACCAGAAAAATTGGTGCCTCGTTCTTCGACCTGACTCTCAAATTTGTTTTCCATGCGTCCGATAAATTCACTGGCTTGGGCAATCCGTGCTGCACGTTCCATTTCTGACACGCTGGCATTGCCTTTCCCTTGACGAAGATTATCTGCAATGGTTCCGCTAAAGAGAATAGCACGTTGCAAGACAATGGAAACTGTTTTACGTAAGGTTCCCTCACTGACGTCTCGAATATCCTTGCCACCAATCTTGATAGATCCCTCCTGTGGATCAAACAGTCGTGGAATTAACTGAGCTAGGGTGGACTTCCCTGCTCCAGTAGCCCCAACCACACCGACCATCTGACCAGGCGCAATTTCAAAGGTTACATTCTTCAGCATAGGCTCATCATCATTGGGATAGGTGAAGGTTACATTTTCAAAAGAGAGACTTCCTTCTAACTCTTCATCTGGGAGATCTTTAAAGGTCATCGCTGGCTCGGTATCTAGAATCTCGCGGATACGACGCAAGGAAATCATGGCACGGCTGACAGAATTTCCTAAAAATCCAACCATGATGATGGTAAAGATAATCTGGCTGAGATAGTTGATAAAGGAAGCAATAGAGCCCACAACAGACGGATCCGACTGAGCCATTCCAGCCACCAACCAGATAGAGAGGAAGACCGCTCCATAGCCGACTAGCATCATAACGGGTTCTATAACTGAGAAGGCATAACCGATATAAAGATTTTGGCCGAGAAGTTCATCTGAAACCTCGGTAAATTTGGTAAATTGTGCTTTTTCTTGTACAAAGGATTTGACTACGCGCACACCACGTAGATTTTCCTTAGCGATAGCATTGATCCGTTCAAGAAGGGTTTGGAACTTAGCAAATCGTGGCCCCATCATCCCCATCATGATGGCTGTTAGTGCAAAGATTAGGAGCACCATGAGGACAATCACCCACCAAAGCGACGGAAGAGTGTGAACCGCCAAGATAAAGGAACCGATAAAGAGAAGAGGGAGACGGAAGAGAATTTGAAAAGCCATCATCACCACGTTCTGAATTTGGTTAATATCATTGGTCATACGGACGACAAGGTTGCCGGCATTAAACTGCTCGATATTGGCATAAGAAAAAGTCTGGATCTTGCGAAAAGCGTCTTCCCGAAGGTCCGAAGACACTCCTTGAGCAATATAGGCTGCAAGCGTTACATTGACCCCACCTGCAACCAGACCGACTAGGGCTACTCCTATCAGCCAAGTGCCAATACTATAAATAGCCTCATTTTGTCCGGCCAACAAAGCCTCTAACACCTCTTGCAAATAGCGCGGTTGCAAGAGCGAACTCGCAACCATCAAGCCTGTCATCATTAAGGATGCCAAGGCCTGCCATTTATAGGTTTTTATTTTTTTAATCAGCATATTTCCTCCTAATAAAATAGATAAAGGGAGCGACATCCTGCGTCAGCTCCTTCTCATTCGTTCATATTGATGCTATTCTAGCAAAAAAGAGGCATCTTGTCAAAGAAGTCTCCTTATTATAAATTAGTGCGCTTTCATCTACAGGTGATGCATGAAAAGGCTTTTTATGGTAAAATGAAAGGAAGAACTCTTACAAGGAGGAAAAGATGAAGAAACAAACCATCGCTGTCTTGGGTCCTGGTTCTTGGGGAACTGCCCTTTCGCAGGTCCTAAACGACAATGGACACGAAGTTCGAATTTGGGGAAATATTTCTGACCAAATTGATGAAATCAATAACCAACATACAAACAAACGCTACTTCAAAGATATCCTACTCGACGAAAAAATTAAAGCCTATCATGACTTAGAAGAAACACTAAAGGATGTGGATGCTGTTTTATTTGTAGTCCCAACAAAAGTAACGAGACTGGTTGCCCAACAAGTAGCAAAGGTGCTCGATCACAAGGTTGTCATCATGCATGCCTCCAAAGGATTGGAACCAGATAGCCACAAACGTCTATCAACCATTCTTGAAGAGGAAATTCCAGTCGATCTCCGTAGTGAAGTCGTCGTTGTTTCAGGACCTAGCCACGCTGAGGAAACGATTGTGCGGGATATTACCTTGATCACTGCAGCCTCTAAAGACCTTGAAACGGCTCAGTACGTTCAAAACCTCTTTAGCAATCACTACTTCCGTCTCTATACTAATACGGATGTTATCGGTGTTGAAACCGCTGGTGCTCTTAAAAACATCATTGCAGTTGGTGCGGGTGCATTACATGGACTAGGGTTTGGCGACAATGCCAAGGCGGCCATCATCGCACGTGGCTTGGCGGAAATCACCCGTCTAGGAGTCGCTCTAGGAGCTAACCCTCTGACTTATAGCGGCCTTTCTGGAGTTGGAGATTTGATTGTAACGGGGACATCTGTCCACTCTCGTAACTGGAGAGCTGGTGATGCTCTCGGTCGTGGAGAATCCCTCGCAGACATCGAAGCAAACATGGGCATGGTCATTGAAGGCATTTCAACAACTCGAGCAGCTTACGAACTGGCTCAGGAATTGGGTGTCTACATGCCAATCACACAGGCTATTTACCGAGTTATCTACGAAGGTGTCAATATCAAAGAAGCAATCACTGACATCATGAGCAATGAATTTAAAGCAGAAAACGAATGGTCATAGACCTTTATAGAAAGGAACATTATGAAACAACAAGTCAGAAAAGCAGTCATCCCTGCCGCTGGATTGGGAACTCGTTTCCTCCCAGCAACTAAGGCCTTGGCCAAGGAAATGTTGCCAATCGTAGACAAGCCCACTATCCAGTTTATCGTTGAAGAAGCTCTCAAATCTGGTATCGAAGATATCTTGGTTGTTACGGGTAAGTCAAAACGTTCTATCGAGGACCATTTTGATTCAAACTTTGAATTGGAATATAACCTTAAAGAAAAAGGGAAAACAGATCTTTTGAAGCTGGTTGATGAGACAACAGGCATGCGCCTGCATTTTATCCGCCAAACGCATCCACGTGGTCTCGGAGATGCTGTCTTGCAAGCCAAAGCTTTCGTCGGAAATGAACCTTTTGTCGTTATGCTTGGTGATGACTTGATGGATATCACGGACGAAAAGGCTGTTCCACTTACCAAACAACTCATGGATGACTACGAGCGTACCCACGCGTCTACTATCGCTGTCATGCCAGTCCCTCACGACGAAGTATCTGCTTACGGGGTTATCGCTCCGCAAGGAGAAGGGAAAGATGGTCTTTACAGCGTTGAAACCTTCGTTGAAAAACCTGCGCCAGAGGATGCTCCTAGCGACCTTGCTATCATCGGACGCTACCTCCTTACTCCTGAAATTTTCCAAATCCTCGAAAATCAAGCTCCAGGTGCAGGAAATGAAATTCAGCTGACAGATGCAATCGATACCCTCAATAAAACACAACGTGTATTTGCTCGTGAGTTCAAAGGGGCTCGTTACGATGTCGGAGACAAGTTTGGCTTTATGAAAACATCTATCGACTACGCGCTCAAACATCCACAAGTCAAAGACGACTTGAAAGACTACCTCATCCAACTTGGGAAAGAGTTAGCTGAAGGGGAATAGAAGAAAAACAAAGCTCTTAAATAAGGGCTTTGTTTTTTTGTTGAAGCTTGCAACAAAAAAGCCATCTTTGCAGATGACTTATTAGCAATCGAATCGGTGCTCGCTTTTAACTATCCCCCCTACACATAGCTCATTCCCTTATAGCAAAGGAAAATGGCTAGTGCGATAAAAAGTACAGTTGCTCCGATTCGCTGGCTAGTACTGTACATCCTTCTCTCCCATTTAACTGGAAAAATAACTGCTAGAAAAGCACCTCCTACTGCCCCACCGATATGGCCTGCTAGGCTGATTCCTGGAATCAGAACACTTCCAATGATATTTATCACGAAAAGTGTCAGATAGGATTGCCCCAACTGCTGAATATAGGGGTTGCGAGTTGCGTAACGCAGGACGATAATCGCAGCAAATAGTCCGTAAAGAGAAGTGGACGCTCCTGCTGCTACAACTTTCGGCGTGAAAGCAAAAACAAAGAGATTGCCCATCATTCCTGATAAGAGATAGAGAAAGAAGAATTGCTTAGAACCGAAAATCTCCTCCACCTGTCGTCCAAGAAAGTAGAGTGAAATCATATTGACAATGAAATGTTCCCAACCGATATGTACAAATATAGCCGAAAAAAGGCGCCATATCTGCTCGGGAAACAAACGAATGATCGGTCCATACATGGCTCCAAACTGAAGTAAGGTATCTGCTCGTTCAAAATTTAAACCTGTAAGAACCAACATCAAGAGAAATACCAATGCGGTCACTAGGAGAAAAAAACTAGTCACAGGATAACGTTTATCAAAGATTTCTTTCATCTATTAGCACCTCCTGGACGGCAATATCATGGTCTTCCGAGTTAAACTCCTGAACTTGACAAGGATAGATTGTACTCATGGTATGCCCAGCAAAATGTTCCAGATAGCGGTCATAATATCCTCCACCATATCCGATCCGATAGCCCTCTGTTGTAAAAGCCAAACCCGGAACATGAATTAAATCAATCTGAGACGGTTCCACCACTTCCAAGTCTCCTTGCGGTTCCAGTAAACCAAAGGAAGTTTTTGCCAACTGCTGCGGATTATAGACCACAAACTCCATGCGCCCCTTGGGATAGGTTTTGGGTATCAAAACCTTCTTGCCGTCCTTCAGCGCCTGCTCAATCAGTTCCTGCGTTTGAAATTCATGAGGGAAGGAGAGATAGGTTGCGATGGTCTTGGCTTCTTGGTAAAAGGGATGTTGTAAGAAACGCTCAGTTAAAACTTGGTCCATAGCCTGTTTTTGTTCCTGAGATAAAGTCTTCATTTCTTGAAAAATTTTCTTGCGTAGTTCTACTTTCATAGACAATTCCTCTACTCTGCCACCTTCTTTTTCAGGAAACTAGAAACCGCATCTACCCCAATGGCTAAGGCTTCTTCCTTAGGACTCATCTGAGGGTGATGAAGGGCGTAGGGACTATCGATACCTAGCCAGAACATAACGCCATCTACCTTCGAAAGGAGATAACCAAAGTCCTCACCAGTCATAGCTGGCTCAATATCAATCAACTCGATTCCGTCTTTCTCTTCAAAAAAGTCCATCAGTTCACGCGCCAAGGCTGGATTGTTCTCCACAGGTAGGTAGCCTCCTTGCTTGAGTTCTACTTCGACTTCCATATCAAAGGCTGCTGCAACCCCTTCTGCGACTGTCTTGACTCTTTTTTGCACCAAGAGGCTCATGTCCTGAGTCAAGGCGCGAATGGTACCATGTAAAAAGGCTGTGTCTGTAATGACATTGTTGGTTGTTCCAGCTTGGAACACTCCAAAGGTTACCACTGCTCCTTCGATTGGATTGACATTGCGGCTGACAACTGACTGTACCTGGGTCACAAAGTAACTAGCGGCCACTAAGGCGTCATTGGCTTCATGTGGAAAGGCTGCGTGTCCTCCTTTTCCTTTGAAACGAATCTTCACCTCACAAGTCCCTGCAAAGAGCGTATGGGTGTTGGTCGCAATCTGTCCAACCTTCAGATCCGGACGAACATGGAGACCATAAAACTGGTCTGGCAGCCAGTCCCCAAAAGCACCATCCTCATACATGAGCATCCCACCAGCCTCATTTTCTTCAGCAGGCTGAAATAGGAAGAGCAAATTATTCTTGGGTTGTTCCTCCAGGGCGCGTTCGAGACATCCTAAGGCAATGGTCATATGAAAATCATGGCCACAAGCATGCATGCGGCCTTGGTGTTGAGAGGCGAAAGGCAGTCCTGTTTGTTCGACAATAGGCAGACCATCAATGTCTGTTCGCCAACCAATGGTTCGCTCCGGCTGACTTCCCTGCAGGTAGACCAAAATTCCTGTCCGCCAAGTTCGAATTTGAACAAAATCCTTGCCCGTAGTCAATTTTTCAATCACATCCAACAGATAAGCCTGAGTCTTGAACTCTTCCAAGCCAATCTCTGGAATCTGGTGTAAATCTCGTCTAGTCTGAATCAAATCTAACATCTATCGATCCTCCTTTTGATAGAAGAAAGAGGCTGGAAAAAGGGTTCCGCCTCTTTTTTACTTTTACAATTACAAGGTACGAAGCGCATCCTCAAGCGCTGTTTTTTGTTGGGTTTGGCTGTCGATTTCTTTGATAATACGAGCCGGAACGCCTGCTACCACTACATTTTCTGGGACATCTTGAGTCACAATAGCTCCTGCAGCGACAACTGAACCACTACCGATTTGGACACCTTCGATAACCACTGCATTGGCTCCGATGAGAACATTGTCTCCGACACGGACTGGATCGGCACTAGCTGGCTCAATCACACCTGCCAAAACTGCACCTGCACCAACGTGGCTGTTCTTCCCAACGATGGCACGACCACCAAGGATAGCACCCATGTCAATCATGGTTCCAGCACCAATTTCAGCACCGATATTGACAACAGCTCCCATCATGATAACAGCATTGTCACCAATTTCAACCTGGTCACGGATAATAGCACCTGGCTCGATACGAGCATTGATAGCACGTTTGTCTAGCAAAGGAACTGCAGAATTACGAGCATCTTGCTCGACAACGTAATCTTGATTTTCTACTAAACCTTCAAGAAGCGGAGCGACATCCTTCCAGTCTCCGAATAAAACATTTCCTAGTTTGACAACAGAGCTAGGCACAGCAGATGCGAGTTGCCCCTCAAAGGTTACTTTGACACTGGTTTTCTTTTCAGCATTGGCGATAAATTGGATAATTTCTTGAGCGTTCATTTTTGTAGCAGTCATAGGTGCCTCCTGGTTCGTTATAATGATACCTATTCTACCAAAAAAGGCTTCAAATTTGAAGCCTCAACTATCAAATAATCATCTTTACTGGGCTTGTTTGGCTTCTTCTACAGATAAGAAAATCATCGGAACGATAATCAACACCATAGCTAAGGCCAAAAAACCATCCATGACCAATCCCAAAAAAAGAACACTTAATAAAGCTGAAGAGAGCGGTTCGCTAGCACTCACCACCGATACAACCAGCGGAGAAACGAGTGACACGGCCTTCATAGATAGAAAGAAGGCAAAAGCAGTACCAAACACGGCAATCGTCAGACAAATCAGCACACTTACCAGATCCACTTGAAAACTTATCCGATAAATAGGGTAAAGAAAATTACTAAATAGCCCTGCCAGAATCATCCCCCAACCAACAGTTGGAATGAAACCGTAGCGCCGTGCAAAGCGTTGGGGAAGGATAACATTAAACATGACCCCTACTGCACTGAGCAAACCTGTCACTAGAGCCAAAGGAGTCATGGATAATTGGGACAAATCTCCTTTTGTAGCCATCAAAAAAACACCTAGCATGGCAATCAAAACATAGAAAACAGCTGTAATCGAAGCTTTCTTCTGGTAAATGATTCGATTGTAAAACAGGATAAAAACTGGGCTGATAAATTGCAAAATGGTCGCCGTCGTCGCATTGGAATACTCAACGCAGAGATAAAAGAAAAACTGCACAGAAAAAATACCTAGAATAGCATAGGCTAAAAAAGGTAGATAATTTTTCTTATCACGCCAGATGTCCAATAATTGAGTGCGCAACTGAAAGGCTGATAAGCCTAAAACCAAACTCCCCGCCACTAGTAAACGCATAGAAGTAATCCATCCAGAAGACACTGGATAATGAGTGAAAAAATACTCTCCTAAAATCCCACAGATCCCCCAGATTAGGCCTGAGAGTAGCGAGTATAGTGTTCCCTTAACAATCTTTTTCTGATAATGATTCATATTATTATTGTAACACGAAACCAACAAAGAAAAAAGTAGCAACAAGGAGAAATTACTAACCTTGCTACTACTCTTTCTTAACGATTAAATAGACGTGAACGTCCTGAAGAACCACTTTGAGTATTCCCACTCGAACTTGAACTTCCAGAGCTACTGCTTGAACTTGAGCTTGGAGGAGTCACTGCTGGAATGCTTCCTAGAATATTCTTCCATGCGTTCAGATAATCTGCATCGCTTCCTCCAATAGCAAAGCGATAGGTGGTCACTGGGGCGCCTTCTTTAGTCGCCCAGTAGCTCGTTACTGTTGATCCAGAAACTTCTATTTCTTTCCCATTGATGGAAACCTTGCCTGGTTTTTGCCCTGTAGAACGGAGAACTTGTGACTTGGTCACACTTGGATCCAGATTAAAGCGCTCATTTCCCCATATTCCAGGTTCAGCTTGTTGGATAGCATTGACCAAGTGGGCCATATAGTTGGCATTGCGGTAGTGGCCTGCTCCTTTGGCTAGTGGTCGGTTATCATCGTGACCTAACCAGCCACCCAAAGTCAAGCGAGGTGTAGAAAGCATGAGCCACATATTTTCATCTTCATTGGTCGTACCAGTTTTTCCGATCCAGTCAGCACTAGCTAGGGATGGATTGATAGTCGTCAAATCCGTCTGGAAACTTGAGGTAATCCGAGATGAGATAACATCCCGAAGGAGACTTTGCATAATGGTTGCTGTCGCTTTTGAATAAACTTGGACAGGCTCATCCTTGTGCTCGTATACCAATCGGCCATCCGTTGACTCGATCTTAGCGATCATATGTTTCTTATGGTAAACTCCATTGTTGGCCAGAGTTTGATACCCGTTGGTATGCTGGGCAACTGTAACGTCAATCCCCCCACCCATCGGTAAACTTTCAATCCCATATTCTGGGATTTCGTAACCCATTTTTTCCATATAGCCTTTGACATCAACCCCCTTCTCTCGAAGCGTACGATACGTCCAGTAGGCTGGGATATTCCATGAGTAGTTAAGGGCTTCTCCCAATGTCATCATGCCCGTACCAGGACTATTGACATACATGATGGGATTCCCGTTTGAGAAGTTGGTAGGATAGTTTGATAGGATACTTGCACTTCCCATCAAACCTTGGTCAATAGCGATACCATAGGCCAATATAGGTTTTGTGGTTGAAGCTGGAGAACGCTTGGTATCGATAGCGTGATTGTTCTGATTTTCTTGATAATTACGACCACCAACAAATCCTAGGATAGCTCCCGTTTGGTTGTCCATGAGGACATTCCCCACCTCAGGCTGGCCTGTCGAATCATCTAGCAGATAGCCGTAGGTCGCAACCGCATTTTGCATCGCGGCATGAACGTTTTTATTGATAGTTGTCGTAATTTTATATCCACCATTTTCAATTTCCTTAGCGGCTAGATCACGATAGGATTTATGAATGGACTCATTCTTTAATTCTTGCGCAGAAACATTATCTCGTTGGACGAGGTAGTCGTACATGCGGTCCGTAGCTTCTGCCAAGGTTGCATAGTAGAGATAGTCACGCGAAGTACCACTAACACTACCTGATGGTAGGAAGTCTTTCTTAAAGTCATAATCTTTGTACTTATCGTAGTCTTCCTGACTTAGAGCCCCTGTTCGGTACATGTTGTAGAGGACATCCTTGGCACGCTTAATTCCCAAAGCCATGTCCTCATCACTCTTCATGCTACCATCAGATTCATAAGGAGAATAACTGATTGGACTCTGTGGCAACCCTGCGATAAAGGCAGCTTGAGGGACCGTTAAATCCGAAGCATTGACCCCAAAGATTCCTTCCGCAGCCTGCTGGGCACCTGCAATATTTTGACCTTTATGATTGCGACCAAAAGGAGCTATGTTAAGGTAGGTTGTTAAAATCTCATCCTTACCCATGGCCCGTTCTAAAGCTAGAGCATCAATAATCTCTTTAGCCTTACGAGCCAGAGTTGGAGCATCCCCCACCACTTGCTGCTTGATGACCTGCTGCGTCAAGGTCGAACCACCACTAGACGAGCCTAGACCGACAAAGGTTCCCAAGGTCGCACGAATAACGGCCTTAGGCACAACTCCCTTGTGCTCATTGAAATGCTCGTCCTCTGTCGCAACAATGGCTTTCTTAAGGTTATCTGAGATAGCATCTGAAGCGACTGAAGTGCGCAACAAATCGCCCTCGATCGAGGCAATGGTACTGCCGTCAGAATAAGTGATTTCTGAGATGGAGGCAATATCCTTCACTTGCTTGACCAACTCTTCTGCTTGAGGCACCTGGGCCTTGTCAAATAGAGCGACTCCATAACCCATAGCCACACCAGCGCCAAACAGTCCACCGATAAAACCTAGGATAAAGAGAGTGTTAAAGACTATTTTAAACCCACTCAAAACCTTAGCAAAAATAGACCCAGCCCTTCTAACTTTATCAGAAGGGGCCCCCTTTTTACTGGTTTTCTTATTAGCTAGTTTTTCTGCTAGTCTTTTCTTCCATTTTGCAATTCGTTGCATTAGCTGCTGGAAAAAATGCAGCATTTTTGTTTTTAATTCATTAATTCTTTCTTTCATGAATGTCCTCGCTTTCTCTATTATACCATAAAAGGGAAACTTTCAATAAAATAGCCACTTTCTTCCCTATTCTACTAGGCTATTCACCAAGTTTGTGATACAATAGGTAGAAACAATATTTTATAAAGGAGAAAAGACATATGCACATTTTTGATGAGCTAAAAGAGCGTGGTTTGATTTTTCAAACGACTGACGAAGAAGCTTTGCGTAAAGCCCTAGAAGAAGGTCAAGTTTCTTATTATACTGGCTACGATCCAACTGCTGACAGCCTTCACCTCGGCCACCTTGTCGCAATCTTGACAAGTCGTCGTTTGCAATTAGCAGGTCACAAACCTTATGCGCTCGTTGGCGGTGCTACAGGTCTCATCGGAGATCCGTCCTTCAAAGATGCTGAGCGTAGTCTCCAAACAAAAGACACAGTAGAGGGCTGGGTCAAGTCTATCCAAGGACAACTTTCTCGTTTTCTTGACTTTGAAAATGGGGAAAATAAAGCTGTCATGGTCAACAACTACGACTGGTTTGGCAGCATCAGCTTCATTGACTTCCTCCGTGATGTCGGAAAATACTTCACTGTCAACTATATGATGAGTAAGGAATCTGTTAAAAAACGGATCGAAACAGGGATTTCTTACACTGAGTTCGCTTACCAAATCATGCAAGGATATGACTTCTACGTCCTTAACCAAGAGCACAACGTAACACTACAAATCGGTGGTTCTGACCAGTGGGGAAATATGACAGCTGGTACCGAATTGCTTCGTCGTAAGGCTGACAAGACTGGTCATGTTATAACTGTTCCATTGATTACAGATGCGACTGGTAAGAAATTTGGTAAATCTGAAGGAAATGCAGTCTGGCTTAACCCTGAAAAGACTTCTCCATACGAAATGTACCAGTTCTGGATGAACGTGATGGATGCTGACGCTGTTCGCTTCTTGAAGATCTTTACCTTCTTGTCACTGGATGAAATTGAAGACATCCGAAAACAATTTGAAGCGGCGCCACACGAACGCTTGGCTCAGAAAGTCTTGGCTCGTGAAGTTGTGACTCTTGTTCACGGCGAAGAAGCCTACAAGGAAGCCCTCAACATCACCGAGCAACTCTTTGCTGGAAACATCAAAAACCTTTCTGTCAAAGAACTCAAACAAGGACTTCGTGGAGTGCCAAACTACCAAGTAAAAGCAGACGAAAACCACAATATCGTGGAACTCCTCGTGTCATCTGGTGTGGTGAATTCAAAACGCCAAGCCCGTGAAGACGTCCAAAACGGAGCTATCTACGTCAACGGCGACCGTATCCAAGACCTTGACTATGTCTTGAGTGACGCAGATAAGTTAGAAAACGAACTCACTGTTATCCGCCGCGGGAAGAAGAAATACTTTGTGTTGACTTACTAAATTGTTAAACATTTACCTATAAACAAAGGAGTTACCCTCGAGAAAGGTAACTCCTTTTTGCTGTGAATAGTCCCCACCTATCCCTTAATAGACAGGCTACGCAGGACTATGCGTAAGGTTGTTAGATTATGTAGGATAGAGAGGTTTGAAGGACTGAGCCAATTAAACAAGCCAAAGCCAATCAAACTACTATTTACGACAACGGTATCTTGAATATTCTTCTTGATGAGTGTTTGCAAAGATGATGATAGCCAATCCAACTCTTGGAAGAAATCCAAACGATTATCTAACAATAAGATATCGCTCATCTGCTTAGAAATATCTGCACTCTCATTCATCACCACACCGATATCTGATAGGGTTAGAGCCGCTGAGTCATTCAATCCATCTCCAACCATCAAAATCGTGTGACCTGCTTTCTGCAGTTCCTCTACTAACTCAAATTTCCCATCAGGTTTCAAGTCTGTATAGACCTGATCAAAGGGCAAATCTTTGACTAATTCCTCTGTCCTAACCAAGGTGTCCCCTGTTGCCAGAATCAATTTTTTCCCTTGTGCCTTAAGTTTCTCCAAGGCTGCTTTTGCTTCTTTTCTCAAAGGAGTATGAATGCAGAACATTCCAATCAATTCATTCTGATAAGCCAAGAATAAGAGATTGTAGTGACTCTTGTACTCTTCAATTAAAGCATTTTGTTCTGAACTGATATGAATCTGCTCATCCTGCATCAAGACATAATTCCCAATAAGAACTGGTTGGCCATCTATATGAGATTTGATCCCCTTGCTTGCAATATATTGGAGTTTCCCATGCATTTCCTCATGTTCAATTCCCTCTATCTCAGCTTGCTTGACGATGGCATTAGCAATAGGATGATAAATGTGTTCCTCAAGACAGGCACTGATTCTGAGAATATCTTCCTCACTATAGTCCCCAAAAGGTAACACCTTTTCAACTATAGGATAACTAGTTGTGATTGTTCCCGTCTTATCAAACAAGAAAGTATCAACTTCCAGATATTTCTCCAGAACATCCCCATCCTTAATCACCATTTCACGGTTCAACCCCTCCTTGATAGCTGTCAAATAAGCTACAGGAGTAGAGATTTTCAAAGCGCAGGAGAAATCGACTAATAGGAAAGAAATAGCCTTAGAAAAAGAACCTGTTAATAGGTAAGTTAGCCCAGCCCCCAAGAAATTATATTTGACGACCTTATCCGCCATCTTGATGAAATAGCGTTGTTTCGTTTTCTTGTTTTCTTCAGATTTCTTCATTAACTCAATCAGTTGTAAAATCCGGCTGTTCATCTGATTATCGGTTACACGAATGCGTAACTCTCCAGTTTCTAATACTGTATTTGCACAAACCAAATCAGACTCTCTTTTTTCAACTGGAAAACTCTCTCCCGTCAAGGAACTTTCGTTGACCATACCTAAACCTGAAACTACTTGTCCATCAAACAGAATTTCATTTCCTTGAGATAGGACCAAGACATCTCCTATTTGAACATCGGAACTCTTGATACTAACAACCGTATCGCCCTGTACTAAGAATACGTCGCTCTCTTTTGCAAGAAGGCTTTGTTCTAAATCTGTTGCAGTTTTTTTCAAAGACCACTGATCTAAATGATTCCCCAAATCAAGCATAAACATGATATTGCTAGCTGTCTTGGATTGGTTCATAAACAAGGACAATAAAATCGCCGAACAGTCCAAGACTTCCATCGTTAGTTCCTTACGCGCTAGTGTTTGATAGGCTTCTCTAATATAACCCAAAGCCTGATAACAAGTCCATATATAGCGAATAGGATACGGCACAAAACTACGAAAAAGTACACGCTTAATCGCTGCACCTGAAACAATAGAATAAGCACTCTCTTCTCTACGAATGGGAAGAGTCATCAACTCAGAAACTTTCCCTTTATCAATTCTTTTTAAAAAGGCTTCTGCATTATCTAATACAGAAAAGCCTTCTTTTATGCGTAGAGTAAAGTGCTGTTGATCCATGTAAAACTGGATAGACTCAATCCCCTTTTCATCTCTCGCCAAGGAACGAAGATAGTCTTGAATATCCAAGGTGAGTGAAAAAGAAGATGATAGTCGGATATGTTGGTATCCTCTATGTAGCACTTTAAAAGACATATTATTCTCCTATAAGGCTATCTAATTGCTCTTCTTTTTTCTCTTGCTCGTACAAATATTTGGCATCTTGCAAGACATCGTCTCCATGTTGTTTCACAACAGAAACAGATGCATCTAGCCCGTCTTTCAACTTGTAAGCCTTAGCCAAAGCTTTAGAATAACCTTTTTTAGCTTCCTTACTTGCCAAGATTTTCAAACCAAGGGTACCAAATGCGACACCACCCAAAAAGAGTGATGATTTTTTCGCAACTTTTGCAACGGTTAATACTTCTTTTAACATACTTATTTCCTCCTTATCATTATTATATAGAAATTTAGATATAAAAGCAATTTTATTCTATAAATTGGAGAATTAGTTTTATTTCTACTGAATCTCCCATCTACTTATTTCTAAAGTTGCTTTCATTTGCCTCTTTTGATACACTTAAACTATGAATACAAACCTCAAACCCAAACTTCAGCGTTTTGCTTCTGCGACTGCCTTTTCCTGCCCTATCTGCCAAGAAAATCTGGCCTTGGTAGAGTCTAGCCTCAAGTGTAGCAACCGCCATTCTTTTGATCTGGCAAAATTCGGCTATGTCAACTTGGCTCCGCAAATCAAGCAATCTGCCAACTACGACAAGGAAAACTTCCAAAACCGCCAGCAAATTCTTGAAGCTGGTTTTTATCAGGCTATTTTAGAAGGTATCTCGGACTTACTAACAACTAATCCATCCGCAAAAACAGTCTTGGATATCGGTTGTGGCGAAGGTTTCTACTCTCGTAAACTCCAAGAATGTCACTCTGACAAAACCTTTTACGCCTTTGATATTTCAAAAGATTCCGTTCAAATCGCTGCCAAGAGCGAACCAAACTGGGCGGTCAACTGGTTTGTCGGCGACCTGGCTCGTCTTCCTATAAAAGACGCCAGCATGGATATCCTGCTTGATATCTTCTCGCCTGCCAACTATGGGGAATTCCGTCGCGTTTTATCCAAAGACGGTATTTTGATCAAGGTCATCCCAACTGAAAATCACCTCAAAGAAATCCGTCAAATGGTGCAGGACCAGCTGACAAAGAAGGATTATTCCAACCAAGATATCAAAGAACATTTCCAGGAACATTTCAGCATCCAATCTAGTCAGATTGCTTCCTTAACAAAACCTATCTCGGCTGAGCAACGCCAAGCCCTGCTTGCCATGACGCCCTTACTCTTTCACGTTGACCATACCAAGATTGACTGGAGCCAACTGACAGAGATTACCATTGAAGCAGAGATTCTAGTTGGGAAAGTACGGTAAACAAATCTTTCAGATAAGACAAAAACCCGCACCTCTTCTTGAGGTGTGGGTTTAAATCGCGATTTTTCAACTGTCTATCCGAAAAGTGGAAAAAATTTTAACCTCTCCATTTATTTTCGATTCGAAATAACAAATTTATCAATAAATAGCAAGTGAAATGAGGCAAGTGTAATCCCCAAATAGCACCCATGATAAGAGATTTCTTGATGGGTAAGTGGAAAAAGAGTACGATTCCCCATCGAGAGTGATGACAAAACCACAAATAGTATCCAAAATAAATCAGTCCATTTATATTTTGAAAAATATTTTTTCCACATAAAAACACCTTCTTTCTTCACCACAATGCTATTATAATACAAATTATAAGCGGATACAAGAAATACGAGGCCATCAACTACGAAGAATCATGAGACTGAAATACAGTAAAAAGCAGTATTTCTAAAACTTCAACGTATCTATGATTTATCTCTTTTTAGACCTGATTGGCTAAAATCCACATCATTCAAAAAAGCGAATTTCAATTGAAATTCGCTTTTTTTTACAAAGTGATTAGTATAAATTTTGTATCTTAGTTCAAGTGCCAGATATCTTCGTTGTACTGAGCGATTGTACGGTCAGATGAGAAGAATCCTGCTTTAGCAATGTTAACGATGACTTTATCCAACCATGCGTCACGGTTTTCGTAGTCAGCAAGCATTTGCTCTTTGACTTTGATGTAGTCTTCCAAGTCAAGGAGAGTCATGAACCAGTCTTTGTTGATCAATTCGTTGTAAAGACGTTCCAAGCGTTCTTTCTTACCTACTGCAAGAACTGCGTCGCTCACGATGAAGTCAACCAATGGTTTGATAGCTTCACGAGCATAGAATTCGCTTGATTTGTAAGCTTCTTTTGCGTAAAGGTCGATAACAGTTTCTGAATCTTCACCGAAGATGTAGATGTTTTCGTCTCCAACCAACTCAGCGATTTCCACGTTAGCTCCGTCCATAGTACCAAGAGTCAAAGCTCCGTTCAACATGAATTTCATGTTACCAGTACCTGAAGCTTCTTTAGAAGCAAGTGAGATTTGTTCTGAGATGTCACATGCTGGGATGAGGAAGCTTGCTGCAGTAACGTTGTAGTTTTCAACCATTACGACTTGCAAGTGTGGAGCTACAGCTGGGTCGTTAGCAATCACTTCTGACAAGCAAAGAATCAAGTGAATGATGTCTTGGGCAATTGTGTAGGCAGGAGCCGCTTTACCACCAAAGAAGACTGTGATTGGACGAGCAGGGATGTTACCAGCCTTGATATCAAGGTATTTGTGGATCACATACAAAGCGTTCATTTGTTGGCGTTTGTACTCGTGAAGACGTTTGATCTGGATATCAAAGATAGAGTTTGTATTGATTTCCACACCTTGGTGTTCTTTCAAGTGACGAGCCAATTTACGTTTGTTGTGAGCCTTGATGCTTTCCAATTTTTCTTTAACAGCAGCCTTGTCTTCGTATGACAAGAGTTTTTCAAGCTCATCTGCTTCATGGTGCCAACCATGTCCAAGAATCTCATCCAAGTAGTGAGACAAGCTTGGGTTAGCATGCATGAGCCAACGACGGAATGTGATACCGTTTGTTTTGTTGTTGAATTTTTCTGGGTAGATGTCGTAGAAAGCTTTCAACTCTGAGTTCTTCAAGATTTCAGTGTGAAGAGCTGCAACCCCGTTAACGCTGTATCCGTAGTGGATATCCATGTGAGCCATGTGGACACGTCCACTCTCATCGATGATTTGAACAGCTGGGTCTTTGTATTCTGCTTTCACACGACGGTCCAATTCTTCGATGATTGGTACCAAGTGAGGAACCACTTCTTGCAAAAATTCAAGAGGCCATTTTTCAAGGGCTTCAGCAAGGATTGTGTGGTTAGTGTAGGCAGTCATGCTACGTACGATTGAGATTGCTTCATCAAGTTCGATACCACGCGCAGTCAAAAGACGAATCAATTCAGGAATCACCATTGATGGGTGAGTATCATTGATTTGTACAACTGCATAGTCCGCAAGGTCATGCAAGTTGCTTCCTTTTTCGATTGCTTCGTCGATGATCAATTGTGCACCGTTTGAAACCATGAAGTATTGTTGGAAGATACGGAGCAATTCACCTTGCTTGTCGCTGTCATCTGGGTAAAGGAAGAGAGTCAAGTTGCGAGCGATATCTGTCTTGTCAAAGTTGATACCATCTTCGATGATAGAAGAATCAACTGAATCCAAGTCAAACAAACGTAAGCGGTTTTTAGTAGCTGTCTTGTAACCAGGAACATCAATATCGTAAAGAGTTGATGTCAAGGTAAAGTGTGCAAATGGCACTTGGTAGCTACGGCTTGAGCGAACCAACCAGTTTTGCTCTGTCAACCAAGCGTTAGGAATTGTTTCTTGTTGGTTGTTTTTAAGAACTTGTTGGAAAAGACCGAAGTGGTAGTTCAAACCAACACCGTCACCATTCAAACCAAGTGTAGCGATTGAGTCGATAAAGCAGGCTGCCAAACGTCCCAAACCACCGTTACCAAGTGATGGTTCCAATTCGACTTCTTCAATTTCAATCAACTCTTTACCTGCAGCAGCAAGTTCTTTTTTCACATCGTCGTAAAGACCAAGGTTAATCAAGTTGTTTGACAAGAGTTTACCGATCAAGAACTCAGCTGAGATGTAGTAAACTTTTTTCTTACCAGTGTTGACTGGTTTTTGACTGCTAGCAAGCTTGCTGTAGTTGAGAAGAGCAAGGTAAAGCTCTTCATTGCTACATTCTGCAATGGTTTTATTGTAACGTTTTTGTACAAATTCGTTTAATGGTAACATGTTTATGTGTCTCCTGATATTGTCTTATTTCTTTAATTCTACCAAATTTTCATTGATTCGGCGATAAATTGTAGTCAAGTCAAGCAAAGTTTCTTCAACAGCTGGTGTGAGTTGGTCTGCTGTCATACGCCATGACCAGTTTCCACCAAGAGTAGATGGGAAGTTCATACGAGCTGACTCATCTAGTTCTAGCAAGTCTTGCATGGTTGCAATAGCCATGAAGCTAACTGATGAAAAGACTGTGCGAAGCATTGCGTGTGGTACTGTTTCATACTCTTTACGGTTCGTGTAACGAGCCATGTATTCACGAGTTGGATCGTCAATCTCATTACGGTACCAACCAAGAACTGTATTGTTATCATGTGTTCCTGTGTACATAACAGAGTTGGCAGGTGCCAAGTGTGGGCTATCGATACTTTCGTCTTCTGGATTGAAGGCGAATTGAAGAATCTTCATTCCTGGGAAGCCAGTACGCTCACGCAACTCGATGACTTCATCTGTCATGAAACCAAGGTCTTCTGCGATGATGTTTAGCTCACCAAGGTCCTTCTTAACGGCTGCGAAGAGTTTGTACCCTGGACCTTTCACCCATTTACCAGGTGCTGCTGTATCGGAACCAGCAGGAATTTCCCAGTAAGATTCGAAACCGCGGAAGTGGTCGATACGAACGATATCGTAGATTTTGAAGCTTTCACGCAAGCGTTCAATCCACCATTTGTAACCGTCTTTGTCCATTGCTTCCCAGTCATAGATTGGGTTCCCCCAAAGCTGACCAGTGGCAGAAAACTCATCTGGTGGGCATCCTGCGATGCAAGTTGCTTTACCATTGGCATCTGTCTTGAAGAGATGTGGATTTGCCCACATGTCGCTTGAATCTTCCGCTACATAGATAGGCATGTCCCCAACGATTTCGATGTGGTTGTCGTTAGCGTAAGCTTTCAATTTCAACCATTGTTGGAAGAAGAAGTATTGAGTCACACGGTGGTAAACCAACTTGTCTGCCAATTTCTCACGGTAGCTTTCAAGCGCTGAAGCTTTACGAGCACGAGCGTCTGCATCTGGCCATTCTGTCCAAGCAAGATTGTCAAAATGCTCTTTGATCGCTATATACTCAGCGAAGAGTTCAAGCCATGATTGGTTGTCTTTAGCAAACTTCTCAAAATCTTTGACATTTCCCACTTCCAAGAAGCGTTTAACTGCTTTTTCTAAAAGCGGACGACGTGCATAATAAATCTTCGCATAATCAACTTCAGATGCATCGCTACCAAAGTCAACACCTTCAAGGTCACTAGCTTCGAGCAAGCCTTGCTCTACTAAGATATCAAGGTCGATAAAATGCGTATTTCCAGCAAAGGCCGAGAATGATTGGTATGGAGAATCTCCATAGCTTGTTGTCCCAAGAGGAAGGATTTGCCAGTAACGTTGCTTGGTACGAACCAAGAAATCAACGAAATCATAGGCAGTCTGCCCAAATGATCCAATCCCGTATGCTCCTGGCAGAGAAGAGATGTGCATCAACACACCACTTTGACGTTTTTTCATAATAGCACCTCATGTGTTTGTTATAAAACGTTGCGCAATTAAGGCGCAAACGTTTGCGTTAATTTAAGTATAACGCATTTCAAAAACAAATGCAAGCGTTTTTAAAATTTTTTTTGAATTATTTTAATCAAACAAAACTTGTTCCCACTGATATTTTATGAAATAAGCGAAAAAAATTTTAAAGATTTTCTGATTTAAGATAATTCATTCTCAATATCTGCTCTATTTTCTGAAAAACCGAGCCGAATTTACGCAATCGTTTTCCTAATATATTTTCAATTCAAAAAAACAAACATTTTAAGTTCTTTCCTATATATGGGCTTTAACAAATGTTTGAAACCTTAAAATTTTTTTAAAAATTTTTCTAAAAAAGCTTGCAACCGTTTTCTATTTGTGCTATACTAAGTTCGTAAAAGAAAACGTTTGCGTTTTCTCATTAAATTATTTTTGTTATTCTTTAGGAGGAATACACTATGTCATCTAAATTCATGAAGAGCGCTGCTGTGCTCGGAACTGCTACTCTTGCTAGCTTACTTTTGGTAGCTTGCGGAAGCAAAACTGCTGATAAAGCAGCTGATACTAGCTCATCTGAAGCAAAAGAAATCACTTTCTACGTTGAAGACCAATACAAAGCCTACGCTGAAAAAGTTGCTGCAGCTTATGAAAAAGAATCAGGTACAAAAGTTAACATCAAATCAGGTGACCAACTTGGTGGACTTGACAAACTTTCTCTTGACAACCAATCAGGTCAAGCTGCTGACGTTATGATGGCACCATACGACCGCGTAGGTAGCCTTGGTACTGACGGACAACTTTCAGAAGTTACTTTGAGCGATGGTGCAAAAACAGATGATAAGACTAAATCTCTTGTAACAGCTGCTGACGGTAAAGTTTACGGTGCTCCTGCCGTTATTGAGTCACTTGTTATGTACTACAACAAAGACTTGCTAAAAGAAGCTCCAAAAACTTTTGCTGAATTAGAAGAACTTGCTAAAAACAGCAAATACGCTTTCGCTGGTGAAGATGGCAAAACTACTGCCTTCCTAGCTGACTGGACAAACTTCTACTACGCATATGGACTTCTTGCTGGTAACGGTGGTTACGTATTCGGACAAAACGGTAAAGACGCTAAAGACATCGGTCTTGCAAACGACGGTTCTATCACTGGTGTCAACTACGCTAAATCTTGGTATGAAAAATGGCCTAAAGGTATGCAAGATACTGAAGGTGCTGCAAACTTGATCCAAACTCAATTCCAAGAAGGTAAAACAGCTGCTATCATCGACGGTCCTTGGAAAGCTCAAGCATTCAAAGATGCTAAAGTAAACTACGGTGTTGCTACTATTCCAACTCTTCCAAATGGTAAAGAATACACACCATTCGGTGGTGGTAAAGCTTGGATCATCCCATCAAGCACTAAGAACCTTGAAGCTGCACAAAAATTTGTAGACTTCCTTGTTTCAACTGAACAACAAAAAGCATTCTACGATGCAACTAACGAAATCCCAGCTAACACTGAAGCTCGTTCATACGCTGAAGGTAAAAACGATGAGTTGACAACAGCTGTTATCAAACAGTTCAAGAACGCTCAACCAATGCCAAACATTTCTCAAATGTCAGCAGTTTGGGATCCAGCTAAAACTATGCTCTTTGATGCTGTAAGTGGTAAAAAAGATGCTAAGACAGCTGCTAACGATGCTGTAACATTGATCAAAGAAACAATCAAACAAAAATTTGGTGAATAATTGAATTCGTTACAAGGGGGGAGAATACAAATCCCCCTTTGATTTTATAAATTTACGAATGATTGCAGTTGCCTATCTAGTGATTGGAGACAAACTTCAATCTCGTATCCTATGAAAGGAGTATTCATGGAAAACCAACAACCTAGCAAAGCAGCCTTGCTTTCAGTGATTCCTGGGTTAGGACAGATTTACAATAAACAAAAGGCAAAAGGTTTTATCTTCCTTGGTGTAACTATCGTATTTGTTCTTTATTTCCTAGCACTTGCAGCCCCTGAATTGCACAATTTGATCACTCTTGGTGACAAGCCAGGTCGTGATAATTCCCTCTTTATGCTGATTCGTGGTGCCTTCCATTTAATCTTTGTAGTCGTTTATGTGCTCTTTTATTTCTCAAATATTAAAGATGCACATACAATCGCAAAACGTATTAACAATGGAATTCCTGTCCCACGTACTTTTAAAGACATGATCAAAGGTATTTATGAGAATGGTTTCCCTTACCTCTTGATCATCCCATCTTACGTCGCTATGACATTTGCGATTATCTTCCCAGTTATCGTAACCTTGATGATTGCCTTTACCAACTATGACTTCCAACACTTGCCACCAAACAAATTGTTGGACTGGGTTGGTTTGACTAACTTTACAAACATCTGGAGCTTAAGTACCTTCCGTTCAGCCTTCGGTGCGGTTCTTTCTTGGACCATCATCTGGGCCTTGTCTGCTTCTACTTTGCAGATTGTGATTGGTATCTTCACCGCTATCATTGCTAACCAACCATTTATCAAAGGAAAACGTATCTTTGGTGTTATTTTCCTTCTTCCTTGGGCTGTTCCAGCCTTCATCACTATCTTGACATTCTCAAACATGTTTAACGATAGTGTCGGAGCGATCAACACTCAAGTATTGCCTATCTTGGCTAAGGTCCTTCCTTTCCTTGACGGTGCTCTTATCCCTTGGAAAACAGACCCAACTTGGACCAAGATTGCCTTGATTATGATGCAAGGTTGGCTAGGATTCCCATACATCTACGTTTTGACTTTGGGTATCTTGCAGTCAATTCCTAACGACCTCTACGAAGCGGCTTATATCGATGGTGCCAATGCTTGGCAAAAATTCCGCAACATCACTTTCCCTATGATTTTGGCTGTTGCAGCACCAACATTGATCAGCCAATACACCTTCAACTTTAACAACTTCTCTATCATGTACCTCTTCAACGGCGGAGGTCCTGGTAGCGTTGGTGGTGGAGCCGGTTCAACTGATATCTTGATCTCATGGATTTATCGTTTGACAACAGGTACATCTCCTCAATACTCTATGGCGGCAGCTGTTACCTTGATCATCTCTATCATTGTCATCTCTATCTCTATGATCGCATTCAAGAAACTACACGCATTTGATATGGAGGACGTCTAAGATGAATAACTCAATCAAACTCAAACGTAGACTGACTCAAACCCTCACTTACCTCTACTTGATTGGTCTTTCAATCGTGATTATCTATCCACTTTTGATTACTATTATGTCAGCCTTCAAGACTGGTAACGTCGTAGCTTTTAAACTAGATGCTAACGTCGACTTTAGCTTTGCCAACTTCCAAGGGCTCTTCACTGAAACCTTGTACGGCACTTGGTACCTCAACACTTTGATTATCGCCTTGATTACCATGGCTGTTCAAACAAGTATCATCGTACTTGCTGGTTATGCCTACAGCCGTTACAACTTCTTGGCTCGTAAACAAAGTTTGGTCTTCTTCTTGATCATCCAAATGGTGCCAACTATGGCCGCTTTGACAGCCTTCTTCGTTATGGCCCTTATGTTGAATGCCCTTAACCATAGCTGGTTCCTCATCTTCCTATATGTCGGTGGTGGTATCCCAATGAACGCTTGGTTGATGAAAGGCTACTTCGACACAGTACCGATGTCTCTTGATGAATCAGCAAAGCTAGATGGTGCAGGACACTTCCGTCGCTTCTGGCAAATTGTTCTCCCTCTTGTTCGGCCAATGGTTGCAGTACAAGCGCTCTGGGCCTTCATGGGACCTTTCGGAGACTATATCCTCTCTAGTTTCTTGCTTCGTGAGAAAGAATACTTTACAGTTGCCGTTGGTCTACAGACCTTTGTCAGCAATGTGAAAAACTTGAAGATTGCCTACTTCTCAGCAGGTGCTATCCTCATCGCCCTTCCAATCTGTATTCTCTTCTTCTTCCTACAAAAGAACTTTGTTTCAGGACTTACAAGTGGTGGCGACAAGGGATAATCTATCCCCGCCACCCTTTTTCATTTTGATCTTGTTTCTAAAGTTGAAAGATTAGACACAAGACCGCAAATAGTAGCAAAATCAGCTTTTCAGTAAGCAATTTATCTACTAGACTTGAAATAAAGCACATTTCTCTATATAATAATACTCATATAGAAAACACCTTTTAGAAAGATACAAATGCTTCCATATCCATTTTCATATTTTTCAAGTATTTGGGGATTTCGTAAGCCCCTGTCAAAACGTTTTGGACTCAACTGGTTTCAACTCCTCTTTACTAGCATTTTCCTCATCAGCTTGTCTATGATTCCAATTGCCATCCAAAACAGCTCACAGGAAACGTATCCACTGGATACCTTTATCGATAATGTCTACACACCCCTGACAGATGAAGCAATCATGGATTTGTCGGAGAATGCGCAGATAGTAGATGGAAAACTGAGCTATGCTGGAACTAAAAATCAGCAAGCTTCTCTTCTGATTGGTCCAAGTCCAAGTACGGAATTGCCAAAGGATTTGCAACTTCATTTTGATACTGAAGAACTCATCATCAGCAAGGAAAGCAAGGAACTGACCCGCATTCGCTACCACGCCATTCAAACGGAGAGTTTCCAGAGTAAGGAAGCTTTAACCCAGGCTATTTCTAAAGACTGGTATCAACAGAACCGTGTCTATATCAGTCTCTTTCTCGTCCTTGGTGCTAGCTTCCTCTTTGGATTGAATTTCTTCATTGTCTCTCTTGGAGCTAGTCTTCTCCTTTATATCACCAAAAAATCACGCCTCTTTTCATTTAGGAGCTTTAAAGAGTGCTACCATTTTATCTTGAACTGTTTAGGATTACCAACTTTGATTACGCTTGTTTTGGGACTTTTTGGTCAAAATATGACAACCCTTATCACTGTACAAAACATTCTTTTTGTTCTTTATCTGGTCACCATCTTTTATAAAACACATTACCGCGATCCAGATTATCATAAATAGGAGATTTTTATGCCCGTTACGATTAAAGATGTGGCCAAGGCTGCAGGTGTCTCACCTTCAACTGTAACCCGCGTTATTCAAAACAAATCAACGATTAGTGATGAAACCAAAAAACGAGTTCGCAAGGCAATGAAGGAACTCAACTACCATCCCAATCTCAATGCTCGTAGCTTGGTAAGTAGCTATACTCAGGTTATCGGCTTGGTGCTCCCTGATGACTCGGATGCCTTTTACCAAAATCCTTTCTTCCCATCTGTCCTTCGTGGTATCGCCCAAGTCGCGTCTGAAAACCACTACGCTATTCAGATTGCAACAGGAAAAGATGAGAAAGAACGTCTTAATGCGATTTCTCAGATGGTTTATGGCAAGCGTGTTGACGGTTTGATTTTCCTCTACGCTAAGGAAGAGGATCCTCTGGTCAAACTAGTAGCCGATGAGCAGTTCCCTTTCCTCATTCTCGGAAAATCTACTTCACCCTTTATCCCTCTTGTTGATAATGACAATGTACAGGCGGGCTTTGATGCGACAGAGTATTTCATCAAAAAAGGATGCAAACGAATTGCCTTCATCGGGGGGACAAAGCGACTCTTCGTAACGCAAGATCGTCTAACTGGCTATGAGTCCGCACTCAAACAACACCAACTTCCGATTGATACCAACTTAACCTACTTTGCAACCGAATTTCTAGAAGAAAAAGGGTATCAATTCAGTGAACTCCTGTTCAATCACGATCCACAGATTGACGCTATTATCACAACCGATAGTCTCCTTGCAGAAGGGGTTTGTGACTACATCAGTAAGCATCAGCTAAAAGTTCCTGTCTTGAGTTTCGACTCTGTCAATCCTCGACTTGATCTTGTAGCTTATGTGGATATCAATAGTCTGGAACTTGGGCGCGTTTCCTTTGAAACCATTCTCCAGATCATCAACGATGCTAAAAACAATAAACAGATTTGTTACCGCCAGTTGATTGGACACAAAATTATCGAAAAATAAAGACCAGCCCCGAATAATTCAAATATCGCCCTATAAGTTAAGTGAAGAAAATCTAACTTATAGGGCGATATTTGAATATTGAAAGACATATATAAAATTATACTACTAAAAATCATTCCCAAGCTGATAATTGATATAAACACTCTAATTATGAACATTATTTTTAACGGGCATTGTGAAGTTATGGTATAATTAGTTATATCAATTTTTGAGAGGCAAATTATGACAAACGATGTGATTCAAAAGGTTAGAATTGATAGTCTCGATGTTGAGAATCCTTTTTTTAATTCTTTAAGAGCTGACTATCCCGGATTCAATTCATGGCTTAGTAGAAAAGGCGGAGAAGACGCCTATGTTTTGGTGGATAACAATCAATTACTGGGCTTTTTGTATCTTAAAGATGAAAAGGAAGCTGATGACAGTATTACTCCTTCTTTTGATATTCGACGCCGTTTGAAAATTGGAACCTTTAAAATTAATTCTCATGGCACTGTTCTTGGACAGCGTTTCTTAAGCATTATCTTAAGAAAAATGTTGAATGATGGTCATGATTTTACTTATGTTACTCTGTTTCCTAGGCAGACAGGTTTAATTAATCTTTTTGAGAAATTCGGTTTTCGTCAATGGGGAACAAAGAATAATGGAGAGTTAGTTTATTTTAAAGACCTGACTATCTTTAATGATAGTTATCAAAACTTTCCAAGAATTAATTTGAAAACAAATTCCCAAAAACATTTACTTGGAATTTGGCCTGATTTTCATACAAAATTATTTCCAGATTCCAGATTGACTACGGAGCGTAAACACATTGTTGAAGACCTATCATTTACAAATACAAGTGAAAAAATTTACTTATGTAATATGCGAGCTGTTTTGAATATGTTGCCAGGAGATTTAGTAACTATTTATCGAACAAAGGATAATAATCGGGCAGAATATTCTTCAGTTGCGACTTCGATTTGTACGGTAGTAGAAGTTATAGATATATCTGACTTCGAGTCATTAAATGATTTTCTTAAATATTGTGAGAAAGGTTCTATCTTTACGCAAAGAGAATTATCTGCTTTTTGGGAAAACAAACGATATCCGTACATTATTAAGATGTTATATAACGCCCCTCTGCAAAGACGGATTATTAGAAAAGAATTGATTAATCAGGTCGGATTGAATAGAGATGATTACTTTGGTTATTTGGCTTTAACAGATAATCAATTTTGCAAAATTTTAAGAATGGGTGAAATAAATGAAAGCTTTATTATCAATTAAGCCAGAGTTTGTAGAAGAAATTATAGAAGGGAGGAAAAAGTTCGAGTATCGAAAAAAGGTTTTTAAGCGTCCAGATGTTTCTTCAATCGTAGTTTATGCAACGAAGCCATACGGTAAAGTAGTTGGAGAATTCGAAATTGAAACTATTTTAGAAGAAAATATAGATAAACTATGGAATGATACCAAACATCTATCTGGTATTTCTGAGGAATTTTTCTATGAATACTTTAAAGATAGAGATAGCGGTTTTGCTATTCAGATTAAAATGTTTAAAGAGTACAAAAAACATCTTGATTTATCAGAATTTGATTCCACAATAAAAGCGGCGCCTCAATCTTTTTGTTATATAGGGAGGTATTAGTTTGAAATATATTTTATTAGTGGGCGTTCATGGAGTTGGTAAAACCACTTTGTTAGAGAATCTGAAAAAGGATGTGCAATTTGTTGCTTTATCAATCAGTAATTTAATTCGTCAGGCAGGAAATAAAATACAGTCATCCGATAAGTTCACAAAAAATATTGCTAACAATCAAGAACTGTGGAAACAAGAATTAGCGAACTATCCATTTAATGATAATGATGTTGTGATATTGGATGGACATTTTACCCTTTTGAATCATTCGAAGGAAATAGTCGAATTGCCTTTTTCTACTTTTGATGGCTTGGAAATCAGTAAAATTATATTGAAGAAAGAGCATCCTGTAATTATTCGAGAGAGATTAGAGAAAAGGGATAATCAGTACTGGGAACAAGAATTGATTGAATCTTTTCAAGATAGTGAGGAGAATCAAGCTTTGGAATTCTCTCGTTTAAAAAATATCCCCATTTTTATTTATGATAGTGATTTAAAATTAGGAGAACTCAAAAATCTATTAAATGTCTAGAGATAAATTTTGAAATATGAACAGCACCCCATAAGTTAAACAAAAATCTAACTTATGGGGTGCTGTCTTTTCATGTCTAATTGTCTGTTTCTACAAATCGTCCTAGGATGTGGACATTTTCGGATACAGAGACAAAGGCTGTCGGATCGACCTGTTTCATGATGTGTTTAAAATCATTAAACTCTGCTCGTGTGATAACCGTAATCAAGACTGCTTTTCTCTCATGATTATAGGTTCCTTCTGCATCGTGGATCATGGTTGCTCCGCGGTGCAATTTTTTATGGATTTTTGCGATTACCTTATCAGGATTATTGGTCACAATCATGGCCTGCATTCGTTTTTGCTTGGTAAAGACCGCGTCTGTCACACGACTGGAGACAAAGATGGTAATCATGGAGTAAAGAGCGTATTTCCAACCAAAGGTCAAACCTGCTATCAGCATAATCGTCCCATTCACTAAGAAAGAAATACTACCGACATTTCTCCCTGTTTTCTTTCGAATGGTCAGACTAACGATATCTGTACCTCCGCTAGAAATATTGTTACGGAGCGCAAAACCAATCCCCAAGCCCATGACAACACCCCCAAAAAGGGCATTGATGATGGGATCCTCTGTCAGGGTCACAACTGGCACAAGCTGGATAAAGAGGGAACTCATGGATACTGTGATAAAGGTAAAGATTGTAAACTTATGCCCTATCTGATACCAAGCCAAAATCATCAACGGAAAATTGATAGCATAAAAGGTTAGCGATATCGGAACGTAAAAACCAAACCAGTGATTACTCAAAGCAGAGATAATCTGTGCTAGACCCGTCGCACCACTGGAGTAAACGTGTCCTGGTTGAAAAAAGAAATTGACTGCTACTGCTGACAAAAAGCCATAAACCAGAGAAGCCGAGACTTTCTCATCATATTTTTCCCGAGAGATACTTTGTAAAACTCGTAAGATTTTTATCTGATAAGCAAAGCGGCGCAGATAGTAGCGCCACCGCTTAATTTGTTTTGCTTGTTTCATCTTCTTCTACTTGTAAGCTGAGTTCCTCTAGTTGTTTGAGAGCGACTGTTGATGGAGCTTGTGTCATTGGGTCGGTTGCCTTGTTATTCTTAGGGAAGGCAATGACTTCACGGATATTTTCTTCTCCTGCTAAGAGCATTACAAATCGGTCAAGTCCGATAGCCAAACCACCGTGTGGTGGGAAACCATAGTCCATAGCCTCAAGAAGGAAACCAAACTGGTCATTGGCTTCTTCAGCTGAGAAACCAAGAGCCTTAAACATGCGTTCTTGAAGGTCTTTTTGGTTGATACGAAGACTACCACCACCAAGCTCATAGCCGTTCAAGACGATATCGTAAGCAATGGCACGAACCTTAGCCAAATCACCTTCTAATTCGTGAGCTGTTTCTTCCTGTGGAAGGGTAAATGGATGGTGGGCGCTCATGTAGCGGCCTTCTTCTTCAGACCATTCAAACATTGGCCAATCAACCACCCAAAGGAAGTTGAACTTATCGTTATCAATCAAACCAAGCTCTTTGGCAATACGGCCACGAAGGGCACCTAGTGTTGCATTCGCCACTTCAAGCGTATCCGCCACAAAGAGAACCAAATCCTTGTCTTCAAGAGCAAGTGCTGCAGTCAAGTCTGCTTGAATCCCAGTTAAGAACTTGGCAACCGGTCCATTTAATTCTCCATCAACTACCTTGACCCAAGCAAGACCTTTGGCACCGTACTGTTTGGCTACTTCGGTCATCTTGTCGATGTCTTTACGTGAGTAGTTGTCCGCAGCCCCTTTGACCACAATGGCTTTAACGGCAGGTGCTTCTGAGAAGACTTTGAAATCAACACCCTTGACAACTTCTGTCAAGTCCTGAAGCAACATGTCAAAACGGGTATCAGGTTTGTCAGAACCGTAAAGAGCCATCGCATCATCGTATTTCATACGAGGAAATGGAAGCGTTACTTCGATACCTTTTGTTTCTTTCATCACGCGCGCAATCAATCCTTCTGTAATATCTTGGATTTCTTGCTCCGTAAGGAAGGATGTTTCCAAGTCGACCTGGGTAAACTCAGGCTGACGATCACCACGCAAGTCCTCGTCACGGAAACATTTAACGATTTGGTAGTAACGGTCAAACCCAGCATTCATCAAAAGCTGTTTCGTGATTTGTGGGCTCTGAGGAAGAGCGTAGAAATGCCCTTTATTGACACGAGATGGCACCAAATAGTCACGCGCCCCTTCTGGCGTTGATTTAGAAAGGAATGGCGTCTCCACATCGATAAACTCCAACTCATCCAAGTAGTTACGGATAGAGTGGGTCACCTTGGCACGAAGCTTAAGGTTTTCTAGCATTTCTGGACGACGAAGGTCAAGGTAACGGTAACGCAAACGTGTATCGTCATTGGCCTCAATCCCATCTTTAATCTCAAAAGGCGTTGTTTTAGCTGTGTTAAGCACTGTCAAAGCTGTCACGTTCAACTCAACCGCACCAGTTGGCAATTTATCATTTGCCTGTTCACGCGCAGCGACTTGTCCAGTCACCTCGATGACAAATTCGCTACGAAGGCTTTCAGCTGTTGCCATAACTTCTGCTGAAACTTTTTCAGGGTTGATAACCAACTGCATGATCCCTTCACGGTCACGAAGGTCGATAAAGATCAAACCACCCAGGTCACGACGACGGCCAACCCATCCTTTCAAGGTCATTTCTTGTCCGATGTGTTCCTCACGAACACGACCAGCATACATACTACGTTTCATGTTTTCTCTCCTCTTTTATTCTGTTACTATTTTACCATAAAAGCGCAGGCTCTTCATGAAAATCAGCAGAAAAGTTTGATTGACTTTAGGAATCAAAACAAACAAACAAAAAATCCGATGAAAACGTCATCGGATTCTCTGATTATGATTCTTAATCTTTTTTACGCTTTTCAGCAATCTCAGCTGCCTTTTTAGGTAGAACAATCTCCGTCGCATAGGCCGTCGCAAAGCGCATGATTCCTGCAATAGGTGCAAAAATCACTGCTAGATTGTTGTAGAAGAAATCGCCTTTAAAGGCATAGGCAAGCCCCCCGATAATAAAGAAGAGAACGACTGCCTGTATCACTGCTAATAAAATTACTCGTTTCATGTGACCTCCTGATTCTATTATAGCATGAGTATCATCAAAAAGCCGATTAAATTATTCAAAGCGTGGAGAGAAATGCTGTAAAGAAGACCTTTTCGGCTCACATAAGCCAGACCCAAACTCAATCCCAGACTAGCATAAACTAAAAACTGTTGCAAAGTCCCTGGAAAATGAATCAAGGCAAAAAGGACACTCGATACAAGGAGAAACAGAGCTGTCTGTTTGCTGTTGTTCTGCTTAGGAAAGAGATAGCGCGCCAGCATCCCTCTAAAGATGAGTTCTTCCGTCAAAGGAGCAAAGACCACTACCATAAAGAAACCAAAGACAGGCTGAGTAACTGTCAATTGTGATACGATTTGTTGATTGACCGACGGATCATCTGGCAAAAAGAACTGGGCTGTAATCGCCACTAGCAAAACCAGAGTTGGCAACCAAATATAACGATTAAAAGCTGTTGTCTGGATGCTAACCTTTTCTGTCCGATACCATCTGTAAACTCCATAAACATAGGCCCCTGACAGGGCGATATAAAGTGGTAAGACTCCAAAGATTGAAGCCCCTAGGTCAAGCGCTGATAAAGCCATACTCTGAACCAGACCATAGCCAAAGTAAAAGGATAGAATGGCTAGAAGAAACCAGCCAAGATTTTTAAGTAAGTTCATATGGGCCTCCTATTGAAATGAAGACTTAGCATTGTTATTTACATCATCTTGATAAAAATGTGGAATACAGTCGCAACTAAAAGGGATAATAAGCGAATTCCTCTTGCAAAAATAGAAACGGTAGTAATAGTTTTATAAAGATATTTTGGAGCAAGCAAGAGCAATGTTAATCCTAGGAAAAAGAGGGTCAGGATGTATTCCTGACCAGCTTATCTGTCATTAAAATCCTAGTTTTTCAAAGATTTCTGAGAAGTTTTGGCTAATAGCATCAAGCGACATTTGCACTTCTTCTCGTGTTTGGTTGTTCTTGACTGTCACTTGTCCGCTTTCAACTTCACTCTCGCCTAGCGTGATGAGAGTCTTAGCTGCAAAGACATCGGCGGACTTGAACTGAGCTTTGAGTTTACGGTTGAGGTAATCACGCTCTGCTTTGAATCCTTGTTGGCGAAGGGCTTGTACCAACTCCAAGGCCTTAACATTTGCTCCTTCACCCAAAACTGCGATATAAACATCTAGAGCGTTCTCTATAGGAAGGGCCACACCTTGCTTTTCAAGAATGAGAAGCAGGCGCTCTACACCAAGTCCAAAACCAAATCCAGCAGTCTCAGGACCACCAAAATAGGCAACTAAGCCATCATAGCGACCACCCGCACAGACTGTCAATTCATTGCCCTCGATTTCAGTGATGAACTCGAAAATTGTGTGGTTGTAGTAGTCCAGACCACGCACCATATTGGTATCAATGATGTAGTCTACACCCAGATTTTCCAACATCTGACGCACAGCATCAAAGTGAGCTTGGCTTTCTTCATCAAGGAAATCCAAGATAGACGGCGCATTCTCCACTGCCACCTTGTCTTCTTTTTCCTTAGAGTCCAAGACACGAAGAGGATTTTCCTCCAAGCGACGTTGGCTATCCTTAGACAAGGTCTCCTTGAGCGGTGTCAAATAGTCGATCAAGGCTTGACGATAGGCCGCACGGCTCTCAGGATTTCCGAGAGTGTTGAGGTGTAATTTGACACCTTGGATGCCGATTTCTTTCAAGAAATGAGCTGCCATAGCGATGGTTTCCACATCGGTAGCTGGATTGCTAGAGCCAAAGCACTCGACACCAATCTGGTGAAATTGGCGTAAACGCCCTGCCTGTGGACGCTCATAACGGAACATAGGGCCCATGTAATAGAACTTACTTGGCTTTTGCACTTCTGGTGCGAAGAGTTTATTTTCCACATAAGAGCGAACAACGGGCGCAGTTCCTTCTGGACGGAGGGTAATATGGCGGTCACCCTTGTCATAAAAATCGTACATTTCCTTGGTCACGATATCGGTCGTATCTCCGACAGAGCGGCTGATGACCTCGTAATGCTCAAAAATAGGCGTGCGCACTTCTGCATAGTTATAACGCTTGAAAATTTCACGGGCAAAGCCCTCAACATACTGCCATTTAGCAGACTCAGCAGGTAAAATATCCTGCGTTCCTTTTGGTTTTTGTAATTTCATAGGGAATCCTCTTTAAACTTAATAGTCTTATTTTACCATAAATAAAGGGATTAAAACAGTGAGAGTAGAAAATCTCAAGAGAGTCTTTTTCAGAAAATTCATCAAAAACTTGCCAAATTGTCAGAATTATGAGAAAATAGAGGATATTTATCACGTGGAGGGACTGTTATGAGAGACGATATCAAAATCAATGACCGCGCTTTGGCCTTACAAGACCAAATTATCGAAAAACTAGAGAAGGTTTTTGATACAGATGTAGAATTGGATGTTTACAATCTAGGGTTGATTTATGAAATTAATCTGGATGAAACAGGTCTCTGCAAGATTGTCATGACCTTTACCGACACTGCCTGCGATTGCGCCGAAAGCTTGCCTATCGAAATCGTCGCAGGTCTCAAACAAATCGAGGGTATCGAGGACGTCAAAGTTGAAGTCACCTGGTCACCCGCTTGGAAGATTACACGAATCAGTCGCTACGGCCGTATTGCCCTTGGACTACCACCTCGTTAAGCAGGCAAATCACTTTTGAAGATAAAAAGAAGCAAGCCGAAGTTGGCTTGCTTTTCTTGTTTATTTTTTACCTGACTTATCCATATTCCAGAAGTCTGTCACGGCTCCGCGAGAAGCGGATGATACGATGTGGGCGTATTTACCGAGGACACCACGGCTGTAAAGTGGTGGCAAGGTTGTTTCTGCCTTGCGTTTTTCAAGTTCTTCTTCGGATACTTCCATGGAAATTTCTTTGGTATCTTGGTCAACCGTAACGATGTCACCTGTACGAAGGTAGGCAATCGGTCCACCATCCTGAGCTTCAGGAGCGATATGTCCAACAACCAGACCATAAGTACCACCAGAGAAACGGCCATCCGTCAAGAGAGCAACCTTGTCTCCTTGACCTTTACCAACAATCATGGATGAAAGCGACAGCATCTCAGGCATACCAGGACCACCCTTAGGTCCCACGAAACGAACAACGACTACATCGCCATCAACGATTTCATCTGTCAGAACAGCCTGGATAGCATCTTCTTCTGAGTCAAAGACCTTAGCTGGTCCAACGTGGCGACGCACTTTCACACCTGATACTTTAGCAACCGCACCGTCAGGGGCAAGATTACCATTCAAGATGATAAGCGGACCGTCTGCACGTTTTGGATTTTCAAGTGGCATAATGACTTTTTGGCCTGGTGTAAGGTCTGCAAAGTCAGCCAAGTTTTCAGCGACTGTCTTACCAGTACATGTGATACGGTCGCCATGAAGGAAACCATTTGCCAACAGGTACTTCATAACAGCAGGCACACCACCGACTTCATAGAGGTCTTGGAAGACATACTGACCAGATGGTTTCAAGTCGGCCAAGTGAGGCACACGTTCTTGGATTGTATTGAAGTCTTCAAGTGACAAGTCAACATTAGCCGCATGGGCAATGGCAAGTAAGTGAAGAGTGGCATTTGTAGAACCACCGAGAGCCATCGTTACAGTAATGGCATCTTCAAAGGCTTCACGAGTCAAGATATCTGATGGTTTGAGACCAAGCTCCAGCATCTTGACAACAGCACGTCCTGCTGCTTCGATATCTTCTTTCTTGTCGGCTGATTCAGCTGGGTGAGATGAAGATCCTGGCAAACTCATACCGAGAACTTCGATAGCAGTCGCCATGGTATTAGCTGTATACATACCACCACAGCCACCAGGGCCAGGGCAGGCATTACATTCGAGACGTTTCACGTCCTCAGCTGTCATGTCACCGTGGTTCCATTTTCCGATTCCCTCAAAGACAGAAACCAAGTCAATGTCTTTGCCATCAAGATTTCCCGGTGCAATAGTACCACCATAGGCGAAAATAGCTGGAATATCCATGTTGGCAATAGCAATCATAGAACCAGGCATGTTCTTGTCACAGCCACCGATAGCAACGAAAGCATCGACGTTGTGACCACCCATAGCCGCTTCGATTGAGTCTGCAATGATGTCACGAGATGTTAGAGAGAAACGCATACCAGGCGTTCCCATAGCAATCCCGTCGGCTACCGTGATAGTTCCAAACTGCACAGGCCAAGCGCCTGCGGATTTGACACCTTCTTTCGCCAATTTCCCAAAATCATGCAAGTGGATGTTGCATGGTGTATTTTCCGCCCAAGTCGAAATCACTCCCACAATCGGTGTTTCAAAGTCCTTATCTGTCATACCAGTCGCACGAAGCATGGCACGGTTTGGTGATTTAACCATGCTGTCATAAATGCTACTGCGGTGACGTTTATCTAATTCAGTCATCTTATCCCTCCCATTTCAGTTTTTACTATTATAGCACATTTTAAAGGCAATGAACAGAAGAAAATTCTTGAATTTTCAGAAAATTTCGATTAATTTGATTGAATGACTTCTAATTTTTTCATCTTTTTTTGTCAAGTAACTTTACTTTACAAAAAAAATGTGTTATCCTAGTATGGTTGATGAAAATCACTAGATTGAATCGAATTTAAATACCTAAAGGAGAAAACAAAATGGCAGTACCTGCACGTCGCACTTCAAAAGCGAAGAAAAACAAACGTCGTACACACTACAAAGTAACAGCTCCATCTGTAAACTTTGACGAAACTACTGGAGATTACTCACGTTCTCACCGCGTATCACTTAAAGGATACTACAAAGGACGTAAAATCGCTAAAGCTGCATCAGCTGAATAATAGAAGGGAGATACCATGCGCGTAAATATCACACTTGAACACAAAGAATCTGGTGAACGCTTGTACCTTACTTCTAAAAACAAACGTAACACTCCAGACCGTCTTCAATTGAAGAAATACTCACCAAAACTTCGCAAACACGTCGTGTTTACAGAGGTTAAATAAGGGTTCACTACTCGTCAGTAGACTTTAGAAACCTTGATTTAAAGCAATTCTTGAATTTCGAAATTTCACTACATTGCGATATGAATCAATCGAATCACTACCTTTTTCACTACCTTTTATGAAATAAGAAACTGATTCGTTTATTTAAAAAGAAGAGGAACTTTAGTGTCAAGCTCCTCTTTTTTATTTGTTCTTTTACTTACAAATCGTAAGACCTAGTTTGGAAAGTATGGACTTCAGTTGGATTAAAAACAGCGTAATATCAAGAATTTTCGGAACGATATCTACTGATTAATTTCATAAAATATGAATCAATATTTTTAAACGGGGGAATAGTTTAGTTCTGTAAAAATTAACTTATCCTCTTACAAAGCTTATTCTGATAGACTTTATAACTGTCTGCGAAAAAAGGTAGAGAGAAATGTAGAGATTCATACAGCATCTAGATTTTTCAAAAATTCTTTATAAACTTAAAATCTGGTTTGACAAGGTTTTATTTTAAGTAGTTTAAAAATAGCTTTAATCCAATATTCAACAGTTTAATTTCTCATTTTCGAACTCGACGAAATTTTATACTTTTTTCTGAATGAAGGAGATTCTTTTTTAAGATAAGAAATGGTTCTGAAACGACTTTCCACATTTTTAGTAACTCACTATCTGAACTATTTGGTGCTTCGTCTTTTTGAAGTTTATCGATTTTAACAACCACAGGTAAATCAAATGATACACCCGTTATTATTGCTTGACCAGCTGATAAGTTAGGAATACTAGATTTTGAAACATAATCTAAAGATGTCATTGTTCTATCAAGTAATCTAAGGTCATTTTCGTTAACCAATCTATGAATAAAATAATTATGTATTTGCGAAACTATGGTAGGTGAAATATCTGAGGGCCTTTGACTAGCTATAGTAAGATAGTATCCAAATTTACGTCCTTCTTTTACTATCTCTTCAAAAACGTCTAATCTGTAATCTTTCCATTTTTCAGATTCAACAGTTGAATTTTCAGATAGAATGTTATGCGCTTCATCAATAATTAGATTAAATATGCTAGAACGTTCATCTTGGTTTCTATGTAAGTCATAACTTATTTTAGCAATTAACATCGGTAACAACATTTTAATATCTCTATTGACATTTTTCAACGAAATTACGTGTGAATAACCACCAGAAAATAAACTTTGGCATTGTCGTGAATTTTCTATTTCTAGTACTTTATTAAAATCACTGGTTCTTGCTTCAATTCTATGAATCAACGGTGAAATATGGTCATATTGTATCGTATGACGAGATAAGTCAAAAATCATTTGAAAATATGATGCCAATCTCAATTGAATAATAGGATTTGTCACTATTTTATTAGTCTTCTCTGACATAAACTCAGAGGATTTCTGTTGTATTGAATCAATCTCTTGATTAAGAATATCTATATTTTCATCAGCATTCCAATAAAACTTATTATTACTTTGTTTCCATCCATCAAGTTCACATACACTATAATATCCGTTTGAGTTATTAGGATTATAAACACTATGAACGATCCATGAAGAGAAAGTATCATAATCAATTTCTAAAAGATCTAGCGCATACTTTAGTATATCTAAAGATTCTTTAGAGGGAGTACTAAAAACCGTTTTAAATGCTTGTTTCAGGTAACGGACTATATTTTCTTCAAAACCTGTCTCTGAAAAATAATATTTTAACACCCTGTTCAAAAAAGGTTGTTGAGTTTGTGCAGTAGCTCCAAAAAGTATCGACAACATTTCTTTATCCCAAAACTTATTAGCAGGAATTACTATTTTGTCCCTTCCTGAACTTCGAGTTTCTAGATTGTAGACTTTTTTTTCTTTTGTAAAAACATTTTCCTCTACATACTCACCATTAAAATCAATGACTACAAATTTAGAATCTCCAAAATCTAGAATTTTTTTGTATTTAAATCAAAAAGATTTTTATAGAGTCTAGCCAAAGTATTCGATTTCCCGCTACCAGTATTTCCAAAAATCGCAATATGAGTGTTGAATATCTTTGCCCAATTAACTTTATAGGGGATTCCTTCTGGCCACATTTCACCAATTTTAAAAAATGATTTTGGATTTGGCCGAGTTTTAGAATCATTTGTTCCTTCTCCACTTATAATTGAACCTATTTTTTCATCAGGTAATAGAATCACATCATTAAATATTTGTGGGAAGGCTACCATTCCTGAAATATATTTATCTCGAACAAAGCTACCAATTACTTTAGCTTCCACCTCTCTAATGAATCTATCTTTTGAAAATTCCTGTACCATTGTATCGTGAAAAATATCTTGAGCGTACTCTTTTTCAATCTTTACAACAATAGTATAGTGCCCCCGTTTTATCCCAATATATGATCCAATCATAACACCAGAATAACGCTTCCCATTTAAAAAGTAAGTCATTTGCGATGAATTATCAAACAAGCGAATTATAACATTTGTTCCTTTTATTTCTCTAACTGTTCCTACAATATAGCTTTGGTCTGTCATTATTTACTCATCTTTCCATCAAATAATGAATTTAAATAGTTAAAGTTCCCCAGAACTTCATTCCCATCTGGAGATACGGTAGAAGGAAGATATTCAATTATATTTCCTCCTAAATCCCCTAGCTTATTCTTTGTTTGTTCCTTCGCTCCCTTATTATAAGCTATCACATAGATTTTGAGTTTAGGGTTAACTATTGAACGTCGGACAATTTCTAATATATGTTCATCAGCAAATGAGAATCCAAAAACAACTAAAACACTATCTTGTTTTTCCAATTCAAAACTTAGCATCCTTAATAATTGATAATAATGTTGTTGAAAAACAGTGTCAGAAAATTTTTCCTTCGTTGGATTTACCACTGGAAAATTTCTATATTTTTCATAAAAAGAATTTATTTGACCAGAAAATTTATCAAAAATAGTTGTCAGTTCTGTTGAAAATCGCTGATTATCAAGTGTTCCGTACAAAATAGATTCTTCATATTTATTCGGATTAAGCAACTTCTCCTCATTAGTGAACCAACTAGTATTATTATGGTCATTTATTGCTTCTTTTATTTTATCACTTAAATCACAAAGCCCATTGTAGACCTCGTTTTCTAAACTCACTTCAATTTCATTATTAATATTACTCCAAGTGACCGAACCATGAATTTTTAACAAATTTATAGTTGGAATTTCTCGTTGAAAGGAGTCACTCATCCCCGAATGAGATATTTTTAAATGATAATTTTCAGTTGAAATATACTTCTTGAAGAAACCTCTACTTCCATCATTAAAATAAGTAAGTCTATTCTCCTTGCTTAATGAATCAAAAGTCTTTTCAAATAAAGTATCATAATTAGATGTAAAGATATTAAGTCGTTTAGGTCTATCAAAACCTTCATTATTTAGATAATTAATTAAATTTTTAATAAAACGTTCATATTGCTTATGTGTTTCATTTTTTAAATCAAAATCAATAATTTTTGTTTTCCGAATCCAAAGTTCAAACCAGATAAAATATAATACTTTTTTTTGATTTTCATTAAAATCATTAGAGGTTAATAAATCCTCAAAAGACTTATTAAGTGATTTCACCCATAGCGTTGGCACGACCCCAGAAGAAGCTCCTGCTCCTATTAAAAAATTAACATTTTTTCCTTGAATATCTTTTAAAAATTGATCAGATTCCATCAGTGCTCACTTTCAATATTTATAGACACATAATCATAATAAAGAATTCTTAATAAGATTAAACCATTTAATATTATTATATCATGTAACATACAAAAAAAGCTATACTTTTAAAAAGTATTTTTTTACTATTTCGAGCGTGAATAAAATATTGAATTACAAATTTCTAATTTCATTGAAAATCAAAATTGAAGTATCAGAGATTCTCTATGGTTCTATCCTACTGATTATAATCGGATTCGTGAATAAAGATATTTTCTCTCAGGTAGGTTTAGTTCTAGAACTTATATTTCAGATTCAAAAATATTCTTAATTTAATTACCAATCTTATAAAACATTTAAAAATTTAAATGTACTCTCTAATTTATTTAATCCATCAATTGGTTGTGAAATAGCGATGCGAGCCACTCTTTATACAGGAGAAAAATTTCAAGCATAAATATCACATATAATTAAGTTTCTGAAAAATAAGTATTTTCCGGAAAAATATCGAAATTAAATCAAAACTAAAAATATCTCATACATTTGAACTGCACCCCAAAAGTTAGACAGAAAAAATCTAACTTTTGGGGTGCAGTTCATCAAAGGTACTTTTCATTTTAAAAAACTTGTGGAAAAACTTCATCCCATATATCTACTAAGCTTTTCCCGTCAAATACTTTAGCTTCCATAGCTTCATCAATTGTATCAAACTGCTGACCTTCATAATCATAACCAACTACACATATACTCGATAAAAAGCAAGCACCTCGGCTATTATAATTAAATTCAATATCTTTGTCTAAATATTTTTTAATTTCATCCTTTTTCATATAGGACCATCCCAACTAAAACAATCTCAACAAACAAGATTTTTTCCTTAGATTCTATTCCCACTACTAGCTTTCTATGATGCTGACGATTTCATCCTCAAAATACTCTCTAAGAGTTCCGTCAACATCTACAAGTAAGGAATCCATCTCCTCGGCATTGTCCGAGGCGTCACAATAGCCTTCTACAAATCCTCTAACTACCACGCCATTTTTAAGCGTGATGACTACATCTGTACGGTTAAATTCCCAGAGCTTCATTTAAATATCCCTTTCAATATTGGCTAATTGCTTTGCTTTTTCGTAGTAAGGTGTTAAGAAATCGATAAAACCTTGTTTGTCGCTTGGATCATGTTCCTCTAAAAATATCATCAACTCAAAGTCATTGAGAGCGTCAAACATTTCAGAGTTTTCATTAGCCCAAGCCTCGGCAAATTCCTCATCTTCTCCAAAAAGTGCGTTAAACGTAAAGGAAAAATCCCAAAAATTATCAATCTGACCACTGACTGCTTGCTGGAGCATGTCTAATACTTGTTGACTATATCCCATTACCCATCCCCTCCTAATAAGAACGTTGTAGCATATTGAGCTACGTTCCAAAAATTTAACAGACAAAATCTAATTTTTGGGGTGCAGTTCATTCATCAAAGATGATTTTTATTTTAATAATACTGCACTTCAATTCCATCCATAATTTCTACTAAAGTGTTATCGCCAATTTTTAGAGAAATCAGATCAATGAATGATGATACCTGGTATTCCTTATCTCCAATCACCACTACAATATCATGAACAGAATTAGGAAAAATCCCACATACTTGACCATTATAATCAAAAGAGGCGTCCCAACCATTGTCATATAAACTAAATCTTTTTCCATAGTGTTTTCTTTCAAATAAGTCAGGTAAAAGCACCTAGATTATTCTAAGTCCTATGAGATTGTTTTAATCGAGACAATCTCACTCTCAAAGAGAGAAATTTCAGTAGCTTCATCTGGACTAGGATTGTCAATGAGGATAGTGATTTCATCTTGCTCATCATTGTCCATTTCGTCAACAAAGTCTATGACACGTCCCTTGATTATCTTATCGCAATTAGTGGCTACCTGAACCCTTGATCGAAGATACTTCCAAAGCTGTTTACTCATTTATTTTCCTCTCTGCTAATTTTTCGATAGTTCTTATACTTTTTATAGTTAGTCGATAAAATCGCCTAGGTTGAACTAAGCACTAATCATTTTGATTTTCTTGATAATATCTTCAGGATATGAGCGATCACCTATGACTATTTCGTCAGGACCATCTAAATCATAACCGTCAAACCAATCAACCACCCTGCCCTTGATGGAGGTCCCGTCTTCTAAAATAAGGCGAACATTTTTATCAACATATTCCCATAATTTCATTAAGTTCCTTCTCTCTAATTTCGGAACAATATGACTCAATATTAGTTATTTACTAATGGCTTTTAGTTCCTGTTAAAAGCATTATAGCACACCTTGTTTGCTAAAGTACTACAGATACTCCATTAGAATAACTTACTACTTTGTTTTCTTGTAAACATATTGTATACTTAAATAAAGGAACTGGTTTGGCTCCCAATGATCTATTCTAGGTTGGTGCCTAAGTCAGTTCCTTTTGTCATCCCGACTATCATCAAAGGGTGGGCTTTAAATATTCTTGCGTCAATTAGTTTTTTAGACTATAATTAAATTAACGAATAGAGGTTTTCCATCTCCCCTTGAAACAGATCTTTCTGCGGTAGGAGGTGGGACGCCTCTATTTGTTTTTTAAGTCAAAATGATGTAAAATTAATCCAAGAAAGAAGTGTGGTTTTCCCGCCTAAAAGCTCTATTGCTGTGGGAGAGTCATGCTTCTTTTTACCTCTCAAAAATGAACGCCCAAAAAGCAGTTTCGTTCTATGAAACTGCACTAAAAAGTTTATAACTGAACAAACCCAGAAATCAACGTTTTAAGACAAAGCAAAAAGCCCACTGTTGTAGGCTTTCTGTAAGATATTTCTTAAAATTAAAGCATCTTGTTGTAGAATTCAACGACAAGTGCTTCGTTGATTTCTGGGTTGATTTCGTCGCGTTCTGGCAAGCGAGTCAATGAACCTTCCAATTTTTCAGCGTCGAATGATACGAATGCTGGACGTCCAAGAGTAGCTTCTACTGCTTCAAGGATTGCTGGAACTTTCAATGATTTTTCACGAACTGAGATCACTTGACCTGGAGTTACGCGGTATGATGGGATATCAACGCGTTTTCCGTCAACAAGGATGTGACCATGGTTTACGAATTGACGAGCTTGACGACGAGTAGTCGCAAGGCCAAGACGGTAAACAACGTTATCCAAACGACGTTCCAAAAGAAGCATGAAGTTGAAACCTAGGATTCCGCCTTTGATTTTTGTAGCTTGTACGAACAAGTTACGGAATTGTTTTTCACCTACACCGTAAGTGAAACGAAGTTTTTGTTTTTCAGCCAATTGCAAACCGTATTCTGACAATTTAGAACGGTTGTTTGGTCCGTGTTGTCCTGGTACGTAGTTACGACGTGCCAATTCTTTACCTGTACCTGTAAGTGAAAGGCCAAGGCGACGAGCTTGTTTCCAAGATGGTCCTGTATAACGTGACATGTGTATGTCCTCCTGATATAAATAATATTTCGGTGGAAATAGTCACTTAGAAAGCCCTGATTCGTGCAGATGCCCTTCGCCTAAACAGCCAAGGTTACTTGTCATAAGACACCTGTTGACGAGCTTCATGCTTTCCTGCTGCTATTTCACACAAAGGCTATTTTACCATGAAAAGCTAGATTTGTAAAGGGATTTTACGCCTTTATTTCAAATTGAGGCTGAATGTAAACTTGCTTCCTAAGCCATATTGACTTTCTGCTGTGATTTCGCCACCAAGCTGATGGGCTAGTTCGCGTGCAATCGCAAGTCCTAATCCATGTCCACCTGTCTTCATATTGCGCGAAGTTTCTACACGATAAAGTCGTTTAAAGATCTTTTCCAAATCTTCAGGAAGGATCCCCTGACCCTCGTCTTTCACACTGATTGTCAGCTCTTGTTCTGTTAATTGGGCAAGAACCTCAATTCTGGTTCCTGGTTCTGAATATTTAAAGGCATTGTTTAACAAATTGACCAGAATACGAGAAAGTTTGTCAGAATGGCTCTTGATTTTCGCCGACTCAGGTGACACTTGAATGTAAACATCTCGCTCCTCTTGTTCAATCTGGAGTTGGAATTCACTCATTGACTCAATCAACAGCTGATCTAAAAAGACCTCTTCGACTTCCTCGTCAGCAATTTCTTGAGGTTGTGTATTAAGAGTCAAAACATCCAATTCCTCCACTAGCTTGTTTAGACGCTCAGTTTGCCGACCAATCGTGGTTAAGTAGTGGAGCCGTTCCTCTTCCTTAATCACTCCATCTAGAATTCCCTCCACAGTAACCTGAATGGAGGTAATGGGAGTTTTAATATCGTGAGAGAGCTGCGCAATCATCATTCTCTTTTCTTGCTCGCTCTCATCAAGTGATTGAAAGGTAGCCTGCAAATTGTGGGACATGTCATTAAAAGCCTGGCCCAGCTCTTGAAATTCTAATGGGCCCTTGGTTTCAATTTCTGTGCTGAAATCCTTGCTGGCTATATCCTGAGCTTGTTTTTTCAAATGTTTCAGAGAAGAGAACACAGGCGACAAAAGAAAGATGCTCACTGCAGCGCCAATGAAACTAGCAATCAAGGTCATTCCAACTAGAAAGTAAACTTCACTTTTCTCGATCAACATTCGTTGGACTGCCCAGAAAACGACCAAAATCGTTAGTAGAGTCGACACTAGATACCCCACTAAAATATAGTTTTTTAATTTCATTTTCTACCTCTTGGTTTTTCCATCTTATAGCCCAAACCCCAGACAGTTTTGATAGTAGGAGCATTTGAATTTGTATACTTAGTCAACTCTTGCCTCAAAGCATGGATATGAACATTGAGTGTATTGGTATCATCCACATAGTCCTCTTGCCATACCTTCTCGTAAAGTTCCGTCTTTGAAAAGACTCTCTCGGGATTGCTGGCTAATATCCATAGAAGTTCAAAGGATTTTACTGTCAATTCCAAAGGTTGCTCCCCAATGCGAACCTCATGAGTCACATGGTTGATCACTAAGTCACCAAACTCGATCTGTTCTGTCTCTCCTCCACGGCTAAGGCGACGCAAGATATTATTCACTCTTAAAACCAATTCGCGTGGGCTAAAGGGTTTGACTATAAAATCATCTGCCCCCAAACTTAATCCATAAATCTTATCCTGTTCGCTTGTCTTAGCAGTTGTAAAGAGGAAGGGTTGATCCGGAGCGATATACTGAACTTCACTGATAAAATCATAGCCATCCATATTGGGCATCATGATATCTGTGATAATGAGGTCGATAGATTTTTTTCTGAAAAGTTCTAATCCCTCCTTACCATCATGGGCGACCAAAACATCGTAACCTGCTTGTAAAAGATAGCGGTTTTGAATATCTAAAATATCTATCTCATCATCAACCAGCAAAATTGTCTTTTTCATCTGACACTCCTTCGATAAAAACAGTGTTATACTTGCTTTAGTATAACACTATTTTCTCTAATGTTTAAGTGATTTGAATCTTAATCTTCTCGTTTGGTTGTCAAACCCAAAAGTCCAACAAGACCTGCCAAGGCTAGACCAAAGATACCAAGGCCAGCTGTAGCCGTTTTAGCTTCCCCAGTATTTGGTAACATCGCTTTATCATCTTTTTTCATCATATTAGCCATTGGGCTAGAAGCTGGTTGATCTACTTTCATATCTGACATATGGTGATTTGTACCCATCATACCCTCAGTCGTACCTGTAGAGCCTGTTTCAGAAGGCTTCGTATTCATCTGACCTTGTTGAGATGGTATTGTCGCCATTTCTTTTCCACGAAGCTGAATCGTTACTTGACGAGTAGCAATCAGATTGGTCAAATCAGGTTTGCCATCTTTAGATCCATAGACTTTAACAGTAGCTAGATATGTATGGGTTCCGTTAGCTCGAAGTTGATCCAGCAAGGCCTGACCATCTTTGCCAACCGTATTGCCATTCAAATCCACTTCGTAGAAATATTGACCTTTAGCCAAGCCTTCAAGTGGCAATAGGGCAGGATTTTTAGCTGTTCCGTTGTCTGACCATGGAGCTTTGTCTGAAGCTTTTAACAAGAGGCGAGTCAACATACCATCTCCACCAAAAACTTCGTACGGAATAACTTGGTTGACACCAGCCAAGAAAGGTCCAGGAACCTTAGCCTTATCAAGGTAGCTAGCTGGAACATCAATCATGTCTTTGACATTGTTCACAACAGAGTCTTTAACCTGATTTGGTGTGGTCAAGCCATTCAAGTTGACATTTAAATCCTTAGTCGCTACCAGATTAGTTAAGTCAGGTTTGCCATCTTTCGCACCGTACACTTTGATGGTAGCTTTATAGCTATGTGTGCCGTTTTGTTTCAACAAGTCAAGCAGCTCTTTATCAGATTTACCTTGGGTGCCGGCCAAGTCTACTTCGTAGAAGTAAAGACCTTTGCCCAATTTCTCTACTGGTGGGAGAGCGAGATTTTTAGCTGAACCATTGTCTGACCATGGAGCCTTATCAGATGCTTTCAAGATAAGGCGAGTCAACATGCCATCACCAGCGAAGAATTCATATGGAATGACTTGGTTGACACCAGCTGTGAATGGTCCTGGGAAGTTAGCCTTTTCCAAGTAAGTGGCTGGGACATCTACTGTGTCTTTGGTGTTGTCAGCCACACCTTTTTGAACTTCTGCTGGAGTGGTCGAACCATTCAAATTAACAGTCAAATCTTTAGTCGCTACCAGATTAGTTAAGTCAGGCTTGCCGTCTTTCGCACCGTACACCTTGATAGTAGCTTTATAGCTTTGAGTTCCATTTTGTTTTAAAAGATCAAGCAACTCTTTGTCAGATTTGCCTTGAGTCCCTGCTAAATCCACTTCGTAGAAGTAAAGGCCTTTGCCCAATTTCTCTACTGGTGGGAGAGCGGGATTTTTAGCTGAACCATTGTCTGACCATGGAGCCTTGTCGGATGCTTTCAAGATAAGGCGTGTTAACATACCGTCACCGGCAAAGAACTCGTATGGAATGACTTGATTGACACCAGCTGTAAATGGTCCTGGGAAATTGGCTTTGTCAAGGTAACTAGCTGGGACATCTACTGTATCTTTTGTATTGTCAGCCACACCTTTTTGCACTTCAGCTGGGGTGGTCAAACTATTCAAGTTGACATCCAAATTTTTAGTCGCTACCAGATTAGTTAAGTCAGGTTTGCCGTCTTTTGCACCGTACACCTTGATAGTAGCTTTATAGCTTTGCGTGCCGTTTTGTTTTAAAAGATCAAGCAACTCTTTGTCAGATTTGCCTTGGGTACCTGCTAAATCCACTTCATAGAAGTAAAGACCTTTGCCCAATTTCTCTACTGGTGGAAGGGCGGGATTTTTAGCTGAACCGTTGTCTGACCATGGAGCCTTATCAGATGCTTTCAAGATCAGGCGAGTCAACATGCCGTCACCAGCGAAGAATTCGTATGGAATGACTTGATTGACACCAGCTGTAAATGGTCCTGGGAAATTGGCTTTGTCAAGGTAACTAGCTGGGACATCTACTGTGTCTTTGGTGTTGTCGGCCACACCCTTTTGCACTTCAGCTGGGGTGGTCGCTGGTTGCGCTTCACTGACTTCACGGTCTTGTCCAGAAACTGTAGACGCAGGACTTTCCACAGGTTTAACTGCATCTTCTGTTTGTTTCTTAGAGTCAGGTTGTGCTTGCACTTCTTCTTTTGGCACTACTGCAGGCTCTTTAGCAGTTGCGTCCGCTTTTTCTGAAGAGCTTGTGGTATCCACACTTGCTTTAGGTGTTGGAATAGACTGTTCTGAAGGAAGAGCTACATCGACTGCTTTTTTGAGAACCTCTGCTGGTAAGTCGCTCTTTTCACTCACCGAAGCAGCGTCTGGCACGACTTGGGCAGGAGTCGGATTGACGACATCAGCACGCGCAGAACTTGGTTGACCAACTAGGACAAAGAAGCCACTAGCCACAACAACTGAAGCAACGCCTACACTGAGACGGCGAATAGACCAACGAGTATATCTCTGATTTGGATTGAATTTCATAGGATTCTCCTTAGAGTTTTCTTTTTTTGATGACTCTAGTATAATCTCCTAAAATTAAAAAGGATTAAGAAAAAGTTAAAATTTTTCTTAAATCCCTCTTATAAAATACTTATATTGACTCGTTAATTATTGGGATAGAGAGTACCCTTCCTCTCCTACTCACTCAGTTCAGCTAGGGTGTCCAGATGTTGGTTATTAATGACGGCCATGATGTAGGCATCTGCCTGCAAAAGGTCATTGGGTCCGAATTGGACATCCAGAGGAGCATTTTCGTAGGCACGAAAACCAAGTACGTTGAGGTTGTATCGCCCACGCAAATCCAACTGACTGAGGCTTTTACCTACCCATGATTGGGGGATTTTCATCTCGACAATCGATACATTCTTGTCCAGCTGAAAGACGTCTACGCTGTTATGAAAGAGGATGGTCTGCGCCAATGAGCGCCCCATTTCAAACTCTGGTGAGATGACTGCGTCTGCGCCAATTTTTTCTAGAACCTTTTTAGCTGTATGACTTTTGACCTTGGCAATAACAGTCGGCACTCCTAGACTCTTGCAGTGCATAACCGCGAGAACACTGGACTCCAGATTTTCACCCGTTGCGACAACTACGGTATCACAAGTGTCAATCCCCGCTGATAGAAGGAGTTCTTCATCCGTGATATCTCCAACTACCCCACGCGCCAGCACAGGTTCAAATTGATTAATGCGTTCCTCGTGGTCATCAATAGCAATAATATTCATGTCATGCTTGGCTAGGGCAGCCAAAACACTGCTCCCAAAAATTCCCAAACCTAAAATTCCAATTGTCCGATCTGACATCGTTCTTCCTTTCTTATCCGATAGTGATATCTGCTTTCATATAGTGAATCGTGTCTTTCTTGTCTGGCTGGTATTCCGCTACACTGACCAGTAGTGTCAAGGGACCAATACGGCCGATAAACATCAGCAGCATAACGATGCTGAGGGCTATCTTGCCTAGCTCCGGTGTTAAATTTGCCGTCACTCCAACTGTCGCAAGGGCTGAAATGGTCTCAAACATGAGGTAGATGAAGCGCGGATTTCCCTCTGCTGTTATCCCTAGTAGAATCAAGCCCAGCAAGAAAGTTAGCAAGAAGATAATAAAGACACTGAAAGATTTTTGCACGGTTCGGGGTTCAATGGTCCTCCGAGCCACATTGGCATGAGGCAAGCCCAATAGTTCGCTACGAGCAAAGACCAACAAGACAAAGAAGGTCGTAATCTTGAGCCCCCCTGCTGTCCCTCCTGGTGCCCCGCCCAGAAACATCTGCAAAATGTAGATCAGTAAGGTAACTGGTCTAGCCTGGGTGTAGTCAATGGAAGCAAAGCCTGCCGTTCTCATGCTGACGGTCTGGAAGAAACTAACCAGCAATTTCTCTGGAGCGCTGAGATTTCCGATCGTCCCAGGATTATTCCACTCGATGAACAAAGTCGATACGGTTCCAAAGAGTAAAATTCCCGCCGTTAAAAAGAGAACCAACTTGGTATGGAAACGCAGACGGCGTTTTTTCTTTTTCCCAAACTGGGTCGCTAGGTCAAACCAGACCATAAATCCTAGCCCCCCCGTGATAATCAATCCTGCAATCACTAGATTGATCAAGGTATCCGTTTGAAAGGCTAGCAAACTCGTACTTCCAAAATTATCAAATCCAGCATTGCAGAAAGCTGAAACAGCCAAAAAGATAGAGGTTAGAATCCCTCGCCCCCAGCCAAATTCAGGAATAAAGCGGAAACTCAAGAGAAAGGCACCGATCCCTTCCACTAGAAAAGTCGTCAGAAAGATTGAACGAATGAAATCCTTTAGAGACTGGGTTTCTCCATAACTGAAACTTTCTTGAATAGTCTCACGACCACGAAGACTGAGCTTTTGCTTGCCTTGGATATAAAAGATTCCGATAAAGGTCATAAGCCCCAATCCACCGATCTGGATCAAGAGCATGCAAATCAGCTGGCCCCATATATTGTAAGTAGAGGCTACCGGCTGGGTAAAGAGCCCTGTCACACAGACCATGGACACGGTCGTAAAGAGATGGTCAAAGTAGGTCGCTTGTGACGTTTCTGCTTGCACAAAGGGGAGACTTAAAAGGAGAGAACCCAAGAAGATTACTAGGGCAAAACTTAAAAAGATGCGACGGGCTGGCGACAAGCGTCCCAGTATCGTCTTGATTTTTTCCAAAAAAGATTTGAATAACATAACTACATTCTACCATAAAAACAGTCAGAACACTCACATGTGGTGCACAATGGCAAGACAGAGTTCGAGTGCCTTATCAAAAGCTTCTGAGCCCCAGTCACGACTGTCGTAGTTGTCTAGATCCGCCAAGGAATCTGCGGTAAAGAGCAACTCTCCCCAGACAACTCCACGTAGCTGAGCTACTGCCGCAAGAGCCGAGCACTCCATCTCCACAACAGCACAGCCTTCTTCCTTACGATAGGCAACCTTTTCAGCCGTCTCTCGATAAAAACCATCTGTCGTCCATGTCATGACCTCCTCGTAAGGAATGCCTCTTTGCTCCAAGACTTGCTCAATAGCAGAGACAGCCTCAATCTGCATCTCCATATAACGAGAAGGCGCCACATAGTGGTAGCTGGTCCCCTCATCTCGCAAAGCGCGAACAGGGACGAGAAAGGCATTCTCCTCTATATCGGCTAGGACGCCACAGGTTCCAGTGGAAATGATTTGCTCCACACCATAGCCAATCAACCAATCCATAAACTGGGCCGCTGGGGCAGAGCCTACGGGCGCCTGGGTCAGACAAATCTCCTCGCCCTTGTAATTGATGACGTAGACCGGATAAGTCTTGGTGGCCGAAACGAACTCACCAATACAGTCCGCTCCTACTTCCTGAGCGTAGCGGTCAATCTCCTCCTCCAAAAATGCATAGATACACTTCTTTGGCAACTTTAAGTCTAAACCCTCGTGATTCGGCATAAGGACCGCTTGGGGATTGTCATCAAACTCTAAAATGGGAATCGCATGCTTCTGAATCATAGCCCACCTCCTCTAATTTTGTACTATTGTATCAAAAGCTGACGGAGTGTCAAGGAGTTGGGTTTACCAAGCCAGAAAACTCCTCTTCCATGCACTTGAGAAAGCGTTGCACCGCTGGAGAGGTTGGTTTCTGTTTTGGCAAAGCCAGGCCCAGCGAGACAAAACGTGGTGGGGTTAGAGGTAACTGCACTACATCTTCTTTCCAATCTTGTGCGATCATAGCCTGATTAAAACTCACTCCTAAACCTGCTTTTACTAACTGATAGGTCGTAAAGCCGTCTTTTGTTGTAAACCGTGTTTTTAAATTTAGATTTTCTTTCTCAATTAATCTATCCTGGTCTGTATCTTGCCCAGGCAAGGTATGTATAAACTCCTCTGCCTCCAAATCCTTTATCTCGTATTGAGCTTGTCTAGCCTTAGGATGATTTTTGGGGAGCCAAACAAGAAGTGGGTCCCGATAGAGTTCTTCCCAACTATAGTTCGTCTTGTCTTGAGGTTCTGCACATAAACAGATATCGACAGATTTTTCTGCTAACCACTTAGCTATTTCCTTATTCCCACCCTCCAACAACTTAATCTGGATATTGGGATAGCTCTCTGAAAAAACTTTTAAAAGACGAGGCATCCACATAGAAGATACACTAAAGTAGCAGGCAATCGTGATGGAGCCACGAACGACACCTTTTATATCATCACTCATCTCTTGCGCAATCTGACTGGATTCAACGATTTCTCTGAAATAAGGCAACATCAATTTCCCATTCTCCGTCAAGCGAACTCCTTTTTTACTGCGGATAAACAAGGAAAATTCTAATTCTTCTTCCAAACTCGAAATCATTCTCGTAATCCCTGACTGAGTATAATTGAGTTGTTCTGCTGCAGCTGAAAAAGAACCTGTTTCACTAGCGATTAGAACTGCCTGGCACTTACTTGCGTCCATTTTTCACTCCTTTTCTTTTATCTATTCCATTTTATCATAGTTTATATGATTTTTTGACGTTTGTGTAATGAATATATTTCTTGTACAATGAATGTATCAATCAAGAAAGAGGTCTCTTATGACAAACAAAACTCTAAATTTTGCAAATGATTATCTTCAAGGAGCACATCCTGCGATTCTCAAACGAATCATGGAAACCAATGAAATGGAAATGAGCGGATATGGGAACGATTCGATTAGTGCCAGTGCTGTTGAAAGCATCCGAAAAGCCTGCGCTTGTCCGCAGGCAGCTGTCCATTTTCTTGCCGGTGGAACCCAGACCAACCAAGTCATGATTGACAGTCTTCTCCAATCTTACCAAGGGGTGATTGCTACAAAAACTGGTCATATCAGCGTTCATGAGGCTGGTGCTATCGAATTTGGAGGTCACAAGGTACTCGAACTAGAGGGAACAGATGGAAAATTGACTGCCCAGCAAATTAAAGAAACCATTGAAAATTATTGGGCTGATAAAAATCATGAGCATATGGTCATGCCAGGAATGGTCTATCTCTCTCAACCAACTGAACTCGGAACCCTTTATTCCAAAGCAGAATTAGAAGCTATTTCTCAGGTTTGTAAGGAAAAGAATGTCAAACTCTTCGTAGATGGTGCTCGTCTTGCTTACGCACTTGTCTGTCCTGAAAATGATGTCAGTCTTGCTGATTTGACTAACTTATGCGACGCATTCTACATCGGTGGTACCAAATGTGGCGCTCTTCTCGGGGAAGCAGTCGTTATCCCTAATCCTCAACTCCTTCCTCACATGACCACCATTATCAAACAACACGGCGCCCTTCTAGCCAAAGGAAGACTTCTCGGCATTCAATTTGACGAATTGTTTAAAGACAAGCTCTATCAAACGATTGGCGAAGATGCGATTTCCTATGCCAACCAAATTCGTCTAGCTTGTAAAAATGCTGGCCTCCCCCTTTATTTTGAAAATCCAACCAATCAAGTCTTTTGTATTGTAAATGATGAACAGATGAAAAACTTGTCTCAAAAAGTGATTTTCTCTTACTGGGAAAAATATGATGATAAGCATACCGTCATCCGTTTTGCGACCGCCTGGTCTAGTCAAAAAGAAGATGTAGAAGCCTTATGCAAGGTGATTGAGGAGTTATAAATACATATCAAATCCAACAACAAAAAAGACATGAATCTGAAATAAGCAGAACATGTCTTTTTTATCTTGTTTGAAGGTCAGGTAAATAAACCTTAGTTCTTCTAGAACCCCCTTATTTCCACAAACCACCTAAAATCTGTTTTTCTAATAAGTCTAAGTCTTCCTCTTTTATTTCTCCATTATCGCTAACGATATAAAGCTGAGCGAAGTAAGCCAACAATGGACCAACACAAATACGAACCATTTGAGGACTCGTTAACTCTGGATTTACACGTGGATCTGCCAGCAATTCCTTATGAAGCACTCGAAGTTTATCTTGAATAGCATTCCAGATAAAAATCTGTTCATTTTTTAGTTTCTTATTTGAAAAACTCTCCTGCAGAATGATTTTCATCAAAGCACGATTTTTTTTGAGATAGCTCATACGATCGTGGACGAGATAACGAACCCTCTCTTCTGTCGTTTCAAAAGCTAAGAGTTCCTCAAAAAAACTACCGAAAATGCTTGGGACTACAGGATGTAAAATAGCCGTCAGTAGATCATCCTTCGTCTTAAAATACTTAAACAAAGTTGCCTGGCTTAGTCCAGCACGCTCAGCTATGTGAAGAGTTGAGGTCCCATGGTAACTCCTAGTTGATATGAGATCCACTGCTGCCTGCATGATTTTTTTCTTTCCTTGAGGGTAATTCGCTTCTTCTAAGTAATCTTCAAACGATTCAAAAACAGTCTTATCCATCTAATCTTCACACCTTTTTAGCATTATTTATGTTGATTTCTAAACTTTACGATAACGACGCAATCCAACAATATTGAGAATTGTTAAAATGATCAAGAAAATCATTAAAACACCAAGATTTGGCAAAATATCACCAAGATTGTGTCCGTAAAGAATAATCTGGCTTATTGCATCACCAGAATAGGTTAATGGCAAAAATTTCCCCACAGTTGGAGCCCATTCTCCCATGGATGACAATGGAATAATTCCTGAGAAAAAGAGTTGGGGCATAATCACGAGAGGAATAAATTGCATCATTTGGAATTCTGATTTTGCTAGAGTAGACAAGAGAATTCCAAAAGCTAGTGCTACAAGAGCCAGTACCACATTAACTATTATAACATTTAAAATACTTCCTACAACTTCTACATCTAGTAGCCAAATTGCTGCTAAGACGACAACTGCCGTTTGAAAAATCGCAATAATACCGTAAGACAACATATAGCCATAGACGATTTCAGATCGTTTCACTGGTGTTGCTAACAAACGTTCTAGCGTTCCACTGGTGCGCTCTTTCAAAAGCGCCATACCTGAAATCAAAAAGACAAAGAAGAAAACTACAAAACCTATCAAAACCGGAATCATACTGGTAAAGAAGCTTGTATTTTCATCTCCATATTGATAGGACTCCTTGATTTCTGGTATTTTTGCGTCCGAGTCCAATTGTGGAAGAGCTTGTTTGACACGAGATAGTAACTGATCGGTGCCTTCACTGGCGATACTTGTTCGTAACACTTGTCGTATCATAGATGTCTTGGAGACATCTGTATTTGCGTAGTCGACCTGATACTCACCGTCTTTATAAGAAATCACAGCATCGACTTTTTCATTTGCTAGCGCTTCTTTGGCCTGATCTAAGTCTTGATAAGTCTCGATGTCCACATGATCAAGCTCATCCATTTTCGTTACCAAACCAGTTGGTAGATCTTGTGTCGCTAACTTGACATTCACGGCTGTACTAGCTGAAAACATGAGGTTCATCAACCACATGATAAAAACAGGTGCTATAAACATCAGGGCTAGAGTTCGTTTGTCACGAAGTAATTCTTTGATGACTTTTTTTGCAATCGCTATTGTTCTCATTTTACTCACCTTCTGCTTTTAAAAATACTTCTTCAATACTTGAAACTTGATAACTTTCTTTTAAGTGTTGCGGTGTATCAAAAGCAATGATTTTTCCGCCTAATAATAAGCCGACCTTATCCGTCAACTCTGCTTCATCCATAACATGGGTAGTAACTAATATCCCAATCCCATTGTCTCTAAGCGCGAATAATTCTTTCCAGATTTTCTTTCGAAGAGAAGGGTCGATTCCAACTGTCGGTTCGTCCAAAATCAAGAGTTGAGGATTTCCTAACAGCGCGATAGCAAGAGACAAACGCCGTTTCATTCCTCCAGAATAACCAGATACCGCCTTGTTTAAGTAGTCTGTCAGATCTACTACTTGAGCTATATGAGCAATTTCCGCCTTTAGGTCTTTTTTAGAAAGCCCCTTTAGCTGACCAAAAAATTCCAGATTTTCTTGGCCTGACAAGGACTCGTATAAAGCATCTGATTGGGCCATATAGCCAATATCTCCTAAAATATGGCGATTGGGCATAGTGTGATTTAACACTAAAGCTACGCCTCCATCAGCCTTTTCCATTCCTAACGTAGTCTTAATCATAGTTGATTTACCAGCACCAGACGGACCAATTAATCCTATAATTTCTCCTGGCTGCAATTCAAAGCTGACATGATTCAGAACTATTTGATTGTCAAAAGATTTTACTAAATCTTGTAAATGTAGTAATGTTTTCATTTACTTCCTCCTTGGTGAGTGGGTACTCACTTTTTAAATCCAGAAGCTATTATAGTGAGTAATCACTCACTTGTCAAGAGAAAGGGTTAAATTCTTTAAAAAAATAAAACACCAGATTCGTATCTGATGTTTATAATGGATAGCTATTGCTTTTAGAGCTGTTTCTAAATCTCTTCACGATACTCCGAAATGGTCTTTCCTGTCCACTTTTTAAAGGCCTATTCTTCCTCTACTTTTCTCAGCCAATCCTACTACTGTCATCACAATAGCAACCTTGATAACCTTAGCTATGGAAATTCACTTTATCCGTTTTTATATGAAACAGACCAAGAAGTTCTCAACTCCGGATTGGTATTTATTCTAGAAAATCCTTCCTACATAAAACTCTCCCTTCTCTTTCGAGAAAGGAGATTCTTTTTTATCCTTGTCCGCCAGGGGCTGGACCGTCGCCTTGAGGGCCTCCATTTGGTCCACCGCCTCCAGGTATAGAATTGACGATTTCCGTTTGTTTTTCACCGTTGAGATAGATATCTCCACCTGTGTAGGTCGCTGTTCCATCAAAGTCAAAACCTGTTTGACCAGTCATTTTAATGGTCCCACCTGTGACCGTAATATTGCCGTTTGAGTCGATTGGGTCTGTGTCTCCTTGGCCGACTTCTACAGTCAGATTCCCGCCGTTCATAGTGAAGAAGATTTCATTCTGTTGGGCGTTTTTGTTAGCTGCGTTGACTCCATCATCTGTTGAGTAGATGCTAATATCCCCACCGTTGATAGTGATTGACTTACCTTCAAGTCCTTCTGTCGAATTCTTGACGGTGTAGGTACCACTATCGATGACGAGGTCTCCAGATGCGTGGATGCCATCATCTCCTGCTGTGACGGTGATGTTGTTGTTGGATAGGTACATGGTCCCAACTGAAGTATCCTCGTCATTGTCCACCTTGACCCCATCCTCTTTGGCATCGATGGTCATGGTCGTACCAGTGATGTTGAGTTCATCATTGACATTGAAGGCATCGCCAACTGCTGTGATGTTATAGGTTCCACCCGTGATGTGGAGGGTGTCGTTGGCCTTGATACCATTGTTCTTCTTGCCATCTACATTGAGAGTTCCTTTCCCGTTGATGGTCAAATCCACCTTAGAAAAGAGAGCTGCGTCTGCTTTTTCGTCACTGTTAGAGCTTGAGTCAGAGAGACTGTTGGTGGTTCCCTCTGCTAGAGTCAAGTAGACATGACCAGCTGATGTCGCAGATATCGCTGCATTGGTATTGGTCATGGTCGCGCCTTTTAGGACTAGATGAACATCTGCAGACTTATCTGCCTCGATCTTGATCTGCACTCCGTCAGACTGACCTGAAATCACATAGGTCCCAGATTTTGTGATGGTCACTGTTGATTCAGAGACTGTCACGCCATCCCCAAAGACGTTTGCTGATGAGCCAGATAACTCAATCTTAGAAGCTGTGCTTTCGTCATAAGAAGTATCATTGTCCTTCTCTGTAAAATAGGATGATTGGTTTGTCTTTGTTGCAGTTGTTGTGGCACTATTTGTCGTTGCATTGGTATTGGATGTAGTTGTTGACTGGGCACATGCTGCCATCAGCACTATTGCCGTTAAACTCGTTGCGAGTAGGGTCCATTTTTTTGATTTCATAGCTTTTTCCTCTCCTTCGTATGATATAGCTAGACAGTCTACAGAAGATTCCTGAAACAAAACTAAAACTTTTCTGAAAGTTTCCTTAAATTCAGTTTCGCTCAGTATTCTTTTGAAAGGGCTACTAGAAACAATTTGAGAGTACTAAAATGCATTTAATAGTTTTTAAAAGCAACATTCCCAAGTGCGATATCACTCTAACCCAAAAAGCCAAAAAGAAGAAAAATCTATAAGACTAAAGCTCATAAAAAGAACAGCCTCGGCTGTTCTTTTTAGTTTTCTTTTACTGGGATTTCCTTGATAACACGCGCAGGATTCCCAGCTAGGACGACATTGTCGCCAAAAGACTTGGTAATCACGGCCCCTGCTCCTACAACGACATTATTTCCCAGTGTTACTCCAGGAAGAACAATGACGCCACCTCCAGCCCAGAAATTATCTCCAATGGTGATGGGCTTGCCGTATTCGACCCCTGAATTGCGTTCATCCGGATCCAGTGGATGGAGTGGGGTTAAAAACTGACAGTTGGGGCCAAGCATGGCGTTGTTCCCGATGCGAATCGGACAAACATCCAGCATAGTCAAGTTCCAATTAGAATAAAAATTTTCCCCTAGATGGATATTGACTCCATAATCGACCACCAGGCGTGGATTGACATAGAGATTTTGCCCAGTTGAGCCAAACCAAGTCTTGATAATATCCGCTCCCTTCAAGGGATCTTCTTCCTTGTTAAAGGTAGCCTGTTTTTGGCGAGAAGCCTGCGCCAAGGCCCGTAACTCTGGGTCCGACGGACGGTAAGGCCCCCCTGCTATCATTTTCTGGTATTCGCTGGTCATCTTATCACCTCACACTTACTTTGGACCCATCATATCAAAAAGCCTTTGAAAGGTCAAGAATAGCCTGCTTTCTAAACTCTCGAAACTAATTCCCTCCCAAGTTAAAACAACTTGCTTGACAAAAGATTAACTTCATGGTTTAATATACCCCATAAGGGTATATGTGGAGGTGCCTATGTTTCACTTATTATTTACAAAAATTGACAGTATTTCTACCAGCGAGTTAGAAGCTAAACTCAGAGAACCGATTCAGCTACTGGATGTTCGGACGCCTATGGAATTCCGTAGAGGCCATATCAAAAATGCAAAAAATGTTCCTTTAACGGAAATCGGTTCTTACACACCTGCGAAAAAAGAAACACTTTATGTCATTTGTCACTCTGGTGTACGAAGCAAACTAGCTGCGAAAAAACTAAAGAAAAATGGCTATGATGTCATCAATGTACGAGGCGGTATGAGCGCTTGGACAGGTAAGGTCATCTAGAAGCATCAAATGGGCTACGCAGCCTTGAACCTAATCAAAGGTCTGAGCGACAATATCCAAGGTATCCGCTCGAAGACGATCTGACTAAGGGCCAAAATCCCTAGATATGCAGATAAGTGGCGAATTTCAGGGGAGCGACCCAAGGTCGATACCATTCATATCCCCCTAAATGAACTAGGGGAGAGCTTGGATGAACCGGACAAGAACCAAACCTACATCCTTAGCTACCACAGCGTTTTGCGCAGCTAGATCACAGAGCGTAGCCTCGAGCGGCAGGATTTATCGTCCAAAACCCTGATAGCGCTTATTCACAATATAAAATGTCTAATCCAGAAGGAGTCAAATATGGAAACGAGTATCAGCATGGCTGATTTTTATGAAAAATACCTAAATGAAAATCTAAACCTTATCGATGTACGTGAAGTGCACGAATTCCAAGCAGGACATGTACCAGGTGCCAAAAATCTTCCGTTAAGTACCTTGGAGAAAGGTTACAAAGAACTCAATCCTGACCAGGAATACCATGTCATCTGTCAAGGTGGAGTACGCTCCGCATCTGCTTGTGAATTTCTAAGCGCCCAAGGCCTCACAGTTATCAATGTAGAAGGTGGTATGAATGCTTGGCCCGGTCAAGTAGAATAAGCAAAAAACCGATTAAGTTCCTTAATCGGTTTTTTTCATTTCTGCAACCCACTGATATAGGGCTCGTAGCCCGTCGCTTCTAAAAAAGAAACACATTGATGGTATCTAAAAAGAGGTTTTCTCATTGGTATTGGGGGAACTCATCCGTTTGTCTGACATGATTTCTTTATCGAAATAGACTTAAATACCTTTGTCTGCATTGTTTATCAATAGCAAATTAGTTTATTTCCGTTTAATCAGGTATCGGATGGCCTTTTCTAGGCGTTCCTTTTGAGCCTCGGGGTCGTCTAGTGGTTGGTTGATACAGCCTGTGAGATTTTCAGTAATGATCATCTCAATCACGCGCTCAACGCTAGATTTCACTGCTGTCAACTGCGTAACAATATCTGCGCAGTCACGATCTTCTTCAATCATCTTTTGAATCCCACGCAACTGGCCCTCTGAACGTTTCAGGCGTGTGATGTACTTTGAGTTTGTCATTAATTTATCCTTGGTCACTTTTTCTTCATTATATCTCGAATAAGGGGCTTTGTCAAAATTCACTTCCTGTCTGTATTTGTAGGAGGCAACCTCTCCTCTGTATCAGATAGAAAAGATTGATAAGCATAGAAATGGAAAAGAAACTCTGTCCTCCTTGAAGCTCGATGGGAAGTCACGTTTCCTTTCAACCAACTGACCTTTATGCGTATATCTTGGACAAATTGGACAAAAAGGCTAGGATCACTATCCCATAGACTAGAACTAGAGCCAGCCCAAATCCGATACCAAACCACTTGTAAAACTTGTCCATTCCGCTGTAACGTTCGACATAGGCCCTGGTCGGCTTGTCTGGATCATACCAGACTGTCAGCTCCGAATGAAGGGGGAAATGGGTCTGCATCAAGCGTTTGAAGGAAACAAAGGAGTTGCTGTAGCGAGTGATCGAAGGTGCCAGCATATCTTCTCTTGTATAGTCCTTTAAAAATTTAGTAGTCCCCCACGGAATTGTGACCGTTTTGAACATAAAATACTGCAAAGTTTTCTTATAAGAAATCCCATCCACCGTGTATTCGACGATAGGTGGATACCCCTCACGAAAACGGCTATAGCCGATAACCGTTCCCTGTACGGATGACTTGGCAAGGCGGACCAACTTCTGATCCCGAAGATAGAGGAAAAGAAAGGTCCCACACACAAATACAAAAGATAGGAAGATGACGATTGTCCCAACTATCAAACCAATCACTTCTTTATTCATATGAACTCCTCCTGTTATTTTATACAGTAAAATCCCAAAACGAACTCGTCCAGAAGGACATTGAAGCTCTCGAGTCTACTCTTCGGATTTTTCTTTTGACTGTTTTTCTCTCAAATCTTTTACAGATTTCGATATGATATCTCTCAACTGTTCGTCAGTAAGTCCTGGAATCTGGTAATAAGGGCTGTTGGACTCGCTTTTTGACGGTTTTGTTCCTGAACTTTCGGTTTTAGAACTTTGTTCAGTCGAAGACGAGGATTTCGGCTCTGAGGAACTGGATTCTTTGGTCTTAGAGGAACTGGACGACTCAGACTCTGAAGACTTGGATGTTTCAGGCGTTTTAGAATCAACCTTAGGTGGCTTGTTTACTTGGTCGTTCGGCTGTTTCACAGGTTTATAGAATAGCCCAAAAGACAACAGCAAGGCCACCAAGATCCCAATACCAGCCAAGGTTCTTTTATTGGCTTCAGCCGAGGGAACCTTTACTCCCTTTGTACTGAGTATTTTCCATTCTGGATGCTCTTTTTCTATAGCTTTTTTCTGTCTCCTAAGAGGACCAAGTAGAAAATGATTAAAAGGCACAATCGTTACCATAGCCACCGTTACAAGCGGGACATAATTGGAATGACTTGATACCAGTAGAACATCGAGTATAGCGAGAAGAATGAAGAGGAAACGCCCCACAAACTTACGAACTTGATGCTCTTTTTTGATCTGCAAATATCTCTCTTGTGACATTATCATCCTCTCTTTTCTATTTCTTCATTAAATATCACTTTCCCCTGTTCATATTTTCGCACAGCTAAGAACCAGCGGATAGGGTTGTTTTGGAATAAGAAAAGGTACAACAAGGCAGGAAAGAGACCTGCTAAAGGCGAGAAAAAGATTTGTATATCAAATGCCTCTTGCTTATTGAATGAGTCAATAGTGCCCGGAATTGCAGCAGCAAATATTACTATAGTAGTCATAAAAACTAGTAGCATGACAATCATAAAAGCCAACATTTTCGCAAACGTCGCTTTTTTCTCACTAAAATTTTCCCAGAACAAATTTGAATAAACTGCTTCTTTAAACTCTTTCTTTGTTGCTCCTTGGACTCGTTTCACTCCTTTATATAAGGCGACTTCCATCATCCATATAAATCCAAATAGGATAAAGGAAAGACAAAGAATAAAAATAGGAACCATCCCACTATTATAACGAAGGCCTGAGAAAATTGGTATTGCAACAAATCCTCCGAGTAAACCTAACAAAGAGAATATAGCAATTAAAGGAGCAATCCCCCTATTCGATCTCCTAGCCCCTTCTGTATTTAACAAGGCACTCTTATCTGCTACAAGAGCCTCTTTTGTTCGCGTATTATAGTAAACGGCCTTATCACCGCTCTGTCCAATAAAAATTATTTTTCTCATATAAAATCACCACAGTTTTCACTAATCACTATAATCAGAAACTTCAATTTTATCATAGGTTGTTGATAAAACATCGCCAACCACTGGTAATGGTAATAGCGTTTCTCTCGTGTTTCTAGTTCTTCTCTTCCCTAAATAATACTTTCCCCTGCTTGTATTTTCGTACGGCTAAGAGCCAGCGGATTGGATTGTTTTGAAATAGTAGAAGAACCACGCTAATTGGGACGATCGTTGCTCCGATTGGCACCATGAACATCGACGGTTCAAACCATTCATGTTCATAGTAGGGAATGAAGGTCCCAGGTATGGCAAAGAACACAACAATAACAAAAACAAATAGAAGAACGAGGATAACAAATAGATACAAGATGATTTTATCGACTGTTGGTTCCTTATCTGGTGACTTCCTCCAAAAAGTACTACTTTCAACCGCATCTTTAAACTGTTCTTCACTTGCTGGGACAAGCGACTTAGCCCCACTGTAAAAAAGTTTTTCAAATCCATAAACACTTCCGATAAAAACGAAAAGGATAGCGGCTAGATGGATAGGTGCCATCCACTCACTCAATCTAAAGGGCGCTAGCAAGGAACGAATCCAAATACCGATAATAGCAACTAGCAAGAAAATAAAGAAGACAACCCAAGGCCACTTGGATTTCTTTGAACTGATGGCACCGTCGGTTTCTGACGAGGCGCTAGATTCTGTCGCTAAAGCCTCGCTCGTCTTTGTGTTATAGTAGATGGATTGCTGGCATCCTTGGCCTATATAAATGATTTTTCTCATCTTACATGTCTCCCTCCTTCCCTCGACTACCGTCCTGTAATGTCTCCATCAGCTCCTTGAACAGTCGTTTGCGCGTTTTCATCCGAAAATCATAGACTATATATGTAAGAATACCAATCCCTAACATGTACATAAGTAAAAACTGAAAATCAGAAACAGCCAGATAACGATAGGCTGAAAAAATCGTTATTAAAACAAAAATGTAGCCAACTACTGTCAACGCCCTAGATTTTCTCCTAAGTGTTTTGATATTGGCTTTTGTCAGCCGAACTTTTCTAAATCTATCTGTCTTCATGTTGCGTCGGTTAGTTTTGGCAAGGAGAATGGTCCCGAAAACCAAAAACAAAGACATCAAGATAAAGAAAATCAGATTGAAAAGGGAGGAGACATCTCCAAAGGTTTGGTTGAGCAACTTCGACAGCCGTTGCAAGGAATAGATTGCAATAGGGGCTGCAATGGCTGAATAATTCATGCCTTGTTTTGCACTGTAGAATACTTGATTCCCCAAATCATAATAGATAAAAGAGTCCTCCAGAGGGCCCATACTGATTAAATTTTTTACACTTGTGTCCATCTTATTTCCCGTCTCCTAAACTCAATACGGATGTTCAAACAAAGTTCTACTTTCTCTTAAAAGCATCGTGACAACGATTGCCAGCATTCTAGCTGATTTTTAGCATTTGCCTTCCTAGAGAAAGAAAAGTTTATTAGTATTATAGCATGAACCCCCAGAAAAGGGAAAATATCCCCGGCAGATACCTTTGCTAGATCCAAGAAAGGTTTCGTCATTTCATAAAAAAGCGAACAAGTCCGCATTCTAAAAACAGAATACGAGCTTATCCGCCTTTTCCTATGTCTCTAAAATAAATAACGTGTTTTCCTCGTTTCATCGTGCCAAGCGAATGCGAGTCACAATCCCATCTGGGTCTACAAGATCCAACTCACTCGAATTTAGCCACTTGATTGGTGCTTCTAGCTCTTGTGCTTGCTGAACGATGTCCAAGAGTTCTTCCTTGCTTTCGACCTCAAGGACATAGTAGGCCAAGCCTGGCAAGCCTTGCTCACGCGGAGCCAGCCCTTTTCCAGCCCATTCGTTGACAGCCAGATGGTGATGGTACTGACCAGCCGCTATCCAACTGGCACTAGGAATGCTAAATTTATCTTCTAATCCTAACACCTTTTGATAAAACTGGCTCGCCGCGTGGCTATCCTTCACCGATAGATGGATATGCCCCATTCTAGTCCCTTCAGCTAGGATAAAGGGATCCACCTTTTCCCCTAACTCATAGATGTCCTGTGCCGCAAGGGCTTCGGTCACACCGATAATGCGACCGTCTTCTCGAATATCCCATGAAGACACTGGCTTATCACGGTAGAGTTCAATGCCATTTCCTTCCAAATCCTCTAGATAAATAGCCTCACTGTATCCATGATCTGCACCCCCGACCAGAGGAATCCGCAAGTCACTTAGGTGTTTCAAGACATCTGCCAAGGCTTTTCGCGTCGGCAACAAAATCGCCAGATGGTAGAGCCCATAATGCTCCCTTACTTCGCCAGACTTTTCTGCCTGAATCAAGTGAACCAAGGCTTTTCGACCAAGTCCCAAAATCGCTTCTGTCTCTGTTTGGGATAAAATCTCCAAGCCAATAATCTGGTGATAAAAAGCCGTTTGACTCGTCAAATCCTTGACATTTAAAACCGCCTCTGCTAGATAAATGTGGCTTTGGTATGCATAAGTCATAGGGTGTCTCCTTTTATTTGTTGTAACTTTATGTATTACATCAATTATACACTATTGAGATAAAATGTCAACGAAGACAACTCAAAAGAGCTGGAAACCAGCTCTTCTTTTTATTTGACAACAAGCTCGTAGCGAGTTTTGCTGGTGAAAGTTTCCCCTGCTTTGAGAATAACTTGGTCTTTGAGATCACTGTGAATGGCATCTGGTAAAGCTTGCGCTTCAAGGGCAATCCCATTGTGTTGCACCATTGGCTGGCCTCCGATGATGACACTCTCATCCACAAAGTTTGCTGTGTAGACCACAAAGCAAGGGGCCTCTGTCTTGAACAGCAGGAAACGACCTGAGTTTTGGTCATAAAGGAAACCAGCATTGTCATGGCCTGCAGGAAGAGCAAATGGGTGATCCAAACCAGATACCAACTGGATTTGCTCATCTTCCTCTTCAAAGATGTCCTTCAACAAAGCTCCATTGTAGATATGTTTCACTACATCACGAGTAGCATCTGGAGTCTTAGCCGGAACTCCGTCTGGAGCGATTGGGTAAATGCCCTCCGTATTTAGTTGGAAGACATGGCGGTCAATTGTCTGCGTGAAATCACCAGATAAGTTGAAATAGCTGTGGTTGGTTGGATTGACCAGCGTATCCTGATCTGTCGTCACCTTATAGCTGACTTCGTAGGCGCCAGTTTCTTCCAAGTGGTAGCTGATCCAGATCTTGAGATTACCAGGGAATCCTCCTGTCCCGTCTGTACGCTCTGTGTAGAGGGTCAAGCCATGGTCGCTCACCTCGACCAATTCAAACAAGCTCGAATCCCAACCTGTTGAACCACTGTGGTTACAGTTGCTAGCATTGTTGACTTCAAGATTATAGGTCTGGCCATTGAGTTCAAATGTTGCACCTGCAATACGGCCCGCTACAGGACCTACACTTGCTCCATGCTTGGGACTATTGCCTACATAGCTATCAAAATTATCAAAGCCCAAGATCACATTGGCAAAATTACCAGCCTTGTCAGGTGTGACATAGCGCAAGATGGTCGCACCATAGGTCATAACTTCAAGCTGGTAACCACCGTCAGTCTCAAAGCGATAGGCCAAGACATCCTTGCCCTCATGATTTCCAAATACACGCTCTGTGTATGCTTTCATTCTTCTCTCCTTTGATCTATTTCTCTTAAGTAAACAAACCATAGAGAGCCTATTCACCATCTATGGTTGTAGTTTTTATTTTCAGAATCCTTTGTCAGAAAACCTTAACAAAAGGGGGTTCTTCTATACTTGTTTTATGCTTCCACACGTTCAGTCCATGAAGTCGCTGTTGTTTGAAGAACCTTGTTGAGTTCGTCAATGTTCTCAAAACCTGTTGTGCGTAGCCACTCACGAGCTGCTGCTTCACCATCTTTAATGTAAGCTTCAACTGATCCAGCCCAGGTTGCACGGCCACAAAGAACGCCGTTGAAGTTTGCGCCTGATTCGTGAGCAAAGACAAGGGTTTCTTGGAAGAGTTTAGCTGATACACCTGCACTCAAGTAGATATATGGCAAGTTAGTTGCTTCGTCTTGCGCTTTGAAGAAAGCTGCCGCTTCTTCACGAGTATGCACGATTTCACCATCGCCAAAGCCTTCAACGTATTTGACGTTGACTGGAACTTCCACTTTCAAAACATCGATGTTAAAGCGTGGGTCTGAGAAGACTTTCATAGCACCGATAACCTTGTGTGGTTTTACTTTGGCGTATTCTGCAGAACCTGCGTCAGCGATTTTTTCATCGTAAGCCAAGATTTCAAGGAAGAATGGAATGTCTTCCGCCACACACTCTGAACCGATGCGTTCGATATAGGCTTGTTTTTCTTGGTTGAGTTCGTCAGCGCTGTCTACGTCATAGTAAAGCAAGAACTTAACAGCGTCTGCACCTTGTTCTTTGATGCGTTTGGCAGACCAAACATCCAAGCAGTCAGGCAAGCGTTTAGTGCTAGTTGTATCGTAGCCAGTTTTCTCATAAGCAAGGAGAAGACCAGCATTTGGAGCAAGCGCTTTTGTAGCTGGGAGACCATACTCAGGGTCGAGAAGCATAGAGGATGCGTATTTTGTCAATTCATCTGCAACCAATACTTTAAGTTCTTCCATTTGAGCTACTGTTGGCTCTTCTGTTTGGTATTGAGCCATGAGGCGTTTTAAAGCACCACGTTGGTCAAAGGCAAGAGCTGAGATAATGCCGTTCTCGTCAGAGAGTTTTTGCAAGCAAGCTACTTTATTGGGACTTAATTGTAATTTACTCATAGACACTTCCTTATTTTTGATATTCATGAATGATCACACCTTGTACCACACGGTTTACAGTGCCAGTAGGAGATGGTGTATCTGGTTTATTTTCTACCTTGAGTGAAGTCAATAGGGCAAAGAGTTGAGCATAAACGATGTAAGGGAAGACACGGTAAATATCGTTCAAAACACCGCCACAGCCAAGGGCTACTTCTTTGACATTTTCAAGACCAAAGGCTTGATCACTCAAAAGCACAACACGACGAGCAATGTGATCACCAGCCACTTCACGAACCAAGTCCAAGTCGTACTTGCGAGTGTAGTCTGTCGTTGTGCCAAATACCAAAACAACTGTATCTTCGTTGATCAATGATTTTGGACCGTGACGGAAGCCAACTGGGCTTTCATACATGGTCGCCACTTGACCAGCTGTTAATTCCAAAATCTTCAACTGAGCTTCATGAGCAAGTCCAAAGAAAGGACCAGCGCCTAGGTAGATAACACGGTTAAAGTCGAGGTCAACCAACTCTTTGACATCTTTTGCATTGTCTAGAACTTTGCGGACAAGTCTAGACACAACTTCAAAACGTTGAGCTTTCACAGCAAATTCTGTAGGATCAAAGACCAAGAGAGCTGTTAGCAGCATAGATGTAAAGCTAGAAGTCATGGCAAATCCAGCGTCATTAGAAGCAGCTGGTTGCAAAAGCAAGAGATTGCGGTCATCTCCATGAGCTTGAAGAGCCAATTTACCATCTGCAGCACATGTAATGGTCACTTGATAGAGGTCATCCACCAAGGCCTTAGCCAAATCAACCGTCGCCACACTTTCAGGTGAATTCCCACTACGAGCAAAGGAAACAAGGACAGTCGCCACATCTTTTTTCAAATAAGTTTCTGGATTGGCAACAATATCAGTTGTCGCAATAGCATTGAAATTCCATTTGCGTTCGTCATAGACTTCCTTAAAGTATGGTACCAAGGTATCTCCCACATAAGCAGAAGTACCAGCACCCGTCAAGATGACCTTGATATAGTCATGTTTATCCGCAATCCCTTGTAGGAAGGCTGCAATTTCTTCACGTTTTGCTTGATAGGCTTCAAAAGCTTCTTTCCATACATCAGGCTGTTGGTAGATCTCACGAGTCGTGATTTCTGCACCCAGTTCAAGTAATTCTTCTTTTGTGTAATTTAGCATAGAGTTCCTCTAATCTATTGTTGTTTCATTCCTATTGAAAATATGGGAATGGGATTGACTCCCATTCCCATGTATATTCTATATAAGATGCCCTAAGTCACATCTTATTCATCTTCGTCATCATCGAAGCCCGCTAACAGGTCGTTGACTTTTACGATGCTTTCTGCAGCACGGCTCCTGTAGTCCGCATCTGCACCTGTAAGGCTGGCATTGATAAATTCAATCACCATTGGAAGATTCATCCCTGCGTAGAGTTCAATGTCGCGACCTTCCATAATCAAACGGCTTACCACGTTACAAGGTGTTCCACCGAGAAGGTCCGCAAAGACTAGGAAATCATCCAATCCTTCGATAGCAGCTTCAAATTTTGCAGTAAATTCTTCTGGACCATCTTCTGGAAGAAGAGCCACTGCATGAATGTTGTCCTGTGGACCCATGATCATTTCTGTGCTACCTTTAAGTTCTTCACAGAAGCGACCATGACTCACCAAAATTAATGATTTGCTCATAAATTATGCGCCCATTCCAAGCAAGAATTTACCGATGAATGAAAGACCTACTGCAAGAACGATAATGATACCGATCGCTTTAGTAGAGTTCATACCTTTCTTACCAAGCAACCAGAAGATAAAGGCAGTAAAGATTGCTGGAAGCAAGCGTGGGAAGATTGAGTTCAAGATATCTTGGAAGTCAATCATCTTTTCACCGATTGGCAATTTGTAAGAAATCTCAAAGTTGATCATTGTTGCTACAAGAGCACCCATCATGAAGACACCAAGTACAGATGCAGCGTCAATCAAAGCTGTCAAGGTACTTTGCATGTTGTTGATAAGGTTAACCCCTTCTTTGTAGGCAAATTCCAATTGTTTCCAACGGAAGATGTCATATGCAACTGCAACTGCGATCCAAAGGAAGATACCCCATGGTTGGCCAGCGATAGCCATAGTTGCTGCGATAGATCCCATGATAGCAGGTACAAGTGAACCAAAGATTGTATCTCCAAGAGGAGCGAATGGTCCCATCAAACCTGTCTTGATACCGTTAACGGCATCTTTTGAACCCACACCATCTTTTTCTTCCATGGCAAGGTCAAAACCAGCGATAATAGTGTGGAAGAATGGTGAAGTATTGAAGAATTGAGTATGAACTTTCATCATTTCTTTCAATTCAGGAGTTCCATCCCCATACATTTTACGCAATTGAGGCAAGATCATGTAAAGGTAACCAGAAGCTTGCATACGCTCATAGTTCCAACCTAATTGGAAAGTAAACAAGCTACGTTTGTTGATTTGATTAAAATCTTCTTTTGTAAGTTTGTAATTAGAATTCGTCATCTTCGATTTCCCCACTTTCTGATGGTGTAGAAGGTGCTGCTACAGCTACTTTTTGGCTGTTCTTAAAGTGAACAACTGCAAGGAAGATACCTACGATAGAGATACCGATCATAGACAAACCTTTGAAGTTGTTAGCAAAGCCAATCTTTTCAGCAACATCAGCAGGAAGAGTACCAAGGATACCCGCAACGGCTCCACCAAGACCTGTTACATATGAGTAAAGAACAGTCAACATAGCTGTCAAACCGAATCCCATTGCAAGGTAGTGAAGGTTACGTTTAACTGGAAGGTAACGAAGCAAGATTGCAAATCCAAGACCTGGAAGCATACGACCTGCAAGTGTCAAACCGTCTGCAACCCATTGGTATTCTTTAACAAGGTCTACTACTGATTGTACGAAAGCACCACCAAAAGCAAGAGCGAAGAATACTGGAAGGGCACGAGAAAGAGCCCATGGAAGCGCACCAAGTAGGTAGTTGCGTTCGATACCTTTGTAGTCAAAGCGTTCGATCGCAGCATCAATACGGTGTGCAAAGAAAGTAGTTGTCATACGTCCAAGAACGTCGAAGTATGTCAAAAGTGCTGCTACTGGTACAGCGATTGTTGTAATCGCAAGGTCTGTATCAATACCTTGAGAGATAGAGAATGCTGTTGCAAGAACCGCACCAGAAGTTGCGTCGATACGAGAAGCACCACCGAAGGTACCAACCCCGAGAACGAACAACTGCAAGCTACCACCGATAAACAAACCAGTTGTCACATCTCCCATGATCAAACCGGTAATGAAACCAGCGAATACAGGGGAACCTGCAGATGAAACGATTGTCAACTCATCACAGATTTGATAAGCTGAGTACAAAGTGAGAAGTAAAATTTGCCACCATTGTATCATAACAATGACCTCCTAAAAATTTTTTCCTATTTTAATAAGCTCAAAAAGTCTGAAACTGGATCATTTGGAACCATTTGAGCAGTGAGTTTCACACCTTTTTCTGCTAGTTTGTGGAAATCTTCCACATCCTTGTCTACCACATTGATAGAACGTGTGATAGAGCGAGTTTCTGGTGTTTGAGACATATTGCCGACGTTGAGTGTTTCAAGCGGAACACCTGCTTCGACCAAACCAAGGAAACGGTCTGGTTTACGTGCAACGATAAAGAGACGTTGGCTATCGTATTTACCAGCAAGGATATTTGCTGCTGCTTTCTCAACTGGCAAGATACTGAGTTTCACACCTGGTGGTGTTGCAAGTTTCAAACCACTCTTTTCAATATCGTTGTTAACAACTTCGTCGTCTACAACCATAATGCGTGAAACATTTAGTTTTCCAGCCCAAAGATTGGCTACTTGACCGTGGATCAAACGTCCATCGATACGGCATCCTACAATTGTCATAAGTTTTCCCCCTTTATGTGTTTTAGTGTAGGTTTACGAGTTAAATGAATCTCTTCTTTATATTCGCCCTCAGTTTCAAAGATGATGATGCGGTTAGCACCTTCCTTGAGATAGCTATGAGGGATATAAAGTGAGAGGGTCGGGCCGACGTTCCAGAAACGCCCTAGGTGACGCCCGTTGACAAAGGCAACTCCCTTACCAAACTCAGACAAGTCTAAGTAGGTATCCTTCGGCTCTTCGACCGTAAAGTCGAAAGCGTAAAAGGCTGGTTGTCCTTCCGTCCATCCTTTTGAAAAATCAATTTTCTCAGGATTGTCCAGTGGCAGTGGATATTGTTTCCAATTCAGTAAGAAATGTAGATCCTTGCAGACACCTGTTCGAATTCCTTTACGTTGCGTATCTGCCAAGAACTTATGTCCGTAGTTGACACGCCCCATATTTTCTACCAAGATGTCAATCTCTGAAAAACCTTCTCGATTTCCCTGACAGTAGATATCTTCACCAATTTCTGTCTGGTATTGAGTGGCAATCCATTGACCATCTACAAAGAGTTGAGCTCGGTCACGTCCATCGATGATGCGGAGACGTTCCTCTTCTGCATCCCAACTTGCCTCAGTGCGGTAGAGAAGGTAGCCATAACTTTGACCAAGTTCTTCCATCGCTTTTGGATAGAGGCTTTCAGTAGGACTGGAGAGACTATCCAGAGTTTCAAACAAGGAAACTTTTTCGACCAATGGAATGGACCCTATCTCCATGCTTTCCTTATAGAGTGGTTCCAACTGTGGATACTCTGGGAAGTGTGTTGCCATCATCTTCTTGACTGCTAGGTATTTAGCAGTTGGATTTCCTTCTTCATCCAGAAGGGCATCATAGTCGTAAGATGTGACTTGTGGCAAATCCAGAGTTCCTCGAGCCGAGCAACCATTCATGAAACCAAAGTTTGTACCACCATGGAACATGTAAAGGTTGATAGAGCCTTGCTCCAATACCTCTCGAACAGCTTCTGCCAATTCTTTAGGATCACGAGTGATGATGGGTTCTTTCCAACGGTTGAACCAACCATCCCAAAATTCCATACACATGAGGGGCCATTTCTTGCCATGCTCATCAAAGAATTCCTGCATCTGTGAAAAGTTGTACGGAGCTTTAGAACCGAAGTTTCCTGTCACAAAGAGATCGTCTTCGATCAAGGTTCCGGCTTTCAGAGTAGCCCTCCATGGGCCATCTGAAGTAAAGAGTGGGCAATCAATCCCTCGGTCTTCCATCAATTTCCGAATTGCTCGTAGATAAGACTTATCTTCTCCATAAGAGCCATATTCATTTTCGACTTGCATCATAAGAATGTTTCCACCATTATCCAACAAGCGAGGCACAAGCCTTGGCAATAATTGGTCATAATAGCGAGCAACAGCCTCGATGTAGGCCGGGTCGGACGAGCGAATTCGCATGTCCTTGGTCAAGAGCCAAGCCGGCAAGCCACCAAATTCCCATTCCGCACAGATAAATGGAGACGGGCGTACAATGGCATAGAGACCTAGATCTTGTGCAATTTGAAGAAATCTCTCCAAATTTCTGGCACCTTCAAAATCAAACTCCCCTTCAACAGGTTCGTGTAAATTCCAAGCCACATAGGTCTCGACTGTATTAAAGCCAAGCGCCTTTAAGTTATAGAGAGAATGATACCAATCCTCTGCTGGAATCCTAAAATAATGAATGGCGCCGGACAAAATCTTGAACGGTTTTCCGTCTAAATAGAAATCGTCCTCAATTTTAAATCTGGTCATGTTATTACCTCTGACGAATTAAGTTTGCGCTTTCATTTATTATAATATTAACTATAATCAAATCTTTTGCATTTGTCAATAGGTTTTAGAAAATTATTTAAAATTTTTCTATTTTTTTACTTACCGTTTACCGAAATTATCTTAAAATAGCATGAAAACGATCTTTTTATGTATGATAATTCACAAGAACATCAAATGAATTTTTTTACATGTAAAATAACATTTTTAGTCTATTATTTTAATTTTTTGACCTTAATACTACTCTTTTCTCTATATTTGTGGTAAAATCAAAATTGGAGAAAGAGAATCGAGGTGAAATTTATGGCTATTCCTAAATACCAATATATTAAAGATGAATTAAAAAACAAAATCATCTCTGGTCAATTTGCAAGTGGAGATAAATTTTATACAGGAGCCGAATTGATCGCAATGTACGATGTGAGTTCAATCACAGTTGTTCGTGCCTTGAATGACCTTGCTAAAGACGGCTACATTGTCCGCCAACAAGGTAAAGGTACTTTCGTTTCACGTGCCCGCAAGCACAAACTCGTTGAGTTTTCAGATGTTGAAGTCTTTGAAACAAAAGACGATAAAGTTACTGTCCTTTCTATCGAGCGTGGAAATAAACTTGAATATTTAGATAAACTTGGACTACGTGGAGATCAATTCTACTATAAGATTGAACGTATTCGTCAGACAAACGACGTGACATACATCTACCACACATCTTATATTCCTGAGCAATACATCAATGCCAACTATCCAAATCTTGATTATTATAGCTCTATCTATACACGTTTCAAATTGGATTACCGCATTCACATGAGTGATGAACATTTTGAGGAAATCAACGAAATCGCATTCCCAACACCAGAGCATGCTGCTTCTGTACTCGGAATCGATACACAATTCCCAACTGTCTTCCAAACAAAGACTACAAAACTTGAGGCCACTGGCCAAGTCCTTGCCTATAGTGAAACTTATAAGCGAGCAGACTACTACAAAATCAAATTCATCTCATGTAACCGAGGTCATTAAGAAAAAGCCTGAGCCTAGCTCAGGCTTTTTCTGTATTCATTATAGCACGAGAAAGAAGTTGTGAAAACGCTATGAAGGGCTCTTATTTAATTAGTAGCATTTTTACTAAAAACAAGTTAAATTTTCGTTTGGTTTTTCCTCAGTTTTATCCCTTATTGGCAATTTTCTCCTAAATCTTATGTTTTCCTCCATTTATTATAGTTCTTATATAAACCCACTTGACATTTTACCCCTTAGATAATAAAATAAAATTGGTTTTATGTAAACGCTATCATATATGATAATAACAAGGAGGTTTTGTCATGAAACTAGAAAAGAAACAGCGCTTCTCCATCCGTAAATACGCGGTTGGGGCAGCTTCTGTACTTATAGGATTTGCTTTTAGCGCACAAGTCGTATCTGCCGACGGGATTACTCCAGCTCCAACAGCTGAAGAAACTGTTCAAACGATTCAGGAAAGTCCTCAAGCAGTCAAGGAAGCTGTAGACTCCAAGGTCTCGGAAAAACTGGAAAAAAAGGCTGACAAACCTGTAAAAGAGGATGTCAAAGAAGACACGGAGGCTCCTCATACAGTTGCTCCAAAAACGGAAGAAACAACTGCACAAGCTGTAACAGAAAATGCTAGTCCTACTCCGACTACTGAGAAAGAAAGCCCTGCCCCAGCTGAAACTCCTGCCGAAAGTACTCCTTCAGAAAAGAAAAATGAAGCCGTCACACCTGCAGTAGCCACTCCTAGCACGGAACGAGTAGCTCAGGTGAATGAAAAATTGGCAAAACGAAAAATGATCTCAATCGACGCTGGACGCAAGTACTTCTCTCCAGACCAACTCAAAGAAATCATCGACAAAGCCAAACACTACGGTTATACTGATCTTCATCTACTAGTTGGAAATGACGGCATGCGTTTCATGCTGGATGACATGACCATCAAAGCCAATGGCAAAACCTATGCAAGTGATGATGTCAAACGTGCGCTCGAAAATGGAACTGATGCCTACTACAAGGACCCAAACGGAAACCATTTAACAGAGAGCCAGATGACGGACTTGATCAACTACGCTAAAAACAAAGGTATTGGTCTCATCCCAACTGTAAATAGCCCTGGCCACATGGATGCGATTTTGCATGCTATGAAAGAACTAGGCATTCAAAAACCGAACTTCAACTACTTGAGAAAAGAATCTGCTCGTACTGTTGACCTTGATAACAAAGAAGCGGTTGAATTTACCAAAGCTCTGATCGACAAGTATGCAGCTTACTTCGCTGGCAAATCTGACATCTTCAACATCGGGCTAGACGAGTATGCTAACGATGCGACAAACGCTAAAGGTTGGACTGTCCTTCAAACACAAGGAAAATATAGTAAATTCATCACTTACGCTAATGACCTTGCTCACATCGTCAAATCTCACGGCCTTAAGCCAATGGCTTTCAACGATGGCATTTACTACAATAGTGATACTAGTTCTGGTACTTTTGACAAAGACATCATCGTTTCTATGTGGACCGGTGGATGGGGAGGATACGACGTCGCTTCTTCTAAATTTCTAGTTGAAAAAGGCCACCAAATCCTTAATACCAACGATGCTTGGTACTATGTTCTCGGACGAAATGCCGACGGCCAAGGCTGGTACAACCTTGACCAAGGGCTCAACGGTATCAAGAGCACTCCAATTACTTCAGTACCAAAATCTGAAGGGGCGAATATCCCGTTCATCGGTGGTATGGTAGCTACTTGGGCAGATGACCCAGCTCAACGCTATTCTCCATCACGTCTCTTCAAACTCATGCGTAGCTTCGCAAACGCAAATTCTGAGTACTTTGCTGCCGACTATGAGTCTGCTGAGCAAGCTCTGAAAGAAGTTCCAACAGATCTTAACCGTTATACTGCAGAAAGTATTGCAGCTGTAAAAGAAGCTGAAAAAGCTATTCGCTCACTCGACAGCAACCTCAGCCGTGCCCAACAAGACACCATTGACCAAGCAATCGCGAAACTCCAAGAAGCTGTTAGCAACCTAACCTTCACACCAGAAGCTCAAAAAGAGGAAGACGCGAAACGCGAAGTTGAAAAACTTGCCAAGAACAAGGTGATCTCTATCGATGCTGGACGTAAGTACTTCACGCTTGACCAACTCAAGCGCATCGTAGACAAGGCGAGCGAGCTCGGATACTCGGATGTGCATCTCCTCCTAGGAAATGATGGACTTCGCTTCCTACTTGATGACATGACTATCACTGCTAACGGAAAAACTTATGCAAGTGACGATGTCAAAAATGCCATCATTGAAGGAACAAAAGCTTACTACGATGATCCAAACGGAACCACTCTTAGCCAGGCTGAAATCACTGAATTGATCGAGTACGCAAAATCAAAAGGGATTGGACTCATCCCAGCGATCAACAGCCCTGGGCACATGGATGCCATGCTTGTCGCTATGGAAAAACTTGGAATCAAGAATCCTCAAGCCAACTTTGACAAGGTCTCCAAAACAACCATGGACCTTGAAAATGAAGAAGCGATGAACTTTACAAAAGCCCTTATCGGCAAGTACATGGACTTCTTTGCGGGCAAGACTAAGATCTTTAACTACGGTACAGACGAATACTCTAATGACGCTACCAACGCTCAAGGTTGGTACTACCTCAAATGGTATGGACTCTATGGCAAGTTTGCTGAGTACTCTAACACTCTTGCTGCCATGGCTAAAGAAAGAGGCCTTCAACCAATGGCCTTCAACGATGGTTTCTACTATGAAGATAAGGATGATGTTGAGTTTGACAAGGATGTCATCATCTCTTACTGGTCTAAAGGATGGTGGGGTTACAACCTTGCATCTCCTCAGTACCTTGCAAGTAAAGGCTATAAATTCCTTAATACTAACGGAGACTGGTACTATGTTTTAGGCAATCACAAACCTGACGAAGCCTATCCACTATCAAAAGCACTTGAAAACTCTGGTAAAGTGCCATTTAACCAGCTTGCTTCTACCAAGTATCCGGAGGTAGACCTTCCGACGGTCGGAAGTATGCTTGCTATCTGGGCAGACAAACCAAGTGCTGAGTACAAGGAAGAAGAAATCTTTGAACTCATGACTGCCTTCGCAGATCACAACAAAGACTACTTCCGCGCTGACTACAATGCTCTCCGTGAGGAGCTTGCTCAAATTCCTACTAACTTGGAAGGATACAGCAAAGAAAGTCTCGACGCACTCAATGCAGCTAAAGAGGCTCTCAACTACAACCTCAACCGCAGCAAGCAAGCTGAGTTAGACGCTCTTGTAGCTAAACTCAAGGCAGCCCGCCTAGGCCTCAAACCAGCGGCAACTCACTCAGGAAGCCTCGATGAAAATGAACTAGCTGCCAATGTTGAAACCAAACCGGAACTCATCACAAGAGCAGAAAAGATTCCTTTTGAGGTTATCAAAAAAGAAAATTCGAACCTCCCAGCTAAACAAGAAAAGATTGTCACACCAGGTGTAGATGGCGAACGCACTCATTACATCTCTGTCCTTACTGAAAATGGTAAACAAACAGAAACCGTTCTAGATAGCCAAGTAACCAAAGAACCTGTGACCCAAGTGGTTGAAATCGGTGCCCCTATTACTCACAAAGGGGATGAAAGTGGCCTTGCTCCAGCTGCAGAAGCGAAACCGAGACTGGATATCCAAGAGGAAGAAATTCCGTTCACTACCGTGACACGTGAAAATCCACTCTTACTTAAAGGGAAGACTCAAGTCGTTACTAAAGGCGCTAATGGTCGTCGCAGCCATTACTACTCTGTGAGCACTAGTGCTGACGGTAAGGAAGTGAAAACTCTTGTAGATAGCCTTGTGACTCAAGAAGCAGTGACCCAAGTTATTGAAGTCGGAACCCTTGTAACTCACGTTGGAGATGAAAATGGTAAAGCAGCAACTGCTGAAACAAAACCTAGACTGGACATCCAAGAGGAAGAAATCCCATTCACTACTGTGACACGTGAAAATCCTCAATTGGCAAAAGGACAAACCCAAGTCGTTACTAAGGGCGCTAACGGCCATCGTACTGCCTTCTACTCTGTCAGCACTACTGCTGATGGGCAAGAAGAAAGAACGCTTGTCAATAGCGTGGTAACACAGGAAGCGGTCGCTCAAGTCGTTGAAGTCGGAACTGCTGTTGAGAAAGCTGAGCAAACTGCACCAACTACTGTCAAAGCAGATAAAAAACAACTTCCTGCAACAGGAAGTCAAGACTCTGCAGCCTTGGTCGCAGCAGGACTCATGGCCACACTAGCAGCCTACGGACTCACTAAGAGAAAAGAAGACTAAGATTCTTCTAAGAGAATACGAAAAAGCGAGATTGAATCTCGCTTTTTTATTTTATGATTAGTCACCAAGTCCGATACGTTCGAAGATATCATCTACTTGTTTGGTGTAGTATGCAGGGTTGAAGATTTCGTCGATTTCATCTTGAGTCAGACGTGATGTTACTTCTGGATCTGCTTCGAGAAGCGGTTTGAAGTCTACTTGGTTGTCCCAAGAATAGGCTGTTTTTGGTTGCACCAAGTCGTAGGCTTGCTCACGGGTCATGCCTTTTTCAATCAAGGTCAACATGGCACGTTGGCTAAAGATCAGACCAAACGTAGAGTTCATGTTGCGGATCATATTTTCTGGGAAGACCGTCAAGTTCTTGACGATATTTCCGAAACGGTTAAGCATGTAGTCAATCAAAATGGTCGTGTCCGGTGTGATGATGCGCTCAGCTGATGAGTGAGAAATATCACGTTCGTGCCAGAGAGCGACGTTTTCATAGGCCGTCACCATGTGACCACGGATAACACGCGCTAAACCTGTCATGTTCTCAGAACCGATAGGGTTGCGTTTGTGAGGCATTGCTGAAGATCCCTTTTGCCCCTTGGCAAAGAACTCTTCCACTTCGCGCTGCTCAGACTTTTGCAGACCACGGATTTCCGTTGCCATACGTTCGATTGAAGTCGCGATGCTAGCAAGAACTGCAAAGTACTCAGCGTGAAGGTCACGAGGAAGGACCTGTGTAGAAATTTCTTGGGCACGGATACCCAATTTGTCGCAGACGTATTTCTCTACAAATGGTGGGATGTTGGCAAAGTTCCCAACCGCACCAGAGATCTTACCAGCTTCTACACCAGCAGCTGCATGCTCGAAACGCTCGATGTTGCGCTTCATTTCGCTATACCAAGTCGCTAATTTAAGACCAAAGGTTGTCGGCTCAGCGTGTACCCCGTGGGTACGCCCCATCATGATGGTGAACTTGTGCTCTTTAGCCTTATCAGCGATGATGTTAGTGAAGTTTTCAAGGTCACGACGGATGATGTCGTTGGCCTGCTTATAGAGGTAACCGTAGGCAGTATCCACCACGTCAGTAGAAGTCAAGCCATAGTGAACCCACTTGCGCTCTTCGCCAAGAGTCTCAGAAACCGCACGTGTGAAAGCCACCACATCGTGACGCGTCTCCTGCTCGATCTCCAAAATACGGTCAATGTTAAAGTCCGCCTTTTCGCGAATCAAAGCCACATCTTCCTTAGGGATTTCCCCCAACTCAGCCCATGCCTCGTCCGCCAAGATTTCCACCTCAAGCCAAGCACGGTATTTATTTTCTTCACTCCAAATGTTCGCCATTTCCGGGCGAGAGTAACGGTTGATCATGTTGTTAATTTTTCCTTTCTTTTTATAGATGTATTGCGCTATTTCTAAAAACTATCCCATGTTCTGTCTTTTAATCTAGAATGTATTAGAATCTCATTAACATTTGATGTAATCTCCATTAGTCTATTCACTAAATCTTGGGCATAAAATCTGTTCACACCCCAAGCAACATAATTCAATATGGACACTGCCTTATTTTTAATAATTTGAGAAAAATCATTTTCTATAATTAGATATGAAAAATATGCAAATGTATCATTAGCTGCAAAACTCCAACCACAATATTCTTGAAAATTATGAGATATTTTATCAATAATTTCAATCGCTCTAGAATCTGAGGTTGACATATAAGCCAGTAATAGCTTATCAAAACTAGGATACTCTATATCCCCTAACTTCTTACATAACTCTAAACCATCTACGTTATTTAAATAATTTTCAACTAATACATCTAACTTTCCACTTCTCAAATTCAAATCAATATTAGCTTGTTCAGTTTCAGAAGTAATATAATTACTAATCACAACTACATTGTTAAGCATTGTTTTACAATCAGAATATCTATTCCCTGGGTCTGTCGCCGTTGCGACCTCGACTACACTTTTTAAAACATGATTACCATTATTTGGATTTTTAGTCATAATAAAATTAATAATTCTTCCGATTGAGAATATATCACTACGGTTAGTCGCATCTTTTAATTGTGTAGCTTGTTCAGGCGAACAATAATAATACTGCCCCAAACCATGTGTATATTGTGTCACATGGCTATCATGTGAACTTAAGTTCTTACCTAGTCCAAAATCCGCAATTTTGATTTTCCCGTTATTTATAAATATATTACTAGGAGACAAATCTCTATGTAAAATTTTTCTGTCATGAACTTTTTGCATAACTTCAAGTATTTGTTGGATAATAGATAATTTTTCATCATCTCCAAGTTCATATTGATTTACAAATTTTAACAGGGTAAACTCCAAGTATTCCATCTTATACGAGAGCTCTTGTTCTGAAAAATCAAATACATTTATTATATTATCTATGCCTGATAACTCATTAGTGATTTCATACTCTCTCTTAAATCGACTAACGATCCCTTGATCTTCTGAGTATTCTTTTTTTAAAATTTTTATCGCCACATCATTATCATTCTCTTGAAATCTAAATACCTCTGCAAAGCCACCCGAACCAATTCTCTTCAAACCAAAATAACGATTTTCTAATCCATAAAGATAATTTATTGCATCTGTTTCATCATCAAATCCTTTATATTTTTGATTAGGAAATCCCTTAATTTGTTTCTCTGCTTCGCTCCAATTAGAATAAATCCCTGGGATATGACCATTTTTTACTGCATAAAATTTATAATTCCCCATTCTATCTCCTTAACATCAATACGCTTCTTAAAATTCTTCTTTTCCAATCCACACTGATGGATAATGATCCAGTGTATTCAAATCTGTATCCAGCGGGACATCATAGATAGCTAAATAGTTTTCTGGGTACTGAGCCACTAGCTCTTCATACTTAGCTTTCACTTTTTCGTGATTACTACTAGCATACAAGACTTCGACGACAGCTCCAGTCTTATCTTTTTCAACAAATGCATTAACGATGATTTGTATCATAGATTTCTCCTAATATATATGATAGGTTACTTTAATTGTTAACACGGACCATATATCTATTTAATACAGTGTTAATTTGTATTATTAAATTCTGAAAGTTATCATTAAGTAATAAACTAGACGCATCTTTGGAAGAAAGTTTAAGCTCTTTTTTTATGCTAGACCATTTGCCTGTATTTCGGTTGAATATACAAAATACCGCAGGAAAAACTCCATTACTATCACCAGCTATATAAATTTGAGTTGCTCTATCCAAATCTTTTTCTGATATAAATGTTAAATTCTGTCCTTTTTTCGATTTTTTTACAAATCCACTCAATGACAAGTCATCTGTCATAATCTTCTGATAATCAGTCATTAGCCCAGAACATCCAGAATAATATTCAAAAAGTTTATTTACTAATTTCTTTACTTCCTCTGATGATTTATTATGATTTTGTTTGTAAATATTGTCTTGTAAAACTTCTATCGTCTTAACAATCTTTTTTTCATCTAAATTCGACTCTAAAATAGCTTGCTTAAACTCTAGATTAAATCGTAGATCATCAGGTTCATAACTTAAAATTTGTTGTCTATTTTTACTAGTAAGCAATCGTAACTCATCTTGATTTCTTGTAAACAAAACATTCGTAACCGTTCGTAATAAGTCAGCTCTGAAATCTTTTACAAGTTTTATAAAATCTAAATCATGATTATTAGCAATCATACTATCAAGAATACGAGATATTGCTTTATAATCAATTGAAATCCAATCTTGATTCTTTATACTAGGCTCATCACCGTCAGGAGTTAAGAAAAATTTATATTGCTTCCCAAAACGTTCATCTAAAACTTTTGAGTACTGAGTTAACTGAGATTCCTCAGAGCTACCACTATTATGTTCTGAAGAATATTGTTTCACTTCAATAGCAACTTGAATTTGCTTATCTTTATTATAGTAATAAACATCAATATTTTTATATTCTGTCTGACACACTATAATATCTGCACTGTCATCAGAAAAAGATGAAAGAATTTCCTTATTAGATATGTTTATATCTTCTACTGATTTTAATAATTCCCTAATAAATAAGTGACCTAACCTATGATTTTCTGTAGGGTCCAACAACCATTTAATAAATCGCGAATATCGAATTTCATGAGCACTACGCATATTTCTATCTTTTGTGTTTCCATACTCAATAATTTCCCAAAAATTTGGAATTGATTCAACAACCAATTTATCAACATATTTTTTCAAATTAGGATTCTCTACACGAATCGATTCAATCAAATCTACATAATCTTTAATATCCATTGTATTCCCTTATCAAAACTCTTCAACCTCATCCGGTACATCACTAAACAAAGTCACATGCCCCATTTTGCGGTTGTGCTTCGCTTCTATTTTACCATACATGTGGAGGTGGGCGCTTGGATTTTCTGTGACATATGTTTCAGCAGCCTCGACGTGTTGGCCGAGAACATTGAGCATAACGGCTGGCGCATGCAATTTGATAGCTGGCAATGGTGCTCCGAGAACACCCAAGATATGGGTATCAAACTGTGAAAAGTCGCAGGCTTCGATAGAGTAGTGCCCAGAGTTGTGTGGGCGGGGGGCAATCTCATTGACAATGATGTCGTCAGCTGTCGCAAACATTTCCACACAAAGGGTTCCAGACAGGTTCAACTGTTCAGCGATTCGCACTGCCATGGATTTAGCCTTTTCTGCTAGACTTTCTGAAATGCGGGCTGGTACGATGGTCTTAGAGAGGATGTTGTTACGGTGGATATTTTCCTGAACTGGGAAAACCGTCACATCCTTGCCATTCCCAGAAACGATAACAGAAATTTCAAGATCAAAGTTGACAAATTCTTCCAAAACACAATCTGCTGAATCGGCTAGCACATAGGCTTCTTCCAAGTCTTCCTCTGAACGAATGACCTTTTGTCCGTGTCCATCATAACCACCTGTTGCAGTCTTGAGGACATAGTTTTTCGATAGGTCAATATCTGCCAAGTCTTGGCTTGAGGTCACAACCTTGTAAGGTGCCACAGTGACTTGTGCCTTGTTTGAGAGAAAATCCTTTTCAAAAATGCGATTTTGGGAAATACGGAGCAGATCGGTCCCTTGAGGGAGTTGTCCATCCTTAATGACAGCATCTAGTCCGTCAGCATCCACATTTTCAAACTCATAGGTGAGGACATCGCAACGCTCAGCCAACTGACGGAGGGCAGCCACATCGTTATAAGGAGCCACTATGATTTCCGCCACACGAGAGGCCGGGCAATCCGCCGCAGGATCCAGCGCGATAACCTTGTACCCCATGTAGATAGCGGAGATGGCCATCATCTGACCCAGCTGGCCACCACCGATAATTCCGATTGTTTTAGATGAGCTCATTGGTAGACTCCTCTGCGATTTTTCCTTGCTCTTCTGCGAAATCTGCCAATGCTGTCGAGATAGCCTGATCTTCTACTGAAAGAAGACGGAGGGCAAAGAGGGCAGCGTTTGTCGCTCCTGCTTCACCGATAGCCATAGTTGCGACTGGTACGCCACCTGGCATCTGAACGATAGAATAGAGTGAATCCACCCCACTAAGGGCACGAGACTTGACAGGTACACCGATGACAGGAAGGGTTGTTTTGGCAGCTACCATACCTGGCAAATGGGCTGCGCCACCTGCACCTGCAATAATGACCTTGATACCGCGACTCCGTGCTTCCTCGGCATGTTTGAACATGAGATCAGGTGTACGGTGGGCAGAGACAACTTTCTTTTCGTAGGCTACACCGAAGCGATCGAGAACTTCGGCGGTTTTTTGCATGGTTGCCCAGTCGGATTTTGAGCCCATGATAATGGAAATTACTGGTTTCATTTCTTCTCCTTTTTCTTCCTTTCAACAATCACCTTAGGTTGTGAGGGACGGCAGCAGCCACCAAAGGTGTCTCATGCCTAAATCGGAAGCCCCAGGTCTTCCGATTTCCCTGAAGGCTTGACTAATAAATCCAAGCCTTCTTTCACAACGGCGGTGATTGTTATTTTATTGCTCGCTAATGCTCGCAAGTTATGCAACCATTATCGTATTTGGCGACTTCGTCGTGTTATTCTTATGTCTTTACTTAATAGCCTTGCTACCGATATCATTTCGATAGAAGAGGCCTTCTGTGTTTTGTTTGTCGAGTTGGTTGTAGATGATGTTTTGGCCATCTTTGACGGTGTCTGCTGTTGTGACTAGCATATAAACACGTCCGCCGTTTGAGAGAAGGTCTTGGCCATTTTCAGCGAATTTAGCACCAGCATAGTAAGTGATGATGTCGCCTCCTGTCTTGGCTGGAAGCTTGACACCCTTCTCATAAGCGAGTGGGTAGCCGTTTGATGCTACAACCACGCCCAATGTCACACCCTTGTCCATCCAAGTGATGGTTGGCTCTTTGCCATCCAAAATGTCAGTGATGTTTTGCGCAAAGTCAGATGTCAAACGAGGCAAGATGATTTGCGTTTCGGGATCTCCAAATCGAGCGTTGAACTCGATGACCTTAGGGCCATCAGCAGTCAAGATAAGCCCTGCGTAAAGAACACCAAGATACGGACGACCTTCTTTAATCATCCCTTCAAGAACTGGCTTAACAATAGTCTCAACCGCTGTGTCAACCACGCTCTGTGGTAAGTGAGGAACTGGCGCATAGGCACCCATCCCACCAGTGTTAGGGCCCTTGTCGCCATCGTAAGCACGTTTGTGATCCTGAGCCGTTGGCATGATGTAGAACTTGTCCCCATTGACAAAGGCAAAGAGGGAGAACTCTTCTCCGTCAAGGAATTCCTCGATGACCACACGCGCACCAGAATCACCAAATTTATTGTCCAAAAGCATCTCATGAGCTGCTTCGACCGCTTGCTCAACCGTCTCCGCAACGACGACACCTTTCCCGAGCGCCAATCCATCCGCCTTGACAACGATAGGAGCGCCTTTCTCCTCGATATAAGCCTTGGCCTCCTCGAAATCTGAAAATGTGCCATAGGCTGCTGTCGGAACGTCATATTTGACCATGATTTCCTTAGCAAAATCCTTGGACCACTCCAGCTCCGCTGCAGCCCTAGTCGGACCAAAAACCTTGAGACCAGCTGCATTGAACTCATCCACAATCCCAGCTGCAAGGGCGTCATCTGGCCCGATAAAGGTCCAAGCGATATCATTGGCTTTTGCAAACTCAATCAATTTAGAATGTTCGGAAATAGAGATGTCCACCAATTCCAGACCATCCAGAGTCATACCGTCATTCCCAGGAACTATAAAGACTTTTTCAACGTCTTTTGACTCAAGCAACTTCTTAGCAATGGCATGTTCACGACCACCCGAACCGACAACTAACAGCTTCATCTTCCAACCTCTTTTGCGAATTATTTACTAATATTATAACATAAACGTTCGTTTTAATCTTGTTTCGTTTCGCTTTTAAAGTAAAAAAAGGAAAGAAACTGTTTTCTTCCCTTTTATTTTCTTAATGTCTAAAATGTCTCACGCCTGTGAAGACCATAGTTAAGCCGTATTTTTCCGCCGCTTCGATGGATTCTTGGTCACGGACTGAGCCTCCAGGCTGGATGATCGCCTTAATACCTGCTTTAGCGATTTCTTCCACGTTATCTGCAAATGGGAAGAAGGCATCGGAAGCAAGCACAGCGCCGTCAAGGCGGTCTTTAGCTTGGTCAATGGCGATGCGAACAGAAGCTACACGGTTAGTTTGCCCTGGGCCAACGCCAAGCGTCATATGGTCGTTGGTTATGATGATCCCGTTTGATTTCACATACTTGATAGCCTTCCAAGCAAATTCAAGAGCAGTCGCTTCTATCTCGGTTGGCTGGCGCTTGGTCACCACTTGCCAGTCAGCTGGGCTTTCCTTGACCACGTCTTGATTTTGAACAAGGAGACCACCAACCACACCTGTGTATTCTGCTTCCACTTCGCTAGCATCTTGAGCGTCAAATGGCAAGGCAAGGATACGCAAGTTTTTCTTTTTATTGGTCAAAATAGCTAGCGCTTCATCCGTATAGCTTGGTGCGATGATGATTTCAAGGAAAACGCCGTGCATCTTCTCAGCAGTCGCAGCATCTACCTCACGGTTAAGGACGACAATTCCACCAAAGATAGACACTGGGTCAGACTCATAAGCATAGTCCCAAGCAGTCTCGATGTCGTCAGCTTGACCAATCCCACATGGATTCATGTGTTTGAGGGCCACAACGGTTGGATGGTCTTTGAAGTCACGGATGATACGAATCGCCGCATCCGCGTCACGAATGTTATTAAAGGACAATTCCTTACCGTTGAGCTGTTTCGCTGAAGCAATCGAATAGTCAGTCGGCAAAACTTTTTGGTAGAAGTCAGCATCCTGCTGAGGATTTTCCCCATAGCGCATGGCTTGTTTGAGGTCATAGGTCAAAGTGAGTTTTTCAGGCTTACTTTCACCCACTTGAGCTGTGAAGTATTCTGCAATCAAAGCGTCATAAGCCGCAGTGTGACGGAAAACCTTGGCTGCCAAACGTTGGCGCGTTTCGTAGGTCGTTTCACCATTGGCTGCCAATTCGTCCAAAACCACAGCATAGTCAGCAGGGTCTACCACAACTGTCACGCTGGCATGGTTTTTAGCCGCTGAACGAAGCATGGATGGCCCACCGATATCGATATTCTCCACCGCATCAGCGTAAGTCACATCTGGTTTGAGAATTGTTTCCTTGAAAGGATAAAGATTGACCACCACAAGGTCAATGAGCTCGATCTTATTGTCCTTAGCCGCTTGAAGGTGGATATCGAGGTCACGACGAGCGAGGAGACCACCGTGGATATTTGGGTGGAGGGTCTTCACACGACCGTCCATCATTTCTGGGAAACCAGTCACATCATCGATAGCAATGGTATCCACCCCAGCATTATCAAGGGTAACCTTGGTCCCACCTGTCGAGATGATGTCCCAACCGAGTTTTTTAAGTTCTTGGGCAAATTCAACAATGCCCGCTTTGTCTGAGACGCTGATTAAGGCCTTTTTCGTCATTCTATTCCTCTTTCTTTAGATCCAAGCGCATAGCGACTTCGTTATTTTCTTCTATAAGCCCTGTTTCCTGAAAACCCAGACTAGTCAACAGGTGCTTCATTTTTTCATTTCCAACCACATAATCTGCGGTAATATGACTGCAAGCTCTATCCATCTGAGCCTCTTTGATTAGAACTTCCAAGGCTTTTCGACCATAACCTCTTCCTTGGTACTGCTGACCAATCATTATCCGCCAGATAAAGTATTCCGCTTCATCCTTGTCTATTTCTAGCAGGAGAAAGCCAACCACTTGCTTATCCCAATAGATTGCCATCGGAAACACATCTTCGTTTTTCCGGTAGAGCCATGCATCAGCTAAAGAGCGAACATTTGGAGCTACGAAACGTGCTCGTTCATCAGCTTCTGATATTTTCAAATCCAGCACTGCCTGAAAACTGCTCTCATCTACCAATTTCAGTTCAATCATTTTTTCTCCTAGCAAGATTGCTCAATCAAAACTTTATTTACTTCTTACCTTCTCTCCACTCCCAAACTATCCAACACCTCTGGATACAACTTATACTCTGCTTCATGAATACGAGCTTCAAAGCTTTCGATGGTATCATCAGCTAGACGTGGCACACGGACTTGTTTGATGACCTTGCCTGTATCCACACCTGAGTCCACCCAGTGAATGGTCACACCGCTCTCAGCAACCCCAGCATTCCAAGCGTCCTCAATCCCATGAGCTCCTGGAAATTCTGGAAGGTAGGCAGGATGAATGTTGATAATCCGACCTTCATAAGCTGCTAGCAAGGTTGGGCCAACGATTTTCATGTAGCCTGCTAGGCAAACCAAGTCAATCTGGTGCTCTTCCAAGAGTTCGACAAGGGCTGCTTCATAGTCTGCCTTGCTCTCAAACTCCTTGAGTTCAAAAGCATAGGACAGAACGCCGAGCTTGTCTGCACGATCGAGCACATAAGCATCACGATGGTCTGAAAAAACAAACTCCACTGGAAACTCTTCAGCAATCACCTGAAAATTTGAGCCATTACCAGAGGCAAAAACCGCTATTTTTTTCATTTGATGATGACACTTTCGTTTTCTTTCTTGACGATGCGACCAATTTCATAGACTGGTTCATCCAGCAATTCCTTGACGCGACCTACATTTTCAGGGCTAACTGCCAGCATGAGTCCCACACCCATATTGAAGATTTCAAACATTTCTTCACGCTTGATTTCACCGTATTTTTCAAGAGCTTTGAAAATAGGAAGGACTGGAACCTTGTCTTCTTCAATTTCCGCAGCTAGGTCAGCCGCAAACATACGAGGAACATTCTCGATAAAGCCGCCACCTGTGATGTGGGCAATGCCGTTGACTAACTCTTCCTTGATAAGTGGCAAGACAGTCTTGACATAGATACGAGTCGGCTCAAGAAGGACTTCCTTGAGTTTCTTGCCTTCCAATTCCGGCAAGACTTCCTCACCTGTGTAGTCCGCAAAAACACGACGAACGAGGGAGTAACCATTTGAGTGAATCCCACTTGAGGCAAGTCCGAGAAGAACATCGCCTTCAGACACCTTTGAGCCGTCTATAATTTGAGATTTTTCAGCCACACCGACTGCAAAGCCAGCCAGATCGTAGTCATCTGCGCCATACATACCAGGCATTTCAGCCGTTTCCCCACCGATGAGAGCAGCGCCTGCCTGCACACAACCTTCTGCCACACCAGCAACGACTTGTTCTAGTTTAGCTGGTTCATTCTTCCCTGTCGCGACGTAGTCAAGGAAGTAAAGAGGCTCCGCACCTGCAGCGATGATATCATTGACACACATGGCCACACAGTCCTGCCCGATGGTATCGTGCTTGTCGTACTTGATAGCCAGCATGAGCTTGGTTCCGACACCGTCAGTCCCTGAAATCAAGACGGGCTCTTTGACACCTGTTTTTGAGAGGTCAAACATGCCACCGAAACCACCTAGAGCTCCCATAACACCTGCACGCTCCGTACGAGCCACGTGCTTTTTGATCCGCTCAACAACTTCATAACCCGCTTCAACATCCACACCTGACTGCGCATAAGCATTTTTATTTGTCATCTTCTCTTCCTTTCCTTTCATGGAGAGTCTTTATCCGTCTATTTGTAAAAACTGGTCTTTTCATCCAAACTTCTACGATAGTCTTCTTCATAGTCGTAGAGAGGAGTTGGGTAGTCGCCGTCAAAGTAAGCTACACAGAGACCACCGTTTGGCGCATCTGTTTCGATGCCGATAGAATTAATCAAGCCATCAATCGAAAGATAGGTCAGGCTATCCGCACCAATGATTTGGCGAGTTTCTTCGACCGTATGATTGGCCGCAATCAGCTCCTGACGCGTCTGGATATCAATCCCGTAAAAACATGGATAAGCTAGCGCTGGACTACCAATAGCAACATGAACCTCAGACGCACCTGCTTCTTTCAAAAGCTGAACGATACGGCGAGAGGTCGTCCCACGAACAATGGAATCATCCACCATAACCACACGTTTGCCTTTGACAACACCCGAAACAGCAGACAGTTTCATCCGCACCCCTTGCTCCCGCAATTCTTGAGTCGGTTGGATAAAGGTACGTTGGGTGTATTGGTTTTTGATCAGACCCATTTCATTTGGTAGACCAGATTCTTCTGCAAATCCCATAGCTGCGCTGAGCGAGGAATTTGGCACACCGACCACAATATCTGCTTCGTGCTTGAACTCACGCGCTAATTGAGCCCCCATACGTTTGCGAGCTGTATGGACATTAACACCATGGATATTAGAGTCAGGACGGGCAAAGTAGATATACTCCATAGAGCAGATCGCCAACTGGGTATCATTCGTATAGCTATCATACTGAATCCCATTGTCATCCACGATTACAATCTCTCCTGGTTTCACATCACGAATCCACTCGGCACCAATGACTTCAAAGGCACAGGTTTCAGACGAAACCACCACCGCTCCGTTTGCCATTTTTCCGATAGAAAGCGGACGGAAGCCATTAGGATCAAGCGCAGCAATCAACTTGTCCTCAAATAGCAAGATATAAGCAAAGCCACCTTTGACAAGGCTGAGCGCCTCCTTGATTTTGCCCATCAAGTTCGGATTGTGACTCCGACGAATGAGGTGGGCCAAGATTTCCGAGTCCGAAGTTGAACTGAAAATAGCTCCTCTTTGTTCCAATTCTTTCTTGAGCGATTCGGCATTGGTCAAGTTTCCGTTGTGAGCAAGTCCAAACTGCATATCATGAAAGCGAAAGAGGAAGGGCTGGATATTGTCTACAGAAGCTTCGCCAGCAGTCGCATAACGAACATGCCCAATCGCGCTCGTTCCAGTCAGTTTATCCAAATTAGCTGGATTTCTGAACACTTCTGATAAAAGCCCCATATCACGATGACGCTTCAATTGCCCCTGATCATTAGAAAGGATTCCTGCCCCCTCTTGACCACGGTGCTGAAGACTGTGGAGACCAAAATAGGTCAATTTAGCAGCATCTGGATGCCCCCAGATACCGAAAACACCACATTCTTCATTAAGAGATTTTACTTCGTATGTCATTTTTTATACCTTTTATTTCTCTGTGAAATAACGCACAGCCGACGCGAACAGGTGCTGGTCTTTATTTCCTGGGATGTTTTGGAAGAGACCGTCTTCATAACGTTCTGAGTGTCCCATTTTACCGATGATTTGACCATTCTTGCTGGTAATTCCTTCGATGGCATTTACCGAACCATTCGGATTGTACTTAGAATCCATACTTGGTTTGCCGTCAAAGTCAACGTATTGGCTAAAGATTTGACCATTGACACGGAGCTCTGCAAATTCCTCAGCCGTCACGACAAATTTCCCTTCACCGTGCGATACTGGAATGGCATGGATATCGCCCACTTGTACTCCAGCCAACCATGGTGAGTTGGTATTGGCAATTCGCGTTTCCACCATCTTAGCCACGTGCTGGTTGGCATCATTGTAGAAGAGGGTTGGACTAGTGCTGCTGGCATCTTCAAAGTTTCCGTATGGAAGAAGACCTGATTTGACGAGGGCTTGGAATCCATTACAGATACCGATAATCAAGCCACCACGAGCGATAAAGCCATCAATGGCTGCACGCACTTTTTCATTGAGCAAGATATTGACAATAAACTTAGCTGATCCATCCGGCTCATCCGCAGCTGAGAATCCACCTGCAAAGAAGAGAATGTTTGCCTTGCCGATATTGTCAACCATGGTTTCAACTGACTTGACAATTGCTTCTTCATTCAAGGTTACAAATGGCACCAAGTTAACCTCTGCACCTTCTTTTTCAAATGCCTTGGCTGAGTCATATTCTGAGTTGGTTCCTGGGAAGACTGGGATGTAAACCACCGGTTTTTCAATAGTTTCCTTGGCTTTGATGACTGCGTTAGAAGCGACAGCTGGCACTTCTTCCAATTCTTTAGCTTGTGCAAATTCAGTAGGGTAAACTTCTTCTAATTTTCCTTGGAAGGCACTGTCAAGTCTGTGTCCATCTAGCTTCACACCGTTGACAAGGAGTGTAAAGTCTGCGCTTGTTTGTCCAATCTTCTCTACTCCAGCGATTTCTTGAGGAGATGTGAAGACAAATCCACCCAATTGAGCTGTCAAGGCTGTTTCAAGTTCAGGCAAGTTCACCTCTGCACCGATATGGTTCCCAAAGGTAGCAAGAGCCAAGCTTTCAAGGACACCGCCATATTTGACAGCTGATGCAGATGTTACTTTGTGATCAGCTTGGATGGCTTCAAATTGAGCAAAATTAGACTTAATCAAGTCAAAATCAATCTCTGCAGCAAGAGCTTGACCTGGGATGTAGTAGATGTTTTCACCAACATTCTTGAACTCTGGAGAAAGCACCTTACGGCTATCTGCTGTTGTGACCCCAAAGGCGACCAAGGTTGGTGGTACGGTCAACTCTTCAAAGGTACCAGACATAGAGTCCTTACCACCGATAGATGGCAAGCCAAGTTGGATTTGTGCTTCGATAGAGCCTAGAAGAGCTGCTACTGGCTGACCGAAACGCTCTGCTTGCTTGTCCATCCGCTCGAAGTACTCTTGGTAAGAGAAACGAGCCTTAGACCAGTTGGCACCAGTAGCCACCAAACGAGCTGTCGCTTCGATAACTGCATAGGCAGCCCCGTGATATGGAGACCATTCTGCTAGATAAGGGTTGAACCCTTGAGCCATGACAGACGCAGTATTGGTCACCCCGTGCTGAACTGGCAATTTCTGGACAGATGCCTCAGTTGGTGTGAGTTGGTAGCGACCGCCAAGTGGGTGATTGACTGTAGAACGACCGACCGAACAGTCAAAGATGGTTTGCAAGCCTTTTTGACTTGCATGGTTCAAATCAGACAGAACTGCAAGGGTATCTGCTTCAAGTGTGTCAGCATTGGTTGTGCGTTCTTCTGGAAGTTTGGCATCCTTGTCCACAACCTTGGCATCAACGACTACGCGCACACCGTTTGTATCAAGGAAACGACGTTCCAAGTCAACAATCGTTTCACCATTCCAGTGCATGACAAGATTTGGTTTTTCAGTCACTGTTGCCACAACAACAGCGTCAATATTTTCTTTATTACATTCTGCAACGAAGGCATCTACGTCTTGAGGACGCACCACAACTGCCATCCGTTCTTGAGATTCAGAGATAGCAATTTCTGTACCATTCAAGCCTTGGTATTTCAGAGGAACCTTGTTAAGGTCAATTTCAAGACCATCTGCCAATTCACCGATAGCCACACAGACACCACCTGCTCCAAAGTCATTGGACTTCTTGATGAGACGAGTGACATCGCCATTACGGAAAAGGCGTTGGATCTTGCGCTCTTCGATGGCATTCCCTTTTTGAACCTCAGCACCGGCAGTCTCTACAGACTCAACTGTTTGAACCTTAGAAGATCCCGTTGCACCACCGACACCATCACGCCCAGTCTTACCACCTAGCAAGATAATCACGTCACCAGCTTCCGGTTTTTCACGGACAACGTTGCCCTTGGGAGCTGCACCGACAACTGCACCTAGCTCCATGCGTTTGGCTACAAAACCTGGGTGGAAGTATTCACGAACGTAAGTCGTCGCCAGACCAATTTGGTTCCCATACGAAGAATAACCATGAGCCGCTGTCTTCGAAATGACTTGTTGTGGCAATTTACCAGCGCGAGTTTCTGAAATCGGCGCTGTAATATCACCAGCACCTGAGATACGCATAGCTTGGTAAACATAAGAACGGCCTGACAATGGGTCACGAATGGCGCCACCGATACAAGTAGCCGCGCCACCAAATGGTTCAATTTCCGTTGGGTGGTTGTGGGTTTCGTTTTTGAACATGAGGAGCCAAGGTTCCTTGACACCATCAACGTCCACTTCGATTTCAACCGAGCAGGCATTGATTTCGTCAGACACTTCCATATCGTCCAAACGACCATTAGCACGCTCATAACGACCAAAAATCGTCGCCATATCCATCAAGGTTTGTGGCTTTTCAGACCGACCTAGTTCATCACGCATGGCAATATACTTGTCATAAGTCGCTTGCAATTGTTTTTGGAATTTAGAAGCTGAAAAATCAATGTTTTTCAACTCAGTCTCGAATGTTGTATGACGGCAGTGGTCAGACCAGTAGGTATCTAATACCTTGAGCTCAGTCTCGTTGGCACGCGCCCAATTGACTTGAAATAGTCTTGGATAAAGAGCAAATCATCCACTTCCATTGCCATCCCTTGCTCGGCCTTGTAGCGAGCAAAGTCTTCTGCCGTATAACTTTCAAAGAAAGTCAATTTAGGAATGGTCTTGTCCGACTCTGAAAATTCCTGCTTGGCAATCCCTGTCGTGATGTCCTTGAAACGAGAATCAACTGGGTTGAGCAAGTAGTTCTTGACTGCTTCCAACTCAGTCGCATCAATATCCTTATTGACCAAGTAAAGCTGGGCTGTGTTGACTGTTACATCACTTGAACTTCCCAGTAAAAGCAAGGCTTCCTGTGAAGAAGCTGCACGCTGGTCAAATTGACCAGGCAGGCTTTCAATGGCAAAGAAAGCATAGTTGGCAAGATCCGCTTGCACGGCCGCTTCGTCCAAGACATGATCCGTCACCTGCTCAGAGAAGATGTGCTTCTCTGCAGGTGCAAACAAGTCCTCTGCCAAATCAAAGACATCATAAACCTGCACAATGCGAATACTTTTCAAAGTTGACAATCCCAAGTTGTGCTGGAGCTCCCTTACCAAACTCTCTGACTTGACCTGAAAATCAGCCTTTTTTTCAACAAAAATACGTTTATCCATCAATTCTTATTCCTTTATTTCAGCTCTTGCAATGTTCCCAAACGACCTTGAAGATGTTATTTTAAACCTTGCAACTTTTCCCAGACAATCTCATAAACGTCTGTTAGTTCTCCCAATCCTCTACGGAAAACATCCTTATCCATGTGGTTGCCATCTGCATCCCACAAACGGCAGTTATCTGGTGAAAACTCGTCTGCCAAGATAATCTTACCATCCTTGTCAAAACCGAACTCTAGCTTAAAGTCAATCAATTTAAGGCCAATCTCAGCAAACCAGACTTTCAAAAGTTTATTGATACGACGGGTTTCTTCTTTCAAGTAAGCAATCTGCTGGTCATCCGCAATTTTTAGGAATTTCACATGTTCATCATTGATAAAGGGATCATCCAAATCATCATTTTTATAGTAAAATTCGACAATTGGAGTCTCAAATGCGATACCTTCTTCTACGCCAAAACGTTTTGAAAAGGAACCAGCCGTGTAGTTGCGGAGCACAACTTCCAAAGGAATAATCTCAACCTTTTTATTGAGTTGTTCCGTGTCCGAAAGTTTCTCCACAAAGTGAGTCGCTACACCAGCCGCATTTAATTTCTCAAAAATAAAAGATGAAATCTGATTATTTAACACTCCCTTGCCCGCAATCTGCTCCTTCTTAACACCATTGAAAGCAGTCGCCTGGTCCTTGTAAGTTGAAATAATGAGATTTTCATCCTCAGTTGTATAGATATCCTTGGCTTTTCCCGAATAGATCAATTTTTTTGACATTTTAAAGTTCGCCTTTCGTATTACTTGAGCACATTCTACCACAAAACAAACAAAAATTCAAGATTTTTACGAACTATTAACAAAATAGCGCTTGTTGCGTAAAGAAAAAACCGCAAAACACCTTTGTCTTACAGTTTTTCAATCAGTTATCTCGAAAAAAGACGAACATTATTCTCTGTTCAAAAATTGATCCCAATAATAGCGCAAATAGCTTTTCTTCCCTGTGATTAGCGTCAAACGCCCTTCTGAACCATAGCGAAGACTTTCTGCCTGTTCAGGAGTCAGACTGGTCTCCGCCTCTATTTTAAAGAAATTGCCCTTTTCAGTCTTGGTAGCTGTCGCATCAATACTTGTAATCGTAGAATCCAGGAAGATTTGATTCTTCGCATCATTAGTCGTAGTATAACGGACAGAGTCCCCAATCTTAACTCTAGCAACATCTTTTGAACTGAGATAGGCTGTGAGTTTGGTTTTGCCTTCTTTTTCCAAGGATGGATAGAGCTGGGCTAGCAGAGTTCCTTCTGCAACCATCGTAGATTCACTGGTCTCAGGATTAAGGTGAAGCACCCCATCCTCACTTGCTATAATTTTCCCCTTGTCCAGCAGACCTCCTTGGACTTTCTTACCCGACTCTGCCTCCAAAATTTTCTGATCCAAAAGGGTTAATTCCTGGCCGACTTTGACTAGGTGCTGAGACTTGAGGGATTCCAGTTGACTATCCAGTCCCGTTGCGTAGGCTTGTTGAGCTCCAGAACCCGCATACTGCACACGATAAGTAGCTAAACTAGACTCTAGCTGGGCAATTTGTGCATCCACCTGTGCAATAACTTGCGATTTAGCTTGCGAATCATCTCCAGCTTGGTTTTTATAAGTCTGATAAAATGAGTAGGCTGCATTTTGACTATCCAGTTGATCTCCTTTTTCAATCGCCGACTTAGCTGTTTTGTAATCTCGGATTTTATCCTCTGTTTGGCTGATAAGGTTGCCAATCTCAGCCTGACTCTGACTTGCGGCTGCATTTTGAGAAGAGATGCTGGCATTTTGTTGAGAAACATTGCTCCTAAGACTACTAGCTTGGCTGAGATAGTCTCGAAACATCTCCTGATATCCAAACTTATCCGCCTCTGGAAATTGATCACTCCCCTCTTTCAAACTGGATTGCAAATACCCCAACTGCTTTTTTTGATCCTTTAACATCTCCAATTGACTGGCGTATGCTTCAGCTTGAACAGCTTCCGCCCCCTGCTGGTACTCAACGAGTAAATCCCCCTGCTTGACCAGTTTATTTTCTTCCAGATAATTTGCCACAATCCGTTGATTGCTAGTCGACTGGATGTTGGCAATGATCCGACTAGGTTCGACAGTAGCTCTAGTAGACAAACTAATCTCTTTCTCTGCAAAAACTGCAAATCCTAGTAAAAACACGAACAGAAGTGACATAGGTAAAATCACCCGACTGGAAAAATTATGGTAACGACGATTATAAAACTCCGCACTTTCTAAAAATTCTGGTTTCATCCTCTCCTCTTTCTAGCTATTGACCAAATGGGCATAAAAGCCATCCTGTGCAAGCAAGCCTGCATGGGTGCCCTCTTCGACAATCTTGCCCTGCTCCAAAACAACAACCTTTTCTGTCCGCTCAGCGATGGTCAAGCGATGGGCGATGAAAATCAAGGTCTTATCCAAAGCCATAAGATTATCCACGATTCGCTTTTCTGTCAAAATATCCAAACTGCTAGTCGCCTCGTCCAAAATCAAGACAGGCGCATCTGTCAAGAGAGCACGCGCCAGAGCGATTCTCTGCCGTTGCCCACCAGAAATTCCAGCCCCATCCGAAGTTAATTCTGTCTGGTAATTCAGGGGCATACGCTCAATATCCTCCCGAATCTCGGCCAACTCAACCGCCCGTAAGATGTCTTCCTGAGTCGTCCCCTCCTTGGCTCCAAGGAGAAGATTCTCCAAAATCGTTCCGTTAAAAACATAGGGCTGTTGAGGCAAATAGTTGATGTACTGGCGCAGGGCCTTTTTATCAATCTGATTGAGATTGACACCACCCAGACTAATCTCTCCCTGACTTGGGTCGTAAAAATTAACCATCATCTTGGCTAAGGTGGTCTTACCCGAACCTGAAATCCCCACAAAAGCTACCTTAGACCCTTGCGGAATGGTCAAATTGATATCCGACAAGACATCTCGACCATAGCCATACTTATAGTGAACCTGCTTAAAGGTCATATCTCCATTCATCATGCTCAAATCTTCTACCGTTTTCTTCTCCTCAAACTCCGAAGCTACTAGATAAACCTCATTTAAGCGATTATTGGCAACCTGCGCTGTCTGAAGTTTGGTTTGTAGGTTAATGATATTTTCCAAAGGATTGGTAAAGTAAACAAGCAAAGTATTATGGGTAATCAGCTGGCCCAAACTCATTTTCCCATCCATGACAAGAATAGCTCCTAGCCAGAGAACGGCAACATTGAGCAGGAGCTGGGCAACTTTTTTCAGAGCCTTTTGCTGGCTTTCTGCCCGACTATAGGTAAAAGATTTTTTTAGATAAGCCACAAATTCCTTATCAATCTTTTGATAGCGCGAACTCTCACTGGTCAAAGATTTAATAGTCTCAATACCGTTGATGTCCTCAATGATAGAAGAAGACAGAACCGCATTGGCTTCCATGGTATCCCGATTCATCTTTTCAAACGGCTTCATAAAAGCAAAGATAATCACGGTATAGATAGGAAGTGCAAGCAGACTAATGAAAAAGAGCGTGATGTTCTGTGAAAATAGCACAAGCGAGATAATCAAAATCGTCGACACATCTAGGAAAATCGAAAGAATGGTCGAAGCTAGCGCGTCGATGATACTGTTAGCATCTGTAAAACGAGAAACGATTTCCCCTGTTCTGCGTGTCGCAAAAAAGGACATCGGCAGGTGAAAAACATGCTTGATGTAGGACAAAATCACATCGATGGACAAGCGTTGCCCCAGAACAAGTAAAAGGTATTCCTGCGCATGGGACAAAATCTGCTGGAGGATATAGACGATGACTAGTCCTATTGAGATAATGCCCAAGGTCGAACGCATCTGATCTGGTACGTAACTATCAATGATAGACTGTAGATAATAAGAACCTACAATGTTAATCAGTGTTACCAAGAGTGTCGCTAGGACGATATTGGTAATTAAGCCATGCTGTTTGAGTAAAATCGGCATGAAGGATAAGAGCCCCTGTTTTTTCTCCTTATGAGGTTTATAGCTCGGAGATGGCGCCATAAAAATACTAACCCCTGTCCATTCTTGCGCAAATCGCTCACGGGAAATCTTAGTCAGCTTGACACCCGGATCCGGATCAGCGATATGAATGTACTTTTTATCCTGACCTATCACCACATAGTAGTGGAGCAATTTCCCTTCCTTGAGCACATGAGCCGCAAAAGGAAAGGTCAAATCTGGCAGATCAAAAAGCGTCATATCCGCCTTGATAGCCCGCGTCTCAAACCCAATCTCCTCTGCCACCTTGACCAAACCCAAAGCCGTTGTCCCATCCATGGTCGTCTTGGCTAATTCTCGTAGATGAGCCAAGGAGTAATAACTACCATAGTAGCCAAATACCATGGCTAAGGAAGCCACGCCACAATCCATCTGATCCACCTGGGGACGATAGTGCCTTTTCCTAAATTTCATATCTTCTCCTTTTTCTAACAATCTCTTTAAAACTTTGTAAGATTATTTTAACCAAATAAGGGTAAAAACAGGAAAATATTCCTAAATAAACCATTTTTGCGCCTAAAACGCACTTTAGAAAGCATAAACTATCATTTAAATGTAAAAAGCAGAACAAAAGTTCTGCCTGCTTAAAGTAACCGTTAAAAAATGAATGCCCAGAAATAAACTATTCTGAAATGATATTCTCTTTACTTCTATAAAGTGAGATAAATGTCATCAAAAATAATGAAATCGTAGGTAGATCAAAACATTCAAACCATGTAGGTAGATGTATCTTGTTTATATCGGCCACGATTCTAATCATTAGATAAGCCATCGAGCTAAATAATACAGTGGTCTCTGGCCAAGTTTTTTCTAGTAATTGAACAACTTTCATCTCAAACTCCAATCTGATGGTCCATCAATTCCCACTCGTACTTTCTTTTGTTTTGTACTTGTATCCTAGATAAAACAGACCAAGCAGAATTGGATAGGTTTCTGGATAAAACAGAGTATTGATCGGATTTTTCATAATCAAATACGTTGCGATATAAAGAATAATCGATACGACAAAATACCCCTCAGCAAATCCTAATAAGATTTTTTTCATAGCAGACTCCTATTTACATGCACAAAATCCTTTTCATTCAGATTGATCTTTTATAGTTTTGATTATTTTTCGTCAAATCCTTACAAAAAATACCAAAATAGCTCGAAGCAAGCAAACCAACTACAGTCCATTGCCAATCAAAGGATACTAATGAACCTGTACGAATCAGATGAAGCGCGAGATTGAGAGCTATAGCCGACAAAGGAATTACAGTAGCTAATTTAGGTAAGAGTGTATTGAGATTTAGGTTACGATTCATAGTTAATTTCCTTCTATATTTAGATTAACGTCTACTTCCTAGATAACGCCCATACATATAAGCAGCTACTCCTAATACACCCCAAGCTATTGCTGTGGAAGTAGTGACAATGAAGCCTCCTTCAGTAAGAGCCAAATCTTCTTCTGTCATGATATCAAATTTTTTATCCATTTCTTTCATTTTTCTCTCTCCTTTTTAAATAATACTGGCTAATCCAATAGCTACTCCAACCAAAATCCCTACTATTCCTAAATTAGTTCTTATTTCATTGATAATAACTAAAAGATGACTATTCAATAGCAGTTGCCATACACTAAAAATAGTTCTCTTTAAACCTTGTCTTTAGCTAAATCCAAGTAACTCATCATCAAAATAAGGATCGGAACAACTAATTCTGTTTGGAAATATTTTTCAACATTAAAGGTGATTACATTTAAATCTCCCAATATGCAAAGCACTCCAAAAATAATTAGAACTGCTCCCATTACATTTTTTAGATTTTTCATACAATTCTACTTTTATCCAAATTTACGTTTTAAATCTTGACCAATTAATCGACCACCAAGGAAAATTGCTACTCCTCCAGCAATCATGGCTATGGTAATTAAGCCACCTTCTGTATTCATCAATTCTTCTTCTGTCAATTCTGTCCATTTATTTAAATTCATTTTTTCTCTCCTTATTATTACATAAAATAGCCCCAAGCAATACCACCAATTAGTAAGACACCTCCTACAACTACAGCGGTAACCGACCCCCCATTCACATCCGTCAACTCTTCTTCTGTAAGAGCTACAAAGTTCTGTTCCATGTTGTCAAAGTTTGTCATCTTTCTTCTCCTCTATATTTTTCTATATATCTAATCTTTAACCTCTAAGCCACTTAAATAGCCAGATTGGGTAAATTACTGAAATCATTTTCTTCTCTCCTTTCTTTTCTTCTCACTTATCTATTCGAAAAACAATTCGAAAATGAACAATTCATTCATTTTTATTTTAAAAACCACTTAATAAACCACGGATAAAAACCGGTCACATACATAAACGTTCCTCCTTTTTCTTTCTCATCTCTTTATTCGCAATTTCTACTAAAAGTTTCTCTTTTTTCCGCAAATAAAAAAACAACATGACTTGCATGTTGCTTTTGGCTATTTTTTATCTTTAATAATTGCTACTACATCCGCTACACTTTGAAGTTGATCGATTTCCTCATCAGTGATTTCGATACCAAATTCATCTTCTAGTGTCAAGACAAACTCCATCAAATCCACTGAGTCCGCATCTAGATCGTCTTTCAAACTTAAGGCTTCTGTTACGTCAAAGTCTTCTCCCTGTCTCTCTTGGATAATGGTTACAATACGGTCAAAAATTTCTTTTTCTGTCATCTTTTTTATTCTCCTGAAAATTCACGCGCAGTTTGAGCAACTACGTCTGTTTCTAGCATAGTACGAATCTGACGAATCGTACTGTACACAGCCTTAGCATCACTTGAGCCATGAGTTTTTACAACTGGCGCCTTGACGCCAAACAAGACTGCTCCTCCAACATCTGAATAGTTGAGCTGTGTCTTCAACCCCTTAAGACTATCCTTGAGAAGTAGAGCACCTAGCTTCGCTCGAAGACCACCACCTGTAATAGCTGTCTTGAGCAAGCCCATAATTCCCATGGCTGTCCCTTCAATGGATTTGAGAACAGCGTTTCCCGTGAAACCATCTGTCACGACAACATCCGCAACGCCATTCATCAGATCACGCGCTTCCACGTTTCCGATAAAGTTCAAACTTTCATCAGCTACTAGCAATTCGTAAGTTTCCTTACGAAGCGGGTCGCCCTTGCTGCTTTCTGTTCCATTGTTGAGTAAACCAACACGTGGTTTCGAAACCCCACGAACATTTTTCGCATAGAAGGAACCTAAAACAGCGTATTGGTGCAGATGATGGGCTGTATTTTCTGCATTGGCACCGAGATCTAGCATATCAAAGCCTTTTCCATCGATGGTCGGCAAGGTAGACATGAGTCCTGGACGATCGATATTTTTGATACGACCCACAATAAAGAATCCTGCAGCCAACAAGGCACCTGTGTTCCCAGCTGAGAGGACGGCGTCTGCTTCTCCCTCTTTGACTGCCTTGGCTGCTAATACCATGCTGGCATTTTTCTTCTTACGGATAGCTTTTGTCGGCTCATCGTCTGAGTTGATTTTCTCATCCGTATGGATAATGCTGACGCGCTCTGTAGCCGTTAGATATTGCTTGATCTTGCTTTCATCTCCGTAGAGTTGAATCTCAATATCTGAAAAGTCAGCAAGGGCTTGATTGACACCCTCAACGATGGCTTGAGGTGCGTAATCGCCCCCCATAGCATCTACTGCAATTTTTTTCATTTGTTTTCCTCTTTTAGTAATTGTCCCCAGTCTGCTAGGGAATCAATAAATTTCTTTGATTTAAGGTGAATCCCAACGTACTCTTCGTAGAGTTGATCCATAAACTTGCGTAGCTCTTGCTTGATTTCTGCCTTAAGCGAAATGGTCTCCAAGGTTTCAAAATCAATGGCTTGAAATTGATTGAGCAGATAAGGGATATTGGGATTGAGATGACAACGTCTCTCATCCTCATGATAATGCTCTGGGCAAAGGCAGGCTCCATATTTGAAAGAAAAGTCAAAGGCCTGACCCACCCGATGGCAAAAGACACACTCATTAAAATTAAGGCTGATTCCAAATCGAGTCAAGATTTGAATTTCAAAAATATTGGTTAAGACCTGATAATCTATCCCTGCTTCCATCAACTCCAGAGTCTTTCTCAAGAAAGCAAACAAGGGAGCATCCTGCTGATTATCCTGCAAACTAACATCTGCAAGAGCTGCCACATAGGTAGCATAGGCCATAACAAAGAGATCACTATTAATCTTTGGAAAGGTCATCACCTCATGGTAGTCCTCGATGTAGCTAAGCCCGTCATCATTGATTCGCAAGAGAAATCGTGCCAACACCAAGGGCTGAATAACCGGAGCTAGTTTGGACTGGCCAGCGTGTTTGACGAAAAACATGCGCTTGCCCGCCTGCTCGGTAAAAATTTTGACTAGCTTGTCATCCTCACGAAAGTTACGATTGTAGAGTACGAGACCTTGACTCGTGATAGACTGAATCATGCTTCTCTCATGTACTCCTCAAGTCGTTTCATGGCCTCTCTGATCGTTTCCATGCTGGCTGCATAAGATAGACGAACATAGCCTTCCCCATAACGTCCAAAGGCGGCACCAGGGATAAAGGCAACGGCCTTCTTATAGGCAAAATCCTTCAGAAAAGCAAAGGAGTCTTGATTGTAGCCCGCTGGAATCTTAGCAAAGATATAGAAGGCCCCATCTGGTTTGATAATCTCAAAACCAAGAGCAGTCATCTTTTCGATGATATAATCACGACGCTGGATGTATTCCTTTTTCATAGGCTCTGCGTCATTTTTACCAGCGGTCAAAGCCTCCACCGCAGCATGCTGAGCCATCGTATTTGCAGCAGTAACCAAATACTGGTGACTCTTGATTAACTGAGCTGTGAAAACCGCAGGAGCAAAGATAAAGCCTAAACGCCAACCTGTCATAGCATGAGACTTAGACAAACCATTGATAATAATAGCCTGGTCTCTCAGCATAGTTCCCAGAGATACATGAGCTTCCCCTGTATAGGTTAATTCTGAGTAAACCTCATCACAGATAACAAAAATCTCATACTTGCGTAAAACGTCTGCCAAGGCTTCCAACTGCTCCCGACTATAGGTAATTCCTGTCGGATTAGCTGGATAGTTGAGAATGACAGCTTTGAGCTTGTCCCCTTGCTCCAAAATGGCCTTTTCCAACATCTCAGGAGTCAAGACAAAACCATTTTCAGTTGTATCAATCTCGACAATCTCTGCCCCAACCAGATTGACAATCGGTTCATAGCCTGGATAGGCAGGAGCTGGCAAGAGCACCTTGTCCCCCTCTTCCAAAATAGCTGTCAAAGTAGCAGATAAAGCCTCTGTCGCCCCAATTGTAACCAAAATTTCATTTTCAGGATGATAATCTAGCTGGTATTTTTCTTTTACAAAGTCGCTAGCAGCCTGGCGCAAGGTCAGTAAACCGCTCATCCCTGTATAGTAGGATTGGTTCTGGTCAATGGCCCGCTTTGCCGCCTCCTTGACATGATCTGGCGTTGTAAAATCAGGTTCTCCCAAGGTCAAGCGTAGAACTCCAGGAATCTCTGAAATGGCCTGATCAAACTGGCGAATCAAGGACACTTGAATCTTATCTAATTGTTTATTAAAGCGTTTGGTTAAGTCCATAGATATCCCCCTTGCTTACAGAACATAGTACTATTATACTACAAAAGCTCCCTGACCGCAAAATCCATCTGAACCCCGCATTTTTCACTTTCTGCTTTACTTTTCTTCTCAATAGGACTATAATAATAAGTGCTTATTTTCGGAGGTTTATATGTCATTTTTATCAAAAAATGGAGCAGGCATCTTGGCCTGCCTTCTCATTTCTATCGTATCATGGTTTCTGGGAGGATTTTTCCCCGTCGTGGGTGCACCTGTCTTTGCAATTTTTGCTGGAATGCTCCTCCACCCCTGGCTCTCACCCTACAAACAACTAGACGCAGGTTTGACCTTTAGTTCCAAGAAATTGCTCCAGTATGCCGTTATCTTACTCGGTTTTGGTCTCAATATCTCGCAAGTCTTCGCAGTTGGACAATCTTCACTCCCCGTCATCCTTTCCACCATTTCGATTTCCTTAATCGTTGCCTACCTCTTCCAGCGTTTCTTTGCGCTAGACACAAAACTGGCTACCTTGATTGGAGTGGGTTCTTCTATCTGTGGTGGTTCTGCCATTGCTGCGACAGCACCCGTTATCCATGCCAAGGAAAAAGAAGTTGCCCAAGCCATCTCCGTTATCTTTTTCTTCAATGTCTTAGCAGCACTTATCTTTCCAACTCTAGGAACCTGGCTTCACCTATCCAATGATGGCTTCGCCCTCTTTGCAGGAACTGCAGTCAATGATACTTCTTCTGTAACGGCTACCGCCAGCTCCTGGGACAGTCTTTATCAGACCAATACCCTTGAGTCTGCAACTATTGTCAAACTCACGCGCACCTTAGCAATCATCCCCATCACGCTCTTTCTCTCCTACTGGCAAAGTCGCCAGCAAAAAAACAGCCAAGATTTCCAACTAAAAAAAGTCTTCCCACTTTTTATCCTTTATTTCATCTTAGCCTCTCTCTTAACGACTCTTCTCACCTCTCTCGGCGTGTCTAGTAGCTTCTTCACCCCTCTCAAACAACTCTCCAAATTCCTTATCATCATGGCCATGAGTGCCATCGGTCTCAAAACCAATCTGATTGCCATGGTCAAATCCAGCGGTAAATCCATTCTTCTTGGAGCCCTTTGCTGGATTGCCATCATCCTCACCAGTCTTGGCATGCAAGCATTGATTGGTACTTTATAAAATAAAAAGGTAGCCCATGGCTACCTTTTTATTGCTCAAGAATTAAGCGAGTATGTTCTCTCTTAATACAACGATTCATCACGATGTCATCGCATCCTCCAGCACGTAAGATTTCTTCCGCTTCTAGATTTTCAAGTCCCAGTTGTGCCCAAAAAATCTTAGCATCAGCCTTGAGAAAATCACGCGCCACATCTGGTAAAAACTCACTGCGACGGTAAACATTGACAATATCTACAGGAAAAGGAATCTCTTCTAGACTCGCATAAGCCTTTTCTCCCAAGATTTCCCCACCTGCAGCCTTGGGATTAACTGGAATGATTTTATAGCCCCGAGCTTGCATTTCCTTGGTCACTCGATTACTAGTTGTTTCCTCACGATCGGACAAACCCACTACCGCTAACGTTTTACTGGTTGTAAGATACTGACGGATCACACCATCACTTGGATTGATAAATTCTTGGCTCATAGAAATCCTCCTTTTTTCTCAGTATAGCATATTTTGAAAAGGCTTGCAGATTTTGACTATAAAAATCTCCTAGCAAGAAAAGAAACCTGCTAGGAGTTCTGTCTACTTCAAGTGAAAGATTAAATCTTTTTCTCAATACAAAATAGGGGAGAAAGAGGACGTTTTTCGTGGATACGGATAATGGCATCGCCAAGAAGATGAGCAATCGAAATTTGTTCAATCTTATCAATCAAACGCTCCTCTGGTAGGTAGATCGTATCCAAAACAACCAATTTCTTAATAGCTGATTTTTGGATATTGTCCATAGCTGGTCCTGAAAGAACTGGGTGCGTACAGCTTGCGTAAACCTCAACAGCACCTGCTTCAGCAAGAGCATCCGCCGCATGACAAATAGTTCCAGCTGTATCGATCATATCGTCAATCAAAATACAAGTCTTACCTTCTACCTTACCAATGATGTTCATCACTTCACTGGTATTCATCTTGTCTACACTACGGCGTTTGTCAATAATCGCAATCGGAGTTTTCAAAAACTCTGCCAATTTACGAGCACGAGTCACCCCACCATGGTCTGGGCTGACAACCACGTAGTCAGAGCCAACCATGCCACGACGTTCAAAATAGTCCGCAATCAAGGGAGCACCCATCAAGTGATCTACAGGAATATCAAAGAATCCCTGAATCTGTGCAGCGTGCAAATCAATCGTCAACAAACGATCTACCCCAGCAACTTCTAGCATGTTTGCAACGAGTTTTGCTGTGATTGGCTCACGCGCGCGCGCTTTTCTATCCTGACGTGCATAGCCATAGTAAGGCATAACAACATTGACAGATTCTGCACTAGCACGCTTCAATGCGTCCACCATAATCAAAATTTCAAGTAAATTATCATTTACAGGTGAACTAGTTGATTGTAGGATAAAGACGTGTTTCCCACGGATTGATTCTTCGATGTTGACCTGAATCTCTCCGTCTGAAAATTGGCGAACAGTCGATTTCCCCAACTCTATCCCAATTTCTTGCGCCACACGCTCTGCCAATTCTCTATTAGAAGAAAGGGCAAACAGCTTTAAATCAGAAAAAGACATGATTTCCTCCGGTATTTATGTATCACTTGTTTTTACACAACATTTTCCATCTACCATTGTAGCGCTTTTTCCTTTATTTTTCAATCAAAAATAAAACAAGAGTAAACATTTATACCCTTGTTTTATACTATTTTATATTAGCTATATTAAATCTGAAAATCCTACATTTTAACAATCGATTTTATGCTAGGATGAGATTTTTTCGAGGCAAAGTTAGTATACTTCTCTCATACTTCCTGTATCCACATCATAGACAGCACCTGAAATAACCACATCATCAGGAATCAGTGGAGATTCTCGAAGCAATTGCATATCCTCTCTCACACTCTCTTCCACATCCTGGAATGGTAAAAAATCTTGATCAGACACATCGACTCCGAGCTCGTGTTTCAAATGTTCATGAAAACTTTCATTTTGAAAGGTTTGAGCTCCACAATCTGTATGGTGAAGCACCACAATCTCTCTTGTCCCCATTTGTTGCTGGGAAATCACCAGTGAACGAATCATGTCCTCAGTTACTCGACCACCCGCATTCCGCAAGATATGAGCATCCCCAAGGGCCAAACCTAGAGCTTGCGCAACGTGTAGACGTGAGTCCATACAGGTCACGATAGCTACTCTGGTTTTGGGTTTAAGTGGCAGATTTAACTGCCCATGTAGGGCAACATAAGCCTGATTGGCTTGCATAAACTGTTCAAAATACGACACGATTCCCTCCTGAAAAATTTGATAATCAAATATTTCTCCTATCTTATCATTTTTAAGAGGATTTGTCACGGATTATGCAAAGACCTTTTTCAAAACTTCTTGAATCGTTGTCACACCAATGACTTCAATTTCCTTGGGTGGAGTGATTCCTGTCAAGGAATTCTTGGGTACATAAATCTTGGTAAAGCCCAGTTTTGCCGCTTCATTTATGCGTTGTTCGATGCGATTCACGCGCCGAATTTCTCCGGTCAAGCCCAGTTCACCCACAAAACATTCCTGAGGATTGGTAGGCTTGTCCTTGTAACTAGAGGCAATAGCCACTGCAACGGCTAAGTCAATGGCAGGCTCATCCAATTTGACGCCACCAGCAGATTTGAGATAAGCATCCTGATTTTGCAAAAGAAGCCCTGCTCGTTTTTCCAAAACAGCCATAATCAGACTTGCACGATTGAAATCAAGTCCAGTCGTCGTACGCTTAGCATTTCCAAACATGGTTGGTGTTACCAAAGCCTGAACCTCCGCCAAAATCGGACGGGTCCCTTCCATGGTCACAACGATTGACGAGCCAGTAGCCCCATCCAAACGCTCCTCTAGGAAAACTTGACTCGGATTGAGTACCTCAACCAATCCACCCGACTGCATCTCAAAAATCCCAATCTCATTAGTGGAACCAAAACGGTTTTTGACTGCCCTCAAAATACGGAAGGTATGGTGGCGCTCCCCTTCAAAGTAAAGCACCGTATCCACCATATGCTCCAACATACGCGGACCTGCCAAGGTTCCTTCCTTAGTCACATGTCCTACGATAAAGATAGCAATGTTATTAGTCTTCGCCAACTGCATGAGTTCAGCCGTTACCTCACGCACCTGAGACACAGACCCCTGCACCCCTGAAATCTCAGGAGACATAATCGTCTGGATAGAGTCGATGATGAGAAAATCTGGTTGGATGCGCTCCACCTCAGATCGAACACTCTGCATATTGGTCTCTGCATAGAGATAAAACTCGCTATCAATATCCCCCAAGCGCTCTGCACGGAGTTTAATCTGCTGGGCAGACTCCTCCCCACTGACATAGAGAACAGTCCCTACTTGGGACATCTGAGTCGATACTTGTAAGAGAAGGGTTGATTTCCCAATCCCTGGATCCCCACCGATAAGAACGAGACTCCCCGGTACCACACCTCCACCAAGCACACGGTTAAATTCCTCCATCTCCGTCTTGGTTCGATTGACATTGATGGAAGTCACCTCAGCCAGTTTCATGGGCTTGGTTTTCTCACCTGTCAAAGACACACGCGCATTCTTGACCTCGGCAACCTCAACCTCTTCTACAAAAGAAGACCAAGACCCACAGTTAGGACAACGTCCCAGATATTTAGGGGAATTATACCCACAATTTTGACATACAAATGTCGCTTTTTTCTTTGCGATGATAAACCTCTTTCTAAATCTCTATCTCACACTCAATCACTTGGCAAAAATCAATCTTCTCGTTTGATACAAATTGGCGCATGAGCATTCCGTGAGTTACAATGATAATAGTTTTATAATTTTTATATTTTTCCAAAGCTCTTAAAAAACGATGACGCATCTCTAGATCAGTTTCATAGCGATAAGGAGAATCTTCAGATAAACCTCCTTGATGTTTTAGATAATATTCATGAGCTACCAATACACTAGTTAAATCAGAGTTAGTACCATCTAAGTCTGGACGCCACTCATGAAAAAACGGCTCCACAAATAAGTCCAATCCCGTTTCAACTGCTATATAATGTGCTGTTTCTAAAGCCCTCGTCACAGACGATGAAATAATAATCTCTGCCTTTCCAAAACATGTAGTTTTAGCAACTTCTTTTGCCAGACTGCGACCTTTTCCTGTCAATGGTGCTAAATCACGACCAAAACCACTATATAGTTGCGAATTTTCAAGTTTATCAAGCATACTATAATCTGGTTCCCCGTGACGTACAAAGATAATCTTCATCTTAGTGTCCAGTCGATCCAAATCCACCAGTCCGCACGCCAGCTGCTTCATCTCCATCCGCGATTAAAAATGGTGCAAAGACAGCCTGAACTACACGTTCTCCAACTTCAAGAACAACTTCTTGATCTGTGATATTCTTCATCTGAGCAAAGATATGCCCCTCATTCCCAGGATTACCATAATAGTCTCCATCAATAACGCCAACAGAGTTGATCAAGACCAAACCTTTTTTACGAGGATTTGATGAACGGTCATAAAGATAGAGCACCTCAGTCGGCTGCATATAAGCCTTAACACCCGTTGGGACGAGAACAATCTCTCCTGGAGCGATAACCGTACGCACCGCAACCTTTAAGTCGTAGCCAGCTGCATGCGCTGTCTCACGTTTAGGTAACAAAGTTTCATCTGTAAAACTAGAAACTAATTCAAAACCACGAATTTTCATATTATTCCTCTTTTTAATTTAATCTTTTATTCTAGGCTATTTTATCTTATTTATTCGAAAAAAGCACGAAAAAAGAGCACACAATTCACATCGCTTAGGGCTGCTGGATTCCTCCCCTGACCCGCTTCACGCAGAACTGTTGCTCCACTAGTTATTATACCACATTCCCCTCTATTTTTAAAGAGAAATTATTTTTTACGTCGATTTCGGAAAAAGTCCTGCATAATCGCTGCACAGTCATCTTCCAAAATTCCCGTTTCTACCTCTACACGATGATTGAGACGCTCATCTGTCAAAATGTCGTACAAGCTCCCAGCTGCACCAAATTTCTGGTTTTTAGCCCCGTAAACTACGTTTGGAATACGGGCAAGCCCAATCGCACCACTACACATAACACAAGGCTCAATGGTCACAAAAAGCGTACAATCAAGCAGTCGCCAACTCTCTTCACTCACATTCGCATTCTCTATAGCCATGATTTCTGCATGCATGACCGCCCGTTGCAACTCCTCGCGCGCATTATGCCCCCTACCAATGATTTCTCCATCCTTGACAATCACACAACCAATTGGAATTTCATCGTGTTCTAAGGCAATCTCAGCCTCTCTCAAAGCCTCTCTCATAAAGGCTTCTTTTTCTTCAACTGTATAATTCATCGTTCTTCTCTTTTCCTACTTGTCGATTTTATTATTATATCATGATTCTCAACACAAAAAAAGCCACCGAATTCGGTGACTTAATAGGGAGATTATTATGAAAAAGAAAAGTTTAGGATATTTGTTACAACAAGTTAGGAGGTCTTCCTGTAACTGTCTATAGTATACCCAACCTGTCTTAAACTAATCTTAAAAATCTCCTATGACCAAACACTTTCTAAAATATTAGTTTGTTCACGACCAGGTCCTACTGAGAAAGTTGAGATACGAACACCAACCAACTCGCTTACACGACGAACATAGTTGCGTGCATTCTCAGGAAGGTCTTCCAAATTACGGACTCCAGTGATGTCTTCTGACCAACCTGGCAATTCCTCGTAGATTGGCTTACAACGTTTCAACTGCTCAAGACTAGCAGGATAGTAATCAATACGTTGACAATCAAGATCATAGGCGACACAGATTTTCACAGTATCCAAACCACTCAAAACATCTATAGAGTTCAATGAAAGATTGGTAATCCCAGATACACGGCGGCTGTGACGCATCACAACTGAGTCAAACCAACCCACACGACGTGGACGACCAGTTGTTGTACCATATTCATGACCTACTTCACGGATGCGATCTCCCACTTCATCAAATAATTCAGTTGGGAACGGTCCATCTCCTACACGACTTGTGTAGGCTTTACAGACACCTACAACCTTGTCAATCTTACTTGGACCAACACCAGACCCAATCGTCACACCACCAGCGACAGGGTTTGAAGAAGTAACAAATGGATAAGTCCCTTGATCAATGTCCAACATGACACCTTGCGCACCTTCAAACAGTACACGTTTGCCATTATCAAGCGCATCGTTCAAGATAACAGATGTATCTGTCACATACTGCTTGATTTGTTGGCCATACTCGTAGTACTCTTCAAAAATATCATCAATTGAAATAGGAGTACTGTCATATAATTTTTCAAACAGACGATTCTTCTCCGTAAGATTGCGTTCCAAACGCTCACGAAAAATTTCTTTATCCAAAAGATCTGCAATACGAATTCCAACACGAGCAGCTTTATCCATATAGGCTGGACCGATTCCCTTGATTGTAGTACCAATTTTATTGTCGCCCTTAGCTTCCTCTTGCAAACGGTCTAATTCAATGTGATATGGTAAAATGACATGCGCACGATCCGAAATGCGCAAATTATCTGTTGTCACACCTTCTTCATGAAGATAAGTCAACTCTTTTACTAGAGATTTAGGGTTTACAACCATCCCATTCCCAATAACAGAGATTTTTTCAGGAAAGAAAATTCCAGATGGAATCAAGTGCAACTTAAATTTCTTACCATCAATCACAATCGTGTGACCAGCATTATCACCACCTTGATAACGAGCAATTACCTCTGCATTAGCTGAAAGAAAATCTGTAATTTTCCCTTTACCTTCATCACCCCACTGGGTACCTACAACAACAACTGAAGTCATAATAAAATTCGTCTGAGCTACTAGTAGCTCGTCCTTTCTCATATACATGGCAGGAATTTCACCCGCAATTATATCTTACAATTTATTATAAGAAAAAAACACTATTTTATCAAGAAGAAACAGTAGAAAAGATTTGGAAATTCTTTCAATTCTAAACACAAATACCTTTAATTATAAGCTAATTCTATATTTTTTAAAATATAGCTACAATTATTGTTCGTAATTATGATATAGATGTTTCCCATTGGATGAGAGTTGTACCACCTTACAGAAATTTATCTAAATATAGACGATAAGCTGTTCTAAAGTGATATAGAGAAAAGTCCCTTTCACTTTTAATTTTAAATCGAATTAGGTAATATAGTAAAAACTGAAGATGAAGTGATTCCCACTCTGCACAACTCTGGCCTAAAGAGGCATATTCTTGTTCAACTAGTTTCAAAAAGACAAATGCTCGGTCATAAAATTTCTGAAGCATATAAAAATTCCCTTTCTTATTACTAACACTAGTCTAACAGAAATAAGAACTAAAAAAGCTTCAAATCCTATAAAAGAAGAATTTAAAGCTAAACGAACTAAAAATAAAATAAAGAGGTCATTATAGATTTAAAAATTAAGATTTGAAATTTCAACAGTCCAATATATTTATAAATAAAAAAACGCTCAATTGAACGTTTCGATTTATACTCCGCCAGTAGGACTCGAACCTACGACATCATGATTAACAGTCATGCGCTACTACCAACTGAGCTATGGCGGATAAAAGCTAAGCGACTTCCATATCTCACAGGGGGCAACCCCCAACTACTTCCGGCGTTCTAGGGCTTAACTGCTGTGTTCGGCATGGGTACAGGTGTATCTCCTAGGCTATCGTCACTTAACTCTGAGTAATACCTACTCAAAATTGAATATCTATCAAATACAAAGAAAACCTCACACTTCGTATTCTCAGTTACTTTGGATAAGTCCTCGAGCTATTAGTATTAGTCCGCTACATGTGTCGCCACACTTCCACTTCTAACCTATCTACCTGATCATCTCTCAGGGCTCTTACTGATATAAAATCATGGGAAATCTCATCTTGAGGTGGGTTTCACACTTAGATGCTTTCAGCGTTTATCCCTTCCCTACATAGCTACCCAGCGATGCCTTTGGCAAGACAACTGGTACACCAGCGGTAAGTCCACTCTGGTCCTCTCGTACTAGGAGCAGATCCTCTCAAATTTCCTACGCCCGCGACGGATAGGGACCGAACTGTCTCACGACGTTCTGAACCCAGCTCGCGTGCCGCTTTAATGGGCGAACAGCCCAACCCTTGGGACCGACTACAGCCCCAGGATGCGACGAGCCGACATCGAGGTGCCAAACCTCCCCGTCGATGTGAACTCTTGGGGGAGATAAGCCTGTTATCCCCAGGGTAGCTTTTATCCGTTGAGCGATGGCCCTTCCATACGGAACCACCGGATCACTAAGCCCGACTTTCGTCCCTGCTCGAGTTGTAGCTCTCGCAGTCAAGCTCCCTTATACCTTTACACTCTGCGAATGATTTCCAACCATTCTGAGGGAACCTTTGGGCGCCTCCGTTACCTTTTAGGAGGCGACCGCCCCAGTCAAACTGCCCGTCAGACACTGTCTCCGATAGGGATAACCTATCCGGGTTAGAGTGGCCATAACACAAGGGTAGTATCCCAAGAACGTCTCCTTCGAAACTGGCGTCCCGATCTCATAGACTCCTACCTATCCTGTACATGTGGTACAGACACTCAATATCAAACTGCAGTAAAGCTCCATGGGGTCTTTCCGTCCTGTCGCGGGTAACCTGCATCTTCACAGGTACTAAAATTTCACCGAGTCTCTCGTTGAGACAGTGCCCAAATCATTACGCCTTTCGTGCGGGTCGGAACTTACCCGACAAGGAATTTCGCTACCTTAGGACCGTTATAGTTACGGCCGCCGTTTACTGGGGCTTCAATTCATACCTTCGGATTACTCCTAAGCACTCCTCTTAACCTTCCAGCACCGGGCAGGCGTCACCCCCTATACATCATCTTACGATTTAGCAGAGAGCTGTGTTTTTGATAAACAGTTGCTTGGGCCTATTCACTGCGGCTGACGTAAAGTCAGCACCCCTTCTCCCGAAGTTACGGGGTCATTTTGCCGAGTTCCTTAACGAGAGTTCTCTCGCTCACCTGAGGCTACTCGCCTCGACTACCTGTGTCGGTTTGCGGTACGGGTAGAGTATGTTTAAACGCTAGAAGCTTTTCTTGGCAGTGTGACGTCACTAACTTCGCTACTAAACTTCGCTCCCCATCACAGCTCAATGTTATAGATATAAGCATTTGACTCATATCACACCTCACTGCTTAGACAGACTCTTCCATTCGTCTGCTTTAGTTAGCCTACTGCGTCCCTCCATCACTACATACTCTAGTACAGGAATATCAACCTGTTGTCCATCGGATACACCTTTCGGTCTCTCCTTAGGTCCCGACTAACCCAGGGCGGACGAGCCTTCCCCTGGAAACCTTAGTCTTACGGTGGACAGGATTCTCACCTGTCTTTCGCTACTCATACCGGCATTCTCACTTCTATGCGTTCCAGCACTCCTCACGGTATACCTTCTTCACACATAGAACGCTCTCCTACCATACCTATAAAGGTATCCACAGCTTCGGTAAATTGTTTTAGCCCCGGTACATTTTCGGCGCAGGGTCACTCGACTAGTGAGCTATTACGCACTCTTTGAATGAATAGCTGCTTCTAAGCTAACATCCTAGTTGTCTGTGCAACCCCACATCCTTTTCCACTTAACAATTATTTTGGGACCTTAGCTGGTGGTCTGGGCTGTTTCCCTTTCGACTACGGATCTTAGCACTCGCAGTCTGACTGCCGACCATAATTCATTGGCATTCGGAGTTTATCTGAGATTGGTAATCCGGGATGGACCCCTCACCCAAACAGTGCTCTACCTCCAAGAATCTTTATGTCGACGCTAGCCCTAAAGCTATTTCGGAGAGAACCAGCTATCTCCAAGTTCGTTTGGAATTTCTCCGCTACCCACAAGTCATCCAAGCACTTTTCAACGTGCCCTGGTTCGGTCCTCCAGTGCGTCTTACCGCACCTTCAACCTGCTCATGGGTAGGTCACATGGTTTCGGGTCTACGACATGATACTAATGCGCCCTATTCAGACTCGGTTTCCCTGCGGCTCCGTCTCTTCAACTTAACCTCGCATCATATCGTAACTCGCCGGTTCATTCTACAAAAGGCACGCTCTCACCCATTAACGGGCTCGAACTTGTTGTAGGCACACGGTTTCAGGTTCTATTTCACTCCCCTCCCGGGGTGCTTTTCACCTTTCCCTCACGGTACTGGTTCACTATCGGTCACTAGGGAGTATTTAGGGTTGGGAGATGGTCCTCCCAGATTCCGACGGGATTTCACGTGTCCCGCCGTACTCAGGATACTGCTAGGTACAAAGACTATTTTAAATACGAGGCTATTACTCTCTTTGGCTGATCTTCCCAAATCATTCTTCTATAATCTTTGAGTCCACATTGCAGTCCTACAACCCCGAAGAGTAAACTCTTCGGTTTGCCCTCCTGCCGTTTCGCTCGCCGCTACTAAGGCAATCGCTTTTGCTTTCTCTTCCTGCAGCTACTTAGATGTTTCAGTTCACTGCGTCTTCCTCCTCACATCCTTAACAGATGCGGGTAACAGGTAGTACCTGTTGGGTTCCCCCATTCGGAAATCCCTGGATCATCGCTTACTTACAGCTACCCAAGGCATATCGTCGTTTGTCACGTCCTTCTTCGGCTCCTAGTGCCAAGGCATCCACCGTGCGCCCTTATTAACTTAACCTTATTTTTTGACCTTTCAGTCATAAACTCTTTTAATACTACAGCGTTTCGGTTTATTTTCTTGTTACTATTTGATATAGATATTCAATTTTCAATGTGCATTACTTGGTGATCTCTCACCAATGGAGCCTAGCGGGATCGAACCGCTGACCTCCTGCGTGCAAAGCAGGCGCTCTCCCAGCTGAGCTAAGGCCCCACAAGACCTCTCAAGACTAAACAAGACCAATGTGCAGTTCCTTATCCTTAGAAAGGAGGTGATCCAGCCGCACCTTCCGATACGGCTACCTTGTTACGACTTCACCCCAATCATCTATCCCACCTTAGGCGGCTGGCTCCTAAAAGGTTACCTCACCGACTTCGGGTGTTACAAACTCTCGTGGTGTGACGGGCGGTGTGTACAAGGCCCGGGAACGTATTCACCGCGGCGTGCTGATCCGCGATTACTAGCGATTCCGACTTCATGTAGGCGAGTTGCAGCCTACAATCCGAACTGAGACTGGCTTTAAGAGATTAGCTTGCCGTCACCGGCTTGCGACTCGTTGTACCAGCCATTGTAGCACGTGTGTAGCCCAGGTCATAAGGGGCATGATGATTTGACGTCATCCCCACCTTCCTCCGGTTTATTACCGGCAGTCTCGCTAGAGTGCCCAACTGAATGATGGCAACTAACAATAGGGGTTGCGCTCGTTGCGGGACTTAACCCAACATCTCACGACACGAGCTGACGACAACCATGCACCACCTGTCACCTCTGTCCCGAAGGAAAACTCTATCTCTAGAGCGGTCAGAGGGATGTCAAGACCTGGTAAGGTTCTTCGCGTTGCTTCGAATTAAACCACATGCTCCACCGCTTGTGCGGGCCCCCGTCAATTCCTTTGAGTTTCAACCTTGCGGTCGTACTCCCCAGGCGGAGTGCTTAATGCGTTAGCTGCGGCACTAAACCCCGGAAAGGGTCTAACACCTAGCACTCATCGTTTACGGCGTGGACTACCAGGGTATCTAATCCTGTTTGCTCCCCACGCTTTCGAGCCTCAGCGTCAGTTACAAGCCAGAGAGCCGCTTTCGCCACCGGTGTTCCTCCATATATCTACGCATTTCACCGCTACACATGGAATTCCACTCTCCCCTCTTGCACTCAAGTTAAACAGTTTCCAAAGCGTACTATGGTTAAGCCACAGCCTTTAACTTCAGACTTATCTAACCGCCTGCGCTCGCTTTACGCCCAATAAATCCGGACAACGCTCGGGACCTACGTATTACCGCGGCTGCTGGCACGTAGTTAGCCGTCCCTTTCTGGTAAGATACCGTCACAGTGTGAACTTTCCACTCTCACACTCGTTCTTCTCTTACAACAGAGCTTTACGATCCGAAAACCTTCTTCACTCACGCGGCGTTGCTCGGTCAGACTTCCGTCCATTGCCGAAGATTCCCTACTGCTGCCTCCCGTAGGAGTCTGGGCCGTGTCTCAGTCCCAGTGTGGCCGATCACCCTCTCAGGTCGGCTATGTATCGTTGCCTTGGTGAGCCGTTACCTCACCAACTAGCTAATACAACGCAGGTCCATCTGGTAGTGATGCATTTGCACCTTTTAAGCAAATGTCATGCAACATCTACTCTTATGCGGTATTAGCTATCGTTTCCAATAGTTATCCCCCGCTACCAGGCAGGTTACCTACGCGTTACTCACCCGTTCGCAACTCATCCAGAGAAGCAAGCTCCTCCTTCAGCGTTCTACTTGCATGTATTAGGCACGCCGCCAGCGTTCGTCCTGAGCCAGGATCAAACTCTCATTAAAAGTTTGAGTTCTCACTCATTTCTGTCACTGACAGATTTATTGTTTTTTCATTGTTCAGTACTATAACTTCTGTTATAGTGCCCTGCACATTGGTTCGTCTTGTTCAGTTTTCAAAGGTCTTTGTCACTCATTCTCTCAAGCGACAACTATATTAGTATATCACAGCTACCTGTCTCTGTCAACAGATTTTTTAAACTTTTTTCAAGTTTTTTTAACCGCAATATACCATAGTCCGTACGGGATTCGAACCCGTGTTACCGCCGTGAAAAGGCGGTGTCTTAACCCCTTGACCAACGGACCTTGAGCTTTTCAACTCTTTCTATTATACCTACTTTTTTACCTTTGTCAAGAACTTTTTTCAGTGAAGTTGGGTTTTTTCTTCACTAACTTAACCACTGCTTCTGTCCGTGCAGTGTGGGGAAACATATCGACCGACTGGATATACTGGAGGTCATAGACTTTTACTAGTTTAACTAAATCTCGCGCCAAGGTTGAAACATTGCAAGAAACATAGACCATTTTTTCTGGGACATAGGTCAGAATGGTATCCAATAGCTTATCATCTAAGCCTGTACGAGGAGGGTCAACTATCAGGGCATTTGCTCGGTAGCCATCACATTAGAACATAAAAAGAGAGGTCGAACCTCTCTAAACTTATTTTTCTTCACTCATTTTTGATTTTACTTCATCATAAGATAGTGCATGGGATTCCTCTTCTACTGTCTCAGGCATTTTTCCTGTTTCGTAAAGAGATTTAATCTGTGTACTATCTAATGTTTCGTATTTCAATAGCGCTTCCGCAATCAGTTTGTGGGTTTCACGATTTGATTGGATAATTTCAGCTGCTTTGTTCCGTGCTTCATTTAATAATGAACGAACTTCCTCATCAATCTCATAGGCTGTTTGTTCTGAAATTGATTTTTGAGGACTTTGTGCACCAAACATAGCATGATTACCTTCATATTGAACTGGGCCAAGTTTTTCACTCATACCGTATTCAGTGACCATTGCACGCGCCATCTGTGTGGCTTGTTCAAAGTCATTTGAAGCTCCTGTCGTTTGGACATTAAAGATAATCTCTTCAGCTACACGACCACCCATCAAACCTGCCAATTGCTCTTTCATGTCTTCTTTAGATAGAAGCATTTGATCCTCTTTAGGAAGTGCAATCATGTAACCACCTGCACGTCCACGTGGTACAATGGTAACTTTATGAACAACACGGGCATTTGACAGTACTAAACCAACAATGGTATGTCCAGCCTCGTGATAAGCAACTAATTCACGTTCTCTTTGTGATACTGTTTTATCTTTCTTAGATGGTCCAGCAATCACTCTGTCCTCTGCCTCATCAATATCTGAAGCATCAATGATTGATTTGTTGCGACGAGCAGCAACTAAGGCTGCTTCGTTTAGAACATTTTCTAAGTCGGCTCCCACAAAACCTGGTGTTTGTTGGGCAACTAGTTTCAAATCAACATCGTCTGCCAGAGGTTTATTTTTAGCGTGAACTTTCAAGATTGCTTCACGACCTTTAACATCAGGGCGACCAACTAAGACTTTTCTATCAAAACGTCCTGGACGGAGAAGAGCTGGATCTAGAACATCTGAACGGTTCGTCGCAGCGATAACAATGATCCCTTCATTTCCCTCAAAACCATCCATCTCAATCAAGAGTTGGTTCAAGGTTTGTTCACGTTCATCATTTCCTCCACCAAGGCCGACACCACGTTGGCGACCAACAGCATCAATTTCATCGATAAAGATGATGGCCGGCGCTGCTTTTTTTGCATCCTCAAAAAGAGAACGAACGCGGCTTGCACCAACTCCGACAAACATTTCTACAAAGTCAGAACCTGAAATACTAAAGAATGGAACGCCTGCTTCTCCGGCAACCGCCTTAGCGAGCAAAGTCTTACCTGTTCCCGGAGGTCCCTCTAAAAGAACACCTGCAGGAATACGCGCACCAAGTTTTGTAAATCGTTTTGGATCTTTTAGAAATTCAACAACTTCTACTAATTCTTGTTTTTCTTCCTCGGCACCTGCAACATCTGAAAATCGTACCTTGATATCTTCTTTGTTAGCAGCTTTGGCCTTGCTACGTCCAAAACTCATTGGATTTCGGCCACTATTTCCTCCCATATTTCCCATCATAGAGAATAAGAAGAAGAAAAGAATAGCAAACGGTACAACAGAGACAAGGATATTGATCCACATACCGCTTGAACTCTCATGTTTGACTGTTACTTCTGCCTGATGTTCAGAAGCAAGTTTTTGCAATTCTGAAACTGTTGAATCAGACGGAAGAATAGTACTTGAGAATCTTTCTACTGTTGTAGCTGTAGGAGTGAAAAATTGAACTCCTGTTTCTTCTTTACTAGTCTTAGGATTTTTATAAACACCAGACACTTCAATGATGCTACCATTTGGCTGATAGGTTAATTCTTTTACATTGTCTGCTGTAATTTCTTTTACCAATTCTGTATAGTTAATTTTTTCGCTTCGCCCAGCAGTATTTCCAGAGTAAAAATACTGGAATCCTGTCACTAGGAAGAAGATAATTAACAAGTAGAGAAATGGATTTCTAACTAAACCATTATTTTGTTTTTTCATTAAAGATAGATCTTTCTAATTTGAATAAACTTCTTCTTTCAATACTCCGACATAAGGAAGGTTACGATAATTTTCTTTATAATCTAGACCATAACCTACTACAAACTCATTTGGAATAGTAAAGCAAGTGTAATCCGCTTCAATTTCAACAACACGTCCTTCTGGTTTGTCTAACAAAGTCGCGATTTTAACAGAAGCTGCTTCTCTTGCAATAAACATATCTCTCAAATTCTTCAAAGTTTGACCTGTATCGATGATATCCTCTACAAATAAAACATGTCTTCCTTTGATATCTTGAGTCACGTCTTGCTTGATATTGATGACACCACTACTTGCTGTTCCACCATGGTAACTAGATACCATCATGAAGTCCATCTCGATATGCGTATCAATATGTTTGACCAATTCAGCCATAAAAGGAATCGATCCTTTCAAAATTCCAATAAGAATTGGATTTTTCCCCTCATATTCTTTTGTTAGTTGCGCACCTAGCTTTTTAGCTGCTTCTGTAATTTCATCATGTGAAACGAGGATTTTTTTAATATCGTGTTCTAACATCTTTTTACCTATCTATTTTTTCTATATAAATCACAGTGTTCATTATATCATTTTTCGTGTTTTTACTCAAATCACTGGTCGCAATTCCTGAAATTGAGACAATTTCTCCAAATTGCTCAATAATAGGGGTTGTTTTTCGTTTTTCAATAGGGATTTTCGAATCTATAAATAAGCGTCTCAATTTCTTTCGATGACCATTTAGGATAATAACGTCGCCAGGTTTTCGACATCTAATATGTACAGATGTTTCCCGTGAAACCGTTACTTTTTGAACAAAATCCCCTTCAATAGGAATGCCAAAGGAAAATAAATAGCCCATATATCGAACTTGATTTTGATAGTGTAACACAAGTTCATCTTCCTTTTCATCGGCCTGTGGACTGATTTTGCAAACTCGAAAATTCTGATACTCTTTTATCAATTCATAGCCATTTTTAAGAGAATGACGATACTGGCTTTTCCTTGCTAAAATCTGTCGAATTTCATCAAACTGAGCCTTCGTCAGATTTAAGTCTGGGAATTGATTGAGATAGTTCTGGAGCAAGATTCCTTGAGTTTGTTGAGAGTATGAAAATAGCTCATTCAAATCTTCCACATCAATTTTTTTCGAAAGTTCCGCTATTGTTGCCTGGTAATCTGAAATTTCCCTTCCTAAATCTAAAAGGGCGGATTTAAGACGAGGATTTTCTTTTTCAAGCTCTGGTATATACCTATTCCGAATGCGATTGCGAAAATAGGTATTTTCCTGATTTGTTTGATCTTCAAAATGAAAAATTAGTGGAAAATCCTTTTTATGAAAAGGCAACAAGGGACGGAGGATTTCAATATCATCAACTACTTGACTTTCTTTTATTCCTGTTAAATGACCTAGCCGACTTCCTCGAATCAAACGCATCAAAATCGTTTCAACTTGGTCATCTGCATGGTGGGCAGTAACCAAGGCAGTTGCTCCAACCTCTTTCATGATTTTCCTAAAAAAATCATAACGAAACTCTCGAGCACGCGCTTCTGAAAAGTCTCCTGAAAAGCTTGTGATATAAATAGAAAGTTCAGCTACATCAGCTAACTTCCTTAGTTCATTTTCCTCCCAGTCAGACTCCCTTCTCTGCTTGTGATTGACATGTGCTAAAATCAACTCAATTCCCAACTCTTTTTGGTAAGTAGACAATAGATGGTATAAAAACATCGAATCCAGTCCACCAGACAGAGCTAATAAGACTTTCGAATGTTTTTTGAAATACTCTTTTCGGAGAAAATGATTTAAAAAATCCTGGTCCCTCATTTTAGAACCTCATAGACATCCTTAGCTATCTTAGCAATAGTATCATAATCAGAATTTTTGGTAAAAATAGAAAGAACGAAAGGAGAATCCGTATAAACAATGGCAGTGTCATGTTTAAACTCATCGGCATCTCCAATTTTATGAGCTACCTTAACCGAAACACCTTTAGCAATTCTTTGGTTGTCAAAATCAGTCTTGCTCAGAGACTCTAAGACAAAACCATTCTGATTATAAATAGCTTCCATGACCTTTCCAGCCATTTTTGAAGAAGTTAGTTTATCATTCACATCCCAATCTTCGCCCATAATGGTAGACATTTTTTCTTTGAAAGCCCCGTCAGATTGATTGGTCACATAATAACCTAAAATATTATGAGCAACATTATCAGACTCTTTTGTTACCTTGGTAATTAACTGTTGAAGACTGTATTCTTTGTTATCTTCTTTTTTAGGTAAGCTACCACTACCTTCTGGTTTATAGGACCCAGGGAAACTATTTACTTCTGGGATATACTTGAAGCTACTGTCTAGCGTATATTCCCCTTGATTTATCTTATCTTGAGCGTAATAAAGGTAGGCTAGTTTCAAGATGCTAGCTGCATAAAGTTTGCTGTCTTCATTCACCCCAGCCTCTTTACCTGTACTCAGTTGTTTAACATAAATAGAATAATTTTCATTCTGATAGTTGTTTGATAAAACTTCTTGAACCTTCTGGATGCGATTGTCTTCTTCTGAGGTGAACTCTTTTGATACCCACCCAACTTGATTGATATGAAGAAATTCTTGTCCCTCAGCAAAGAGAGCTCTATCCACCGTTACGCGTTGATAGGGAGAGAGGGTTGAAGAAATTTCTTTCGCATCATAGGGACTGTTATAGATAACAAACCCCTGCTCCAACCATACTTGTCTATTTTGAGTTTGAACTTGACTTTGATCATAGACCAACCGCTTATCTGCAAGGATAAACTGGTGATTATCTAATTTAAAAACAGGAACACCTTGTCTATTCAAACGCCATTCTACTATTTTAAAGGTGGTTCCAGGAGTCAATTTACCAGACTCCTTGACAAGATCCTCATTAGCATAGACAGCTGTTTCTCCATATACCATTGGGGATTCCAGAGTTTCTTTATAGTAGAATCCATAATCAGACTCGGTTAGATAATAAATTTCTTGTGAAGAGTAAGGAAGCTGTTTTTCTGTGCTAACTACTCTTGAGGTTATGATAAAAGCAGGTAGCAATAAAACTACTAAGAACTTACGCATTCTTCTCTTCCCTTTCTTCTTGTAATCGTAATAAATGGTTTTTAGTTGCCAATTCCTCTAATTTTTCATCTGATAAACTTAGAAATTGCTCAACAACTTCCAATAAATTTTCCATGACATTACCTCGGAAGCAAATCAGAAATTGTGTAAATTGCTTCTCGTTTCTTTGAGTAATAGTACTTGGCGCGTGCATACTTTGCTACATAGTCTTCATCTTTCAACTTTGCAGCAAAGGCGGATTCCTTATCCTTTTCATCACTAAGAGTTTGGTACTGCTCTTTCAACTCTGTTAATTGCTGACGTCGTTGCAGTAACTGATCATAGCTTTGGGCCAAGTTATAAGTTGGTAAAATAAACAACAAGATCATCAAAATAAGGACCCAACCCATAAAACGATTTCGTTTTTGTCTCTCCTTCATCAGGTAACGACGACGTTGATGTTCATTTTGAATAAAAGAATTATTCATCTGTACAATATTTTTAGACATTTTCTTCTACCCGTGTTTCACTGAGAATTTCATACATACCTACTGCATCTTCTTTTTTTGTACTATCTTTCATTTCTAGTACTTTAACAAGCAACAACTTATTTCCAAAGCGAATTTCAACTTGGTCATCAACTTTCAAATCCGTTGAACTTTTGGCCAAGATTCCGTTCACCTTGATTCTACCTTTATCTGCTACTTCTTTTGCGACTGTGCGGCGCTTAATAATTCGTGATACTTTTAAATACTTGTCTAATCTCATTTTTATTACCTCAAATTATTATTGTACCATTTTTATCCTTTTTATAGAAGAAAAATGTTAAATGGGATTTGCTTCCTTTGATTCTTTTATCTCTAATAAACTTTCTCCAAAAATCAGCAAACCTTCTAAAATTTCATAATCCTTCTTGTTTCGGACATCGAATACAACTTCCATTACTCCCTTATTCTCAGCTATAGCTGCTTTTAAGTTCGTTGCGGATAAGGCTTTAAAATAATCTTGAGCCAAGAATAGTCGTTGAGTGACTTTTTCAAATTGAACTGTAATCTTATTTTCTTTTCTTTCCACACGTTCTACAAATACCTTGTCAAAATATGACTTAACCAAACCAATCTCTAAAAGGTATGCTACTACGTCTGGGTATTCTCCAAAGCGGTCCATCAACTCTTCTTGTAGTTCTTCATAGTTGACACGATTGTCAATTTGACGAATTTTCTTGTAAATTTCAATCTTATGTCGTTGGTCAGAAATATAAGTATCAGGAAGATAAGCATCAATTTGTAAAATCAACTCAGCATTTCCTTTGATTCTTTTATTCCCATTACCGTTCCGTTTAGCAATAGCTTCCTCTAATAACTGTGAATACAATTCAAAACCAACAGAATCAATGAAACCAGACTGCGATTTTCCTAGGAGATTTCCTGCTCCACGAATCGAAAGATCTCGCATCGCAATCTTAAATCCTGAGCCTAATTCTGTAAATCCCTTAATTGCTTCTAATCTCTTTTCAGAGACTTCACTGATTGATTTTTCTGGACGATACATGAGATAGGCATAAGCAATACGATTACTACGACCGACTCTTCCTCTTAATTGATACAAGGTTGACAAACCCATATGGTCTGCATTTTCAATAAATAAGGTATTGGCATTTGGAATATCTACCCCTGTCTCAATAATAGTAGTCGTCACCAAAATATCATACTGACCTTCAATGAAATCAAGTAGAGTATTTTCCAACTGAATTTCACTCATTTGTCCATGAACATACCCAATCGAAGCCTCTGGAATCAACTCCTGTAATTCCGAAACCTTCTGGTCAATCGTGTCAACCTTATTGTAAAGATAGTAAATTTGACCTCCACGCTCCATTTCACGCAAGACAGCATCACGAATGACACTATCATTCTTCTCTAATACATAGGTTTGAACAGGATAGCGATTGGTTGGAGGAGTTTCAATAACAGACAAATCTCGGATTCCCAGCATAGACATGTGGAGAGTACGAGGGATTGGCGTTGCTGTCAAGGTTAGAACATCTACTTGTTTTTTCAGTTCTTTCAAAGTTTCCTTATGCTTAACACCGAATCGTTGTTCCTCATCAATAATCATCAATCCCAAATCTGAAAACACAACATCTTTTGACAAAACACGATGCGTTCCAATCAAAATATCGACTTGACCATTCTTTAGTTTTTCAAGTGTTTCTGCCTGCTCTTTTTTACTTCTAAAGCGACTCAACACATCAATATTAACAGCAAAATTTTGGAATCGTTCCTTAAAATTCGTATAGTGCTGTTGCGCTAAAACCGTCGTTGGAACTAGAACGACCACCTGTTTGTGATCATTGACTGCCTTAAAAGCAGCACGCATTGCTACTTCAGTCTTCCCAAAACCAACATCTCCAACCAAAAGTCGATCCATGGGGTGAGAATCCTGCATATCTCTCTTGATTTCCTCAATACTGCGAAGTTGATCATCCGTTTCAACATAAGGGAAAGCATCATCAAAAGCATGTTGCTCATCATCATCAGCTGAGAAAGCAAACCCCTTCAACTGACTACGCTCAGAATAAAGCTTGATTAAATCGTCAGCTATATCCTCTACTTGGTTCTTAACTTTTTGCTTGGCCTTTTTGAAATGACCATCATTTAATTTATTAAGTTTTGGCGCTTTCCCATCACTTGAAACATATTTAGACAGTAACTGAATCTGCTCTACTGGGATGGAGATTTGGTCACCATTTTGATACTGTACACTGACATAATCACGGTGAATACCTTGGATTTCAATTGTTTCGATTCCTAGATATTGGCCAATTCCATGGATATGGTGAACAACGTAGTCCCCTTTTTCAAGTTCATTATAATCTTTTAATCGCTCTGCATTTGAAGCATGTTGTCTTCTAAACCGACGTTTTAATTTCTTTTGAAAAATCTCATGTTCAGTAATCAAGAGAATTTTTTCATCTACAAAATGAAAACCATGTCTTAGATTACCCTCAATCAAGTTTACAGATTCTTTACAGATACTTGACTTATCTTTGGAATCCAATTTGATCTGGTATTCCTCTAAAACATCTTCCAATGTTTTACTGCCCATTGAATTGCTAGACTGCAAAACAATGGTGTAGTCCATTTTTTTGTATCGCTCAATTTCTTCTTTAAGAAAAGAAAACTGATTGAAAAACTCTTGCATGGGGTATTGATTAAATTGATAAATGTGATCAAATTTGAGGTTTCCTAAGCCCTTTTGAAGATTGGAGAAAAAGGTAACTGGACTTTGTTTTTTATAGGTTTGCTCTGTATCTGTAAAATACTGCATCCCAGAAAATGATTTACCATTCTGTAAATCTTCTGTAAAGTATTGTGCTAATTCTCTTTCAAAGGATTCATACTGATTCATCAATTTTTGATAGTCATCAAAGAATACTGGTGTATCTTTTTCAATATAATCAAATACAGTCCATGTTTTATCGTAACATAAGGACAAAAATTTTCGACTATCTGAATGTACTTGTTTTTGATGAAAACTTGACAAAATCTCTTCCAAATATGATTTTAAAATTGGTGATAGAGTCTTTGAAATTTGCTTTTCTAAAGCTGACTGTCCTCGTTGATAATCTTTTTCTCTCAAAAGTATGTCGCTAGCTGGAAAGATAGTGAGGTTTGTCTGATTTTCTTTCGATAATTGTGTTTCGACTTCAAAAGTACGAATACCATCTACTTCATCGCCAAAAAACTCGATTCGGAAAGGTTCTAACTGAGACATCTCAAAAATATCTAGAATGTCTCCTCGAATACTAAACTCACCTTGTGTCTGTACTTGAGTAACTTTTCGATATCCAATTTCCTTTAATCGGTGAAGTAGCTCGTGTTGGTCATATTCTTCACCAACTGCAATTTTTATAGTACTTTCTTTAAATCTAGTCGGAGAGGGTAAAATTAACCGACTCGCTGCGATATTACAAACTAAAATCCCTTTCTTAGACGGATCACTCAAAAAACGCAAGGCCTCAACCCGCGAAATGATTTTTTCTTGCGAAGACATCAAAAACTCTACCATAGGAGAGTCATCAACCAAAAAAGGATAGACAAATTCCTCTCCTAAGAGAGAAAGAAGATCACTGATAATTCGTTCTGCTTCTCCATAAGTTGAAGTCAGTAACACAATCTTATTTTCTTTTTCTAGACTGCTTACAATTGCAATAGCCTTGGTAGACGTTGATAAACCAAGTATTAGTTGTCTTTTCTTATTTATCAGATTTTGATGCCATTTTTTTATCTGGTCATTTTCTGAGAATAAATCTAATAAAGTCACCATTTAACCATTATACCTCTGCATTGTTTTCTCAAAGTTTTTCTCTTGTAAATAGTAGTTTACAGCATCGTCAACCTTGTCAATAGACTGTAAAATACCCACATAGTCATCCTGATCAAACTTACTTAAAACATGGTGAACCACTGACATGCCTTTTTTAGGTCTTCCAATACCTATTTTAACACGGTTAAATACCTGAGTCCCTATATGTTGAATAATAGACTTGATACCATTATGCCCACCTGCTGAGCCCTTTGCTCTTAAACGAATTTTCCCGACTTCCATGTCAAGGTCGTCGTAAATAACGAGTAAATCTTCAATATCCAAACCATAGTAAGTCAATAAAGCATGAACCGCTTTTCCACTTTCATTCATAAATGTTGTTGGTTTGACGAGATAAATTTTTTCTCCATTAAAGAAAAAAGAAGCTAGGTCAGCTTGAAATATCTTGTCATGTGTAAAGGTGACATTTTGTTTTTTAGCTAGTTGGTCAATCAACATAAAGCCAACGTTGTGCTTGGTTTCAAAATATTTATCCCCTGGATTTCCCAATCCTACAAGTAATTTAGTCATTTATTTTTCCTTTCAAAAGCCAAAAGGGTTGGAATTTTTTTCCAACCTAATTGACACTATTTATTAAATGTTATTAAACGTTAAAGCGGAATTCCATGATATCGCCATCTTGAACGATATATTCTTTTCCTTCTTCACGCAAGCGCCCAGCTTCTTTTACAGCCTTTTCAGATCCGTATTTCACTAGATCCTCATATGACATGGTTACTGCACGAATAAAACCTTTTTCAAAGTCTGAGTGGATAATACCAGCTGCTTGAGGAGCTTTCATCCCTCGCTTAAAGGTCCAAGCACGGACTTCTTTTTCACCAGCTGTGAAGTAAGTTCCGAGTCCAAGCAAGTGGTAAGCTGCACGAGTCAACTTATCAACACCTGATTCTGTCAAGCCAAGTGCTTCAAGAAACTCTTGTTTATCTTCATCATCTAACTCAGAAATTTCTTCTTCAGCACGCGCGGAAATAACAACTACCTCTGCATTTTCTGTCGCTGCAAATTCTCGAATTTGTTTAACATAGTCTATAGAATCTGGATCTGAAACTACATCCTCATCCACATTAGCAACATAAAGAACTGGTTTAGTGGTCAAAAGGAAGAGACCTTTAACAACCTTTTGTTCCTCATCTGTGAATTCAATGGTACGAGCTGATTTCCCGTCTTCAAGGACTGGTTTAATTTTTTGAAGAACGTTAAACTCTGCTACTGATTCTTTATCTTTTTGCGTACGTGCCATCTTTTCTACACGCGCATAGCGTTTATTAACTGATTCTAAGTCAGCAAGAATCAACTCTAGGTTAATGGTATCAATATCTGCAAGTGGATCCACAAAGGCGTCTTCACGTCCTTGCTCGCGCATCACATTTTCATCATCAAAAGCACGAACTACGTGAACAATCGCATCTACTTCACGAATATTGGCCAAGAATTTATTACCTAGACCTTCTCCTTTTGAAGCTCCTTTTACAATCCCTGCAATATCTGTAAACTCAAAGGTTGTTGGAACTGTCTTTTTAGGAGTAATCATTTCCGTTAGTTTTTGTAGGCGTTCATCTGGAACTTCCACCATCCCAACGTTTGGATCAATAGTCGCAAATGGGTAGTTTGCCGCCTCTGCTCCTGCTTTTGTAATTGCATTAAAAAGGGTTGATTTACCAACGTTTGGCAAACCAACGATACCTGCTGTTAAAGCCATAGTTTCTCATTCTCCGTTCTCATTTCAATCCCTAACATTATAACACAAAAAGGGAAAACTTGCTAACCCTCTAACTAAGGGTTCTTAGTCAATAATCTTATTCATTTTTCGTTCAAAATCATAGCGACTCATCATAACAAGGTGGTCACAATTGCTACACTTTATTTTGATATCTGCCCCTACACGGGTGATTTCCCAACGATTAGCTTTTTTTCCTGTTGACTTAATTATACAAGCATGTGGTTTTTTCATCTCAACAAAATTTCCAACTTGATACATACTACTCTCCTTTTCTTTTTTGATTATATCATAAAAGAGGTGAGCTAGGCTCAACCTCTTTCTCTTAGTTTGTACGAACTGGTGTGATAAGCTGCATGAAATCTTCGTCAGTATCTGCTGGCACAAGAGTAAATGGACGAACTGCTGAGATAAAGCTAATAGTAACCTTTTCACTATTTAAAGCCTTGAGGGAATCAATCAAGTAAGTTGGGTTGAAACTAATAGTCAAATCATTCCCAGTCACCTGCTCCGTATCGATTTCTTCGTTTACTTTACCAACCTCTGGAGAGTGAACATGGGCGCTAACAACTCCACCTTTAATTTCAAGCTTCACAGTACCATTTTGAGTCGCACTTGATAAGAGACGTGCTCGCTCCATAGATTGACGCAAATTAACCACATCAAAAGTAATTGTAGTGTTAAAGTCTGTTGGAATCAAGCGATCTGTATCAGGATAATTACCTTCTAGGAGACGAGTGTAGAAGCTAATATTTTCGCTTCTAAAGAGGATTTGATTATTTGCAAAGAAAATCTCTACAGTTTCAATATCATCTGTAAATACCGCTGAAAATTCGCGTAGAGAGCGGCTAGGAATCACCACATCGAAATCATCTCCATTTTTTTCAAGAGTCAATTTCTTCTGGCTAAGGCGGTGTGAGTCTGTCGCAACTGTTTTTAGTTCCTTGTGTTGGCTCAATACGAAGTGGACACCTGTTAAGATTGGACGACTTTCTTGCGTACTTGCAGCAAAAGCTGTTTCATTGATAATTTTCTTGAGTAGTTTGGTTTCAAGAACCAAAGGTGTGCTTGCTGAAATTTCTTGGATTCGTGGGTATTGTTCGCTATCTTTTCCTTTTAGAGTAATTTCTGATTTGCCACTGGTTAAGACAATTTGTTTTTGTTCAATCTCTTTGAAATCTAGCGTTACATCTGGAAGACTGGATACAACATTGATAAAGAAAGAAGCTTCAAGAAGAATCGAACCCAAAGAAGTGATCAAGAGACCAGCATCTTCATTCTTTTGAGAAATGAAATTTTCAATAGAAATTTGACCGTTTGATCCAATTAAAGTAATTCCTTCATTTGTAACGTCAATTTTGATTGTTGATAAAATTGGAATAGCGTTTTTAGAGCTTATTGCTCGTTTTGTAGTATTTAAGGCTTGTAGAAATAAATTTTTATTGATTGAAAAATGAATCATGGATTCTCCTTTATTTATTTTTAGTATTAGAAAGTTAATAGTAATAATAGAGTTTGTGAATTCTGTGGAAAACTAAGTGCTATTTAGTAAACTTAAGCTTCTAAGCTTGTTTAAAAAATGTGGATAAAAAAGATAAGAAAGGAAAACTTATCCACAAGCTACTTAATTTTCTTTTTGATTGCTTCTATTTCTAAACGTAAATTATCGTCTTCGTCAATCAATGATTTGATTTTAGCATGGGCATGAATCACGGTGGTGTGATCCTTTCCACCAAATTCTTTTCCGATTTTCGGAAGACTGTTATCTGTCAGTTCTCTAGCTAGATACATAGCAACTTGACGCGCTAAAACGATGTTTTGAACTCGTCTCGTCCCCTTCATTTCTTTGACACTCACTCCATAAAAATTACCAACTTCAGTTTGGATTTTCTCAATTGGAATAACAAGTATCTGGCGGGCGTCTTGCTTACGTGCTCTAATAGCTTCCGCAGCAATATCAATAGTAATATCCTTAATCTTCTTCACTCTGGCAATTAAGGTGATATCGTTGATTGCTCCTTCCAATTCTCGAACATTTGAATCAAATTGGCCAGCCAAGTATTCCAGAGTATCACTTTGGAAATGGTAATCCAAGTGCTCTGTTTTACTTTGAAGAATGGCGATACGTGTCTCAAAGTCAGGAGGAGTGATATTTTGCGTCAATCCCCAGCTAAAGCGTGTGACAAGTCTCTCTTCAAGTCCTTCTAGGTGTTTAGGACTTCGATCACTGGTTAGGACAATCTGTTTCTGCTTATCATGAAGAGCATTGAAGGTATTGAAAAATTCTTCCTGGGTCGCGACTTTTTTGCCACTGAGAGATTGGATATCATCGATCAATAAGAGATCAAGGCTACGGTAAGTTTTTTTGAACTTTTCCATTTCCCCAAGTCGCAAGTGTTCAAGAAAGTCATTGATAAAGCTTTCGGCAGGAATGTACTTGACACGCGCATCAGGAATATTTTTCAAAATCTCATTTCCAATCGCATTGAGCAAGTGAGTCTTTCCAAGACCAGGTCCTCCATAGATGAAAAGAGGATTATAGGTCAGAGCTAA